>CAYWXW010000160.1:0-5395 GCA_964462265.1 uncultured Porticoccaceae bacterium | reverse complement strand
ACCAAAGGTGTTTTTTTGAAAAAAAATGTGATTTTTGACCATTTTGGCCCCCAAAGTGGTTAAATCCTTGGCGTTTTCCTTGGCCGAATCGCCGATATCTCCTGGTTACGCAGCGGGCTTCAGACCTTGTTGGTTGCGGTGGCGACCGCTGGTCTTGTTTATCTGTTTGCGGGCGGCTAAGAGGCCGCCGGTAATCTGGCTGTGGTATTAACTCTAATGGTGCTTGGTTACCCCTTGATGCTTCGCAAAGGGCTTGTGCTGCGACAGAAGCGTAGCTTGTCTTAGTTGACGGGGTCTAACATGATCCGCGAAAAATGGTGTCGTGTCTCGCTGGTTAAGCTTGGGAAGCAGTTTGTGGATTCTGCGATCGTAGTGCTGTTGGCGGCGGTGACTTCGGCCTTTGTTGGTGAACTCCATGAGGTCTTCCCTGGAGTGGATAGGAATAATTGACTTAAGCAAACATCAGGTTTTTAGATAATAGGACTCTCAGAATGGGGGGAAGATATGGCTTCTGGCAAGAATTCTTCCTGGAATTCATCAACCTTGGCTTCAATTTCCTGGATATCTTCAAAGCGGGCGATGTGATAAAGCGCGTCACCCTCGTTGACCAGAGGAAGGTTAGTTCGCCCGATGACAATGCCACTAACCGTTGAAGTGATTTCTACCTCCTGTTCACCAAAAGGATCAGCAACAATGCCCAAAAGCGTCCCTTTTTTAACTCTTCCACCCAGGGGCACCATGGCTCTTAGTATGCCACTGCTCGGCGCGCGCACCCATGAACTCGAGCGCGCTACCACAGGTTCTATCTGTTTCTTCGCTTTCGCACGTGAAGCGGGCAACATACCCAGTGAGCGCATGACGTTTACAATGCCCTTAACACCGGCTCGAATACCCACTTCGTCAAACCGCAGCGCTTCACCTGCCTCATATAGCAGCGTGGGGATACCAAATGCCGATGCGGATTCCCTCAAGGAGCCATCGCGCAGATTGGATGAAATAATGACCGGAACCTGGAAGGCCCTGGCCATACGGTTCGTTTCGTCGTCATCCAGGTTAGCTCTAATCTGCGGCAGGTTACTTCGGTGGATGGCGCCCGTGTGCAGATCAATACCGTGTGTACTCTTCGCCACAATTTCAGTCATGAATAAGTGGGCTAGCCTCGCCGCAAGAGAGCCTTTTTCCGTGCCAGGGAAAGAGCGGTTCAGATCGCGGCGGTCTGGCAAATAACGAGAGTGGCTGATTAGGCCATGGACATTGACAATGGGTACAGCCAGAACGATACCTTTTAGCTGTTTAAGTGCCGGTAGTTTCAGCACACGGCGAATAATCTCAACGCCATTGATTTCATCCCCGTGAATGGCTGCGCTGAGAAACAGGCACGGCCCCGCACGTTTACCGGCTACGACATGCACGGGTATCGTCATGGGAGCATGGGTGTAGAGGCGGCCAGCCGGTAGATCGATGGTGGTTCGCGTGCCTGGTTTAATGGCAACGCCATTTATGGTGAAAGGCTCTGAGGTCATCGTGCTTAGCCCTGCCCCCGGGTGCGTGTCCTGTGGGGCTTGGCATTTTTCTCAATAAATTCGATGATCATGCCGGCAACATCTTTGCCCGTCGCCGTTTCTATGCCTTCAAGGCCTGGCGAAGAGTTGACCTCCATAACCAGAGGGCCGCGCTCCGAGCGGAGAAGGTCAACCCCGGCAACATTGAGGCCCATGATATTGGCGGCTTTAACCGCCGTGGCGCGTTCCTTTGGAGAGATTTTGACCAATGAAGCGGAACCGCCGCGATGCAGATTAGAGCGGAATTCACCGGGCTGAGCCTGCCGCTTTATAGCGGCAACCACTTTATCGCCCACCACAAAGCAGCGGATATCAGAGCCGCCGGCTTCTTTTATGTACTCCTGAACCATAATGTTGGCCTTTAATCCCATGAAGGCCTCGATGACGCTTTCAGCCGCCTTTTTTGTTTCGGCCAAAACCACGCCGATTCCCTGCGTGCCCTCCAGCAGTTTTATCACCAAAGGAGCGCCGCCAGCCATCTTGATCAGGTCTGGAATGTCGTCGGGGTCATGGGCAAATCCGGTATTGGGCATGCCTATATCTTTACGCGACAATAACTGCAAAGAGCGTAATTTGTCTCGGGAACGGCTAATGGCGACAGATTCATTCAGCGGGAAAGAACCCATCATTTCAAATTGCCGCAAAACCGCAGTGCCATAAAAGGTCACCGAAGCGCCAATGCGCGGAATGATGGCATCAAAAACCGGCAGGCTTTCTCCCTTGAAATGCACTTCCGGCTTGCTGGATTCAACGTCCATATAGCTGCGTAATACGTCAATAACCATAGGCTCGTGGCCGCGTTGTTCACAGGCTTCAACCAGGCGTCGGGTGGAATAGAGTTTTCTATTGCGGGATAAAATGGCTATTTTCAATTTATATTTTCCTTGGCAGATACGTAGAGAGGCGTGTTTTCTGTATTACCTAAAAGGTAGGAGCCGCCCGGGTCAACAAGGATCTTGTCTTGCATAGCGGTTCGTCCAAGCAACATGCGAAAGCGCATGGTATCGCGATTCGTTAAAGTGATTTCGATAGGCCATTGCGTCTTGCCCAACTCCAGCAGTGTAGAGATGACATAGCGTTCTTCCCTGTGGCCACCGGAATCTGTGACAATTCTTTTATCGACGACTTTTGCTTCGCAAAACACCTCCGTATCTGGGTCGTGTTGGTGGGGGTGCATGCCGAAGCGCACCCAGGCTGACCGACCCTTGTTGAAGGGCTCAAGACTAAAGGCATGCAGGCAGGAGGTTCTGGCGCCGGTATCAATCTTGGCTTTGAGCGGTGGAAGATTCAGTTCCGGTAGAAGAACCCATTCACGCCATCCCAGGGTTATTGGTGTGTTACTCACTTTTAGGGATTCCTTAACAGTGGTCTGCTCCGTCGAAAACGGACACTCATGGAAAAGATATTTAGTTTTCGATGTTGTTCGGGGCTGAGGTAGTCAAAGGCACTGTGCCTCCTCCTTCTGTAGTAATCAACCTTAATGTATTCAAAGGCGGTTTAGCGCATTCGAGTAGGGTTTATTAACGATTCATTTAGAAAGATCTTCACCATAAGGGAATCAAAGATACTCTCTACAGAGGCATTATGCTCAAAGCACTCGGTGTGCCCCTTGTAGTGTTTTGGGTATGATGGAATGGGTTCTCCCAGTAATTGATTTTTCTGATGTTGGGCTTTCTCAGCGATACTTTCTTCGCGACATTAACAGCCCCGGTCACCGTGATCGTCGGCAGATGGCCGTTGCTCGGCAAGCCTCTTAGTATCGAACCCATGATGGGCATCGTCGTGGCACTCACTTTGAGGTGTTCCCCTAGCCCTCAGACTACAGCCATTTTTTGCGCTTGAAGTAGAACACCATGCCAATGACCACTGAAATCATAATGCCCCATGCCAGGGGATAACCATAGTACCAGCGTAATTCGGGCATTGCCCAGGGGCTGTCTGGATGATTAAAATTCATGCCGTATAAACCAGCGACAAAGGTCAGTGGGATAAAAATCGTCGCAATCATGGTGAGTACGCGCATGATTTCGTTGAGCCGATGGCTGACTGACGAAAGATATACGTCGATCAAGCTGGCTGCCATTTCTCGGTAGTTCTCCATGATGTCCAGAATCTGGATGGCGTGATCATAGCAATCACGAAGATAAATGAGGCTATCTTCCCTGATCAGGGTGGTTTCATTACGCTGTAAGTTGTTTAGTACTTCCCGCTGTGGCCAAAGGTTTCGCCTTAATAGCATCAGCTCACGTCGTATACGATGTATCTCGGCAAGTGTGGATTGTTTCGCGGCGAATCCCAACAATTGATCTTCAACGCTTTCAATATCTTCACCTAATTTTTCAAGCAAAGGGTAGCCCTGGTCGATAACCAGATCAAGAATGCAGTAAAGAAGGTAGTCTGCTTTTTGCTGTCGAATTCGGCCGGTTTTTTTAAGTAATCGAGAACGGAGGCTGTCAAAGGGATCATGTCTCCCTGGGTGAAGGCTGATAATGTAACTCTCCCCTAGAAAAAGGGAAACTTGCTCCATTATGATTTTTCCATCGACTTCTCTGGGCATAGACACGATGACGAATAATAGATCATCGTAGTCCTCAACTTTGGGGCGCTGTCCCTGGTTGATCACGTCCTCTAGGGCCAGTGGGTGAAGTTCGAATATATGACCGATATGCTTGAGCGTATCGACCTGGATTTCGCCCTGGAGGTGAACCCATGTCACGCTTTCTTTTTCCATGTAAGGCTGGATTTGTTCGCCAGAAGACAGTTCTTCGGTAATCAAACTTGTTTCAGTGTAATCGATCAGCCGGATTGTGGGCTTTTCTGGGCTGGCGTCTTCAGTTCCGATTAGAGTGCCGGGTGGAGTGCCTGGTGGGTGATAAATTTTATCGAAATAACTCATTCGCTACTCGCTATAGAAGGCACGGGTTTCACCTAAAACTATCCAGTTAAATGGCTAATAAGCCCTGTTTTGGCCAACACTAGATTCATCTGGGCGCCTGGGGGTTTAACCCCATCTTTCCGGACACATCAAAAAAGGCCGACAATGGCTGTAGAGGTGTGTCATGCAAAAACGAAGAAAGTACTCCGAGGAGTTTAAACGAGAAGCAGTGTCCTTTGCCAACCAGCCCGGCGTAACCGCCAAACAGGTCGGCGAAGAGCTCGGTATCAATGCCAATATGATCGGTCGGTGGAGGCGCGAATTGGGCATGTTAGGCCCGGAGGCTTTTACTGGCCAAGGTAAACCCAGGGACGAAGAAATGGCCGCTCTCAAGCGAGAGTTAAGTCGGGTGAAGAAGGAACGCGATTTTTTAAAAGAAGCGGCGGTGTGGTTCGCGAAGGAATCGAAGTGAGATTCCTTATGATTGATCGCTGCCGCGATGCTTACCCGGTTCGAATGATGTGTCGTCATCTCAAGGTGTCACCCAGTGGCTACTATGAGTGGAGGGACCGCGAGCCCAGTAAGCGAGAGCTTGCAAACCGAGCGCTGCTCAAACGTATTCAGGGACTCCATGCCGATAGCGATGGCGTGATGGGAGCACCTCGAATACGTGATGAGTTGCACTATCAGGGTATACGATGCGGCAAAAATCGTGTCGCGCGCCTTATGCGACTGAATGACCTCCAAGGTATCCCCCAGAAACGTCGATGGAAGAAAAAGGATGTAGGTCATCGCCCGGCAGGTGTACACAATCATTTACAGCGCGACTTCAGTGCAGATACGCAAAACACTAAATGGGTAACTGACATCACCTATATCCGCTAGGTCACGGCGCGGACGCCAAGTGTGTCGACTGGCATCCGTACAAAGGTCTGGTGGTGTCTGGCAGCAAGGACAA
>CAYWXW010000159.1:0-6811 GCA_964462265.1 uncultured Porticoccaceae bacterium | reverse complement strand
TTTAGATCATTAAGGTTTAGATCATTAAGCCTTAGATCGCTTTGATGGTGCCTTTTGGCAACACAGCATGGATAGCGTTGCGCTGGAATTTAAGCTCGACTTTATCGGACACCTCTAATAACAGGTAGTCGCCTTCAAGCTTATTAATTTTGCCGATAATGCCACTGTTAGTGACAATCTCATCGCCCTTGGCAATGCTGGATACCAGCTCTCGGTGCTCTTTCTGCTTTTTGCGCTGAGGACGGATAATCATAAAATACATAAACACGAACAGGCCGGCAAACATGGCCATAGTAATCAGCGGATCGGGCTCACCGGGAGCAGGTGCGGCCGCGTGGGCTGAAGATATAAAAAATGACATGGTCTAAGCTCCTAAAGCTACTTTGTTTAACGTGCTAATTGACTAACTTACTCATTAAAAATTGCGATTGATTTACTACTTGCGAATCAATCGGCGAGATTTTCTTTTATCCACTGCTGTACATCATCGTGATGGGTTTTGGTTTTTACTTTGGCGATAACATGCTTGAGTCGCCCGTCTTTACCGATAATAAAGGTGGTGCGTTTAAGACCCATGTATTCCTTACCGAAGGTTTTTTTCATACCCCAGACACCGTATTTATCGGCAATGGCGTGGTCTTCGTCAGACAATAAATCAAAGTTCAACGACTGCTTCTCTTCAAAGCGCAGCAAACGGGCGACAGCGAACACCACCGTATCGAGCTTGGCAAACTCGGCCTTACTGTCGCGAATACCGCAGGCCTGCACGTTGCAACCGGGGGTCATCGCCTTGGGGTAAAAATATAAAACAACGTTTTTACTGTCGCGAAAATCTTTCAGCGCAACTGTTTCATCGCGCTGGTTTTGCAATTTAAAGACCGGTGCTAAATTACCGATTTTAGGCAGATCCATAATGACGTCCTCTTAAACAGTTCACTTTGTTTTATATTTATTACCGCGTCTCGAACTAAACACACACTAAAAAAAGAGCGCCTATGTGGCGCTCTTTTCAACACCACTCACCTAGGGTAGTAAGTGCTGTACTGCATCGCGCTCTTCAGTCAATTCCTGCTCGGTAGCCTGCATTTTGCCACGGGAGAAGTCATTGATTTCAAGACCCTGAACAATGCTCCAGTCGCCGTCTTTACAAACACAGGGGAAGGAGTAGATCAGGCCTTCGGTAATGCCGTAGCTACCGTCGCTGTAAATACCCATGCTTGCCCAATCGCCTTCGGCAGTGCCGAGAGTCCAGGTACGCATGTGCGAGATTGCCGCGTTGGCGGCCGATGCGGCACTAGAGGCACCACGAGCGGCAATAATAGCTGCGCCGCGCTGCTGCACAGTGGGGATGAAGTCAGCTTCGTACCAGTCTTGCTCAACCAAATCGATGGCAGTTTTGCCATTCACTTTGGCGTGATGCAGATCGGGGTACTGCGTCGCCGAGTGATTGCCCCAGATCGTCATGTTGGTAACGTCATTGATCGTTGTGCCAGTCTTGTCAGCCAACTGCGACATGGCGCGGTTATGATCGAGACGAGTCATGGCGGTGAACTGACGTGGGTTGATCGATGGCGCGTTGCGCTGGGCGATCAAAGCATTGGTGTTGGCGGGGTTGCCGACGACCAGTACTTTAATATCGCGGCTGGCATTGGCGTCAATCGCCTTGCCCTGGGCCGAGAAGATGGCAGCATTGGCTTCGAGCAGGTCTTTACGCTCCATGCCGGGGCCACGTGGGCGGGCACCAACCAACAGTGCGTAATCAGTGTCTTTAAAGGCAACATTAGCGTCGTCAGTTTGCACGATGCCAGCCAGCAGTGGGAAAGCACAATCTTCAAGCTCCATCGCCACACCTTTCAGCGCTTCGAGAGCGGGCGTTATTTCCAGCAGCTGCAAGATAACCGGCTGATCTGTACCGAGCATTTGGCCAGCGGCAATACGAAATAAAAGGGAGTAACTAATTTGGCCAGCGGCGCCGGTAACAGTAACGCGAACAGGTGCTTTCACAGGAAATCTCCGTAGTCATTCAATAAGAGGGGTTTTCGAGGCGCGAATTATACGGCAATGGGCGGGAAATTCACGCTTCTATTTTTGCTTGCTCTGAGTGCCCAGCGGCCAATCAGGCCGAACAAGCCAGGATAACGCCCAAGCTCAGGAAGCACACTGGCGCGGGATGGCCTCGGTGCGGTGTAGATTTGCCCGACAAGTGCAACGCAAGAATAGACAAATGAGTAATTCATCTTGCCAACATGGACTGAACGTGCCGAGTATTCAGGGGAACTTAGTATACTTGAGGTTGAATGTGACTCCTTATTGTATGGGCCAGCTTGTACCGTCAGAATAATCTGGCTCGACGTAAATTATTCTACGAGGGCTTGTATTTCAGCGATGTGAAATTAGCTTACTGAAACACAAGCCCCCTTTTCATCAATCAATACTCAATTGCGATCGATGATAGCGCAAGACAATATCCGGATCCGGTGACAAGTGCGTGCGCGGCTCATCTTTGCCTTCGTATTCGAGGGTTGAGAGCACGTGACGCATGCTTTCAACGCGCGCTCTCTTCTTGTCGTTGGCTTTGACAATGATCCAGGGGCTGTAGGAGGTGTGAGTTTTGCTGAACATCTCCTCTTTGTATTTGGTGTATAGATCCCAGTTTTCTTGAGCCAGCTCATCAACCGGACTGATTTTCCATTGCTTGAGCGGGTCGGTGCGCCGCGATTCAAAGCGCTCGGCCTGTACCTCTTTGGATATCGAGAACCAAAACTTCACTATTTCGAGGTTATCTTCGTAAAGCATATGCTCGTATTCCGGCACCTGTCGCATGAAAGTCTGATGCTGTTGTTTGGTGCAAAATTTCATAACCGGTTCCACCACGGCCCGGTTGTACCAACTGCGATCGAAAAACACGATTTCGCCAGGGTTTGGCAGTTGCTCAGTGTAGCGTTGAAAATACCATTGGCCCTGCTGTACTTCAGTTGGTTTCGGTAGCGCAACCACCCGCGTACTGCGGGGATTGAGGTGTTCCATAAAACGGCGGATGCTGCCACCCTTGCCAGCCGCATCCCGGCCCTCAAAGATAATCGCGACGCGGCGACCCTCCATCTGAACGGATCGCTGTAGCTTGACCAGCTCCATTTGCAGCTTTTCCAGCTCCTGCTCGTAACGTAGTTTTACCAGCGCCTTTTCAACATTAATGTTTTTACTGCTAAGTAATTTCAGCAAACCTTTCTTAGAGTTTATCGCTGCCAATTCTTCTGTGCTCAGATAAACGGACTTTTTCAAAGTTTTACCGAGGATTTTTTCTTCCTGTGTCAGGTGAGTGCCTTTGCTCAAGTCGAGTTTTTTCTCGCTACCATTGTCCATTTTGTCTTTCCCGTGATCATCAAAGGTCGTGAGTTTCATCATGCCTCCCCTCAGCTTGCTACGTTTTTTCTGGATTCTCTCAGCCAAGTGTAATATTCGCCAAGGAGCTTGTTTCGCCGCACCTACAGAGCGGCTATTTACTCTGTAGACCCGAATCGAAATTAGCACTTTATTATCACCCTCAATCGTCACACTGTGGTCACATAATCGTAGGTTGGTTGATATGGATCAGCGTGAAATGTCGTGGGGTTTATCGCTAGTATAAGGAAACGCTGAATAAGCCACACCGATCCCTTAACATAGATGAGCTCTTATTCGGGGCAAGAACATGCTTGCAAGCACCCGCCCCAGATTATGGAGTTTGAACGCAAATACTAGCGCGTTAATTATTTGCCAGTCCCGCCGCACTTGAATCCTCCAATCATTTTCTAAGCGGGTGGACGCAAACCCCCGTCAAAAGGAGAGTAGTTTTCGATGTCGTACCAACTGACCAGGCCCGATGCCCTTGATAGTGAATTAAAACGAATAGTACTGGAATGCATGGTTGACGCAGCCGCGCAGCTTAAGCACAAAAGGAAAAACTTTCACGAGGGCATTCATAAGACTCGCAAGTGCATTAAAGAAATTCGCGCTGTATTGCGACTGATACGCACTGAACTCGGGCCAGCCTATGCAGAAGAAAACGCCTGGTTTCGCAAGCAAGCAAACAGCCTGTCAGCGCTTCGTGATGCTAAAGCGATGCTCGAAATTTGTGACCAGCTCAGCTCCACTTTTGCCGGGCAGCTTGATTACGACCCTTTTCCTGCCCTGCACGTACGCCTGAATAATAGACTTAAGGCAGTAATGGCAGATCACCCGCAACTAGATCATGAGCTGGCAGCTTTACAAACAGCGCTTAAGCATGCACAAACGCGAGTGCATGCCTGGCCCCTGAGGGACAAAGGTTTTGGGGTGTTGGAAAATGGCTTGCGCAATAGTTATCAAGCAGGGCGAGCCGCCTATCGAAAATGCCAATCACAGCCAGGCGACGCTGATTTTCACGCCTGGCGAAAGCGAGTCAAAGAGCATTGGTGCCATACGCTACTCCTGGTTAAGACCTGGCCTGGCGAACTGGATGGACGCGAACTGGCCTTAAAGCAACTGGCTGATCTACTCGGCGCTGAGCATGATCTGCTGGTGCTGCAACAACTCGTAAATAAAGCGCCAAAGGATTTTGGTTCGCGGGGAGAAGTTAAGCACCTGCTGGTCTTGATTGATTGCCATCGCCAGCAGCTACAGACCAGTGCTCTATCATTTGGTGCTCGCCTCTACGCTGAAAAGCCCGCTGCACACACCAGACGCCTGGCAGCTTATTGGGCCTGCTGGGAAGAGGAGTTTAAGAAGGCATAATTCTTAAACAGAAGGCTATAGCTGCCAGAGAGAGGTTGTTTGTAGTAGCTCAGACTTAATTTGACAGTTGCCCATATCTTAACGGCGCCTGTCAGAATGTGGCAACTGATCATCACCCAGGTATACCTGCTGTTTAAGATTGCCTCAAACCAGCGGTAAGCCCACCCCGGGATTTCGGCGACAAGAGCATGCAAGGCTCGCCCCCAAATCACGCAAAATGTGGTACTACAAGACTTATATCTGACTCCGGTTTTTCCATGACCCCGGTCTTTCCAAAATGCCTGGTTGCAAGACGGCATCTGATCTGGCCCCGTTGTTACCTGCTGTTTTTCCCTTCTACCCAAGTAGAAGGTCAACTCCAGATTTGAATCCCCGAACCAATTTAAGCGATAATTCGCAGCCAACACAGACAAGAATAATGAGGAGGCTTCGTGCCATCATCGAGTTTTTCCTGGCAGGGGTTTTTCCTGCGCTTGGCCGCTGCACTGATACTGGTTTTCGTCACTTACAATGCAGAGGGGTACTCCTACTACCACTGGTCTATCGCGCAGTTACCTGACATCACCTCGGTCAAAGCCTTTACCGGCTTACTACTCATCATCGGCTGGGTAATTTTTATTCGTGCCACACTACGCTCGCTGGGGCCTATTGGTATAGCACTGGTCGCAGCACTCTTCGGTACCGTTTTCTGGATGATAATCGACTGGGGCATTATCGCGCCCGATAACACCAAAGCGATGACTTATGTCGTGCAATTAGTTCTCTGCCTGATACTCGCCATCGGCATGTCATGGTCCCACGTGCGCCGCCGACTAAGCGGCCAGGTAGACGCTGATGATGTTGATGACTAAGCAAGGCAACATAAGAAACACCACAAAAATCATAGGCACTATAAATAGAAGGTCAGCCACATTTACTCGACTAGCGCCCCTCTCATAGCGGTGTTTTTCACGATAGCAAGTAGCTTTGCATTGAGTAGAAAAAACATTACCGTCTCTAAATCAAATTTAATAATAAAAATATGAATAAATTGCGAAGTTCTTTAATCATCGTAATGATGGTCTTACACAGCCAGATTGCTTACTCAGAATTGAGCGGGAGTATTTCAGTAGTTAGCGATTACCGCGCAAGGGGTATTTCACAGTCGGGAGAAAAACCTGCAGTGCAAGGTTGGGTAGAATATTTTCATGAATCAGGCTTTTACGCTGGTTGGTGGGGAAGTAATGTTGACTATTACCGGTCAAGTGATCCGCATGACAATAAAGAACGCGTTGAACATGACCTCTATATTGGTTATTTCAATCAACTGGGTAAAAACCTGTCATACGACATCACTTATTATGAGTACATATACCCGGGCACTGAGTCAGATGTGGATTTTAGCGAGCTTGTCCTGGGTGTCGATTTTTACAACCTTCGAATGGTCTACTGGTATACGAATGATTCATTTAATACTGGCGAAGATTATAGTTACATTGAAGCTGACTATAAGGTGCCTTTACCCAGCGGTTTCAACCTTACCTTTCATGCTGGCTACTCGTTCGGAGATGCGCTGGATCTAGCCATTTTTGGTTATGAAGAATATCTTAATTACTCGATAACTCTAGATAAAAAGCTTGTGGGGCTCAATTTATCGATAGGCTATTCAGATACCAATATTGGCGGTAAGTTTGTGGTAAACGATAACTATAATGCCAACCAGAATACGGTGCTATTTTCGGTGTCAAAAGAATTCTAAAAGAACATGAGGTCGAGTTTAACCTCCCCCTCTTTAATTAAAGAGATTAAAGGCGTCCCCCTTAATCATTTAATACCAATCCCCAACATAATCTAAATCATCAGGCTCCATAATGGGCCCATACATGACACTGTCTACATTTGATGATACTTCGTAGCCATATACCCCATACCCAATTGCTTTATTGAGGATTTTTAATGCTCTTTCCTGCATTTTAGTAAATATTTCAGGAATCTGTATTATGCTTGGTATTACCCCAAAATTGATGTTATTTATTCGTGCTAGTGAGGCTACAAATATACCGTCATAGTGGGCGGAATA
>CAYWXW010000158.1:0-6947 GCA_964462265.1 uncultured Porticoccaceae bacterium | reverse complement strand
ACCCGTTCAGCGCCAAAAGCCTGTTTTAAATCGAGGGTGGCGCGAAACACGCCGCCGTTGGTGGCGACATCTTCGCCGAGCACAACGACGCTAGAGTCGCGGGCCATTTCGTAGTGCAGGGCCATATTGATGGCTTCGACGAGCAGGCACTCTTTTGCGGACGCTTTCACGGACTCTGTCGTTTCGCTCTGCATGTCGCCTCGAATGTCAGAACCGGCGCTCTCATCAAGCGCTGCAGCGCTGTCAGTCGTCAGGCAATCTGTTGTCGAAAAATTCACATTCATAGTTGCTCTCCCTAAGCATTTACAGGGGCCTCTTTTTGCTGGATCTCGCTGCGTTGGCTTTCCAGGGTGTAGGGTAAAAAAGCGTGAAGGTAGTCAATAATGGCAGTGGCGGGTTCCGCCTCTACGGCCAAATACACCGCAACGGCTTGATCAATGGTTTGCTGGCAACGGGACTGCAGGGCCTTTTCCCGCTCGGCATCCCACAGCCCCTGCTGGTGTAAAAAGTGCTGAAAGCGCAGGATGGGTTCCTCTTGCCAGTGGGTCTTGAGTTCATCGGCGTCGCGGTAGCGCGAGGCATCGTCGGCAGTGGTGTGGTCACAGAGGCGATAGCTCAGGGCTTCGATGACTGTGGGCTGGCCGTCTTTGCGGGCACGTGCAATGGCCTGGCTGATGGCTTCATAAACGGCGATGGGGTCGTTGCCATCGACCTGAATGCCGTCGATGCCGGCGGCGATAGCTTTTTGCGCCAATGTCGCGGCGCGGGTCTGTTGTGCCAGGGGTACGGATATCGCCCAGCGGTTGTTGTTAATCACAAATACGATGGGCAGATCCCAGACCCCCGCGAGGTTCAGGGCCTCCATAAAATCGCCCTTCGACGTGGCACCATCGCCACAGCTCGCGACCACAACACTGTCTTCGCCTTTAATTTTAAGCGCCGTTGCTACGCCCGCCGCTTGAGTCAACTGGGTGGCGATGGGCACACAAATGGGTAAATCCCGCGATGCGGTATTGAGGTTGCCACCGCGCTCATCACCGCCCCAGTACATAAAGATCTCTGCCGGTGACATACCGCGAATGATCTGTGCCGGGGCGTCGCGATAGTAGGGCACCAGCACGTCGTTTTTTGCCATCGCCAGGCCGGTGCAAACGCTAATTGCCTCCTGGCCGAGAATGGAGGGGTAGGTGCCCATTTGTCCGGTGCGCTGCAGGGCGACGGCCTTTTGGTCGAGCAGGCGGGCCAGCACCATGTTTTCGTAAATGCTGAGCAGTAAAGGCCTGTCCGCCGTCCACTCGGGCAGGGGCAGATCGAGATTGCCCTCGGGGTCGAGGTACTGCAAAAAGTGGATGGAAAACTGCTGGCGTCCGCGCATAATTTGTCTCCCGTTTGGATGGCTTTATCCTGTAACAATGGCCTGCGGCTTGTGTCTGGAAAAAGGCATTGGCTGCGCCCTTGTGTTTTTCCCGACAGCGATCCGTTGTTTGGCAAGTAACAGCGCTGTCTGCAGGGGTGATTGCGTTGGCTCTCGTTGGTCGGTGGTATCTGTCAGCAACTGGCGGATAGTCACTGCTATGGCGCGAAGTTTTTCATCGATGGCTGCTTGGGGCTCACCCGCAAAGCGCATAGAGGCGTAAATGAGGCCGCCCGCATTAATGGCAAAATCGGGGACGTAGAGAATGCCCCTGTCGTGCAATAGCTGTTCATCACAGTCTTCGGCGAGCTGATTATTGGCGGCGCCGGCGATAATGGCGCAGCGCAGCCGGGGGATGCTGCCGGCATTGATAATGCCGCCCAGCCCACAGGGTGCAAAAACGTCGCAGCTCTGTTGATAGATTTCCTCGCCAACCACTACCTCGGCGTTAAAGCGCTGCTGGGCGCACTGGGTTTTGCGCGGGTCGAGGTCGCTGACAACCAGAGTGGCACCCGCTCGATGCAGCCGCTCGGCCAGTGCCATACCCACATGGCCCAGCCCTTGAATGGCAATGCGGGCCTGTTTCAACGAGTCACTGGCAAAACGCACCTGAAAGGCCTCTTTGATACCGCTGTAAATGCCCTCTGCGGTGTACAGGCTGCAGTCGCCGATCTTGCTGCTGGAACTCACATAGACGCTGCGAGTGGCCATGATGTCCATATCGCTGAGGGTCGAACCGCTGTCCAGAGCGGTGATATAGCGGCCCTGCAGTGAGGCAATAAAGTCACCCATTTTGGTGAACAGTAATTCGCGATCAATTTCGACTTCAGGTTTGATAATCACCGCTTTGCCACCGCCAAAGGGCAGGCCCGCGAGGGCGGCTTTGTAGCTCATGCCCTGGGCCAGGCGCGCGGCGTCCTCAATGGCGGCTTGTTCCGAAGGGTAGTGCAGGTAGCGGCAACCACCGATAGCGGGGCCGAGGCTGGTATCGTGAATGGCGATAATGGCTTGCAGTCCGCAGGCGGCGTCGCGCATTAAATGAATATCTGACAGACCGTATTGACTCAGTGTCTCGAACATTTCCCTGTCCTCATTATCTGAATAGAGGATGTGAATAGAGGCGCGAGTGATGGCTGGCAGGAAAAGCTCAGGGTTTGATAATCCGCTACCAACACATCGCTTTATAAACCTATAGACCATCTGGCCGGGAAAATGCTGCAAAAATTATCATTGGCAGGGCTTCCGGCTTTAGGGCGGGATTGGGGGTTGGCGGTAAAGTTCTTTCAGTAGTCGTTAAAATGCAGCTAATAGTCTTTATCGGTCGGCAACTTGGTCTGTTTGTTGAAAACCTGGCTGCCTGATCATCATCCGGCCGGGCGTCATGAATTTCCTGTGGCGAGCGCTTGCAGAGGCTTTTATTGGGTTGAAATCAGCGTTCTAACCTTGTTGGCTATTAACGTATACTCTGGCCCTAGTCGAGAATCTTCAGCATAAAAAGAGTAACAAGGAGAGGCAGGGAATGAAAAGCCAGGCTGCGGTCGCGTTTAAAGCGGGTCAACCACTGGAAATTCACGAGGTGGATTTGGACGGGCCCCGCGCGGGAGAAGTGCTGGTGGAAATCAAGGCGACGGGGGTTTGTCACACCGATGCTTTTACCCTGTCGGGGGATGACCCGGAGGGGGCTTTTCCGGCCATTCTTGGTCACGAGGGAGCGGGCATTGTCCGCGAAGTGGGTGCCGGGGTGACATCGCTAAAACCGGGCGATCATGTGATCCCGCTGTATACGCCGGAGTGTCGTGAGTGCAATTTCTGTCTACATCCAAAAACCAATCTCTGCCAGGCGATTCGCGAAACTCAGGGCCAGGGCGTGATGCCTGACGGCAAGAGTCGTTTCTCTCTCGATGGCCAGCCCATCCTTCATTACATGGGTTGTTCGTCGTTCTCTAATTACACGGTACTACCCGAAATCGCTCTGGCGAAAATCCGTGAAGACGCGCCTTTTGACAAGGTTTGCTACATCGGCTGCGGTGTCACCACGGGTGTTGGTGCGGTGGTCTTCAAGGCGCAAGTCAAGCCGGGTTCTACGGTGGTGGTCTTCGGCCTCGGCGGTATTGGCCTGAATGTGGTGCAGGGCGCACGCATGGTCGGTGCGGGCAAAATTATTGGTGTCGATACCAATCCGGCCAAAGTCGCACTGGCGAAAAAATTCGGCATGACAGACTTTATTAACCCCAAAGAAACACCGCAGGTGGTGGAGGCCATTCTCGACTTGACCGGTGGCGGTGCCGACTACAGCTTTGAGTGCATTGGCAATGTTGAGGTGATGCGTCAGGCCCTGGAGTGCTGTCACAAGGGCTGGGGTGAGTCCTACATTATAGGCGTTGCCGGTGCTGGTCAGGAAATTGCCACCCGGCCCTTTCAGCTGGTCACCGGGCGCTCCTGGCATGGCGTTGCCTTTGGCGGTGCGCGGGGGCGTACAGATGTACCCACCATTGTCGACTGGTATATGGAGGGCAAAATTAATATTGATGATCTCATCACCCACACTATGCCCTTGAGTGACATTAATCAGGCCTTTAACCTGATGCACCGGGGTGAAAGCATTCGCTCGGTAGTACTTTATTAATTGAGCTTTATTAGCCGAGTTTTATTAATCGGACCCTACAAAAAGGAGAGCAAACTATGTGTGATAACGCAGCGATAAGTGGTAAAAAATACCAAAACATCCTTGAAACCATTGGCAATACGCCACTGGTGAAAATTAATAAGCTGGGGCCAGAAGGCGTCAATATCTACGCCAAAATTGAAGCCTTCAACCCCATGGGTTCGGTTAAGGACAGGCTGGCGTTGGCGGTCATTGAACACGCCGAGCAAACGGGTGCCTTGAAGCCGGGGCAAACGGTGGTTGAAGCCACCAGTGGCAACACCGGCATTGGCCTGGCTATGGTGTGTGCGCAAAAGGGCTACCCGCTGGTAGTGACGATGGCCGAAAGCTTTAGTGTTGAACGGCGCAAAATGATGCGTTTTCTCGGCGCTAAAGTAGTGCTCACCCCAGCGGCGGAAAAGGGCAGCGGCATGTTGGCCAAAGCCGTAGAACTGGCCGAGACTCACGACTGGTTTCTGTGTCGCCAGTTTGAAAACGAAGCCAATGCCGATATGCACTCGCGTACCACTGCACCGGAAATTCTCGCCTGTTTTGAAGACGAAAAACTCGACTATTGGGTTTCTGGTTACGGCACGGGCGGCACGCTGAAAGGCGTTGCTCGAACGTTGCGGGAAAAAAGCCCACAGACAAAAATTATGGTTTGCGAGCCCGAGAGCGCTGCTTTACTGAGCAGCCATGTGCCTCAGGAAGCTGGCGAGAGTGAGTCGACCTACAAAAGCCACGGCAGCTTTAGCCCCCACCCCATGCAGGGTTGGACGCCGGATTTCATCTCTCAATTAACCCAGGATGCCGTCGCCAGTGAGCTGGTCGATGAGGTGCTGACCATTCCCGGGCCGCAGGCCTTGAGTATCTCGCGAGAGCTGGCCGTTAAAGAAGGTATCTTCGTTGGTATCTCCGCCGGTGCGACCATGGCCGGTGCGCTAAAAGTCGCCGAATCAGCCCCACCCGGTAGCAATATTGTCTGCATGTTGCCCGATACCGGCGAGCGTTATTTATCGACGCCTCTGTTTGAAAATATTGGCGCTGAGATGGATGATGAAGAAAAGAGGCTGTCAGCTTCGACACCCACTGCACAACTGGGTACCTAGCTTGAGGGACGCTTTTGCGGTGGGGATAAGTATTGAATAAGTGGGAAGATGAAACACGCCCAGGCGATGATGAAGAGGAGGTATCCCACCCCTTTGATACGCTGACCCCGAGCTTTTTAATCGACGCCGTCGAGAGCCTCGGTTTCTACTGTGATGGGCGACTGTTCCCCCTCAACAGCTATGAAAACCGGGTCTATCAAGTGGGCATTGAAGATGCCACCCCGATGATCGCCAAGTTCTATCGCCCTCAGCGCTGGAGTGAAGCGCAAATTCGTGAAGAGCATGAATTTTGCTTTGAGCTGGTCGAGCAAGAGCTGCCCGTGGTGCCGCCCTGGCGCAATGAGGCGGGTGAAAGCCTGTTTCTGTTTGGCGATTTTTTCTTTGCCCTGTTTGAACGGCGCGGCGGTCACGCTCCCGAGCTAGATGACCTCGACAACCTCTTTACCCTGGGTCGTTTGATGGGCCGCATTCACGCCGTGGGTGCGGTTAAAGCCTTTCAGCACCGACCGGCGATTACTATCGAAGATTACGGCCACGCCAGTGTTGCACTGGTTGGCGAGCGGTTTATCCCCGCCTCGTTGAGAGACTCCTATACCTCCCTGACGGCGGATCTACTCCAGGCCGTGGAGGCGCAATTTGCCCAGGTCAGTGATCTCACTTTAATTCGCAGCCACGGCGACTGCCACAGTGGCAATATTCTCTGGCGCGACGACACGGCCAATTTTGTCGACTTTGACGATGCACGCATGGCTCCGGCCGTTCAGGATTTATGGATGTTGCTGTGCGGTGATCGGCCGCGACAAACGGCTCAGCTGTCGGAAGTGGTCGAGGGTTATAACGAATTCTTTACCTTTCACCCGAAAGAACTGCGTCTGGTTGAGCCTCTGCGCACCCTGCGTATGCTGCACTACGCCGCCTGGCTGGCGCGCCGCTGGACAGACCCTGCCTTTCCTCGAGCCTTCCCCTGGTTCAACACCGAGCGCTATTGGGGTGAGCATATTCTCGAGTTGCGTGAACAATACGCCGCCTTGCAAGAGCCACCGCTGGCGCTATTTTAAAGACTTTTTTTCGAGCAGGTGTCTAGCGAGAAAGTCGTTGTGGGCTGTGGATAAATCCGGGAAAAGTTGTGTAAGTGCTGTGCGAACGCAGTGGAAAAGCGGGCAAAGTAATACCCGGGGGGCGCAAATTACACCGCAAACCGGGTATCGGATATTACTCTGAGCTTTTAGCCCATTGGTGGCAACGTCATCACCATACCATCAACGTCGTCGCTGACTTTCATCTGGCAGCACAGGCGTGAAGTGTTAGTCAGGCCGTGAGCGGTATCGAGCAGGTCTTCTTCTGCTTCACAAACTTCACCGGATTTTTCGTACCAGGCTTCGTCGACGATAACGTGGCAAGTTGCACAGGCCAAAGAACCGCCGCAGGCAGCGAGCATGGGCATGTCATTTTCTTTGGCAACTTCCATAACAGTTGCGCCGTTAGTCGCTTCTACGTCGACGCGCTCGCCATCGGGCTTAATAAAAGTCAGTGTTGTCATTGGGTTTGTCTCCTCAGGGTTATTGTGAAATTAAGCTGTGTTTGACCGGCTATAAAGAGGGTAGGCCGGAAGATGTTGAGTGTTCAAAGTTCAGTGCTTGTCCCGGATTAACGATGAGATAGGCAGCGTGGGCCGCTTGCGCCGCCTCGGAAAAACCACTGAGGATAAGCTTTAATTTGTGGGGGTAGTCGGCGATATCACCGACGGCATAAATACCCTCAATATTGGTCGCGCAGGTGG
>CAYWXW010000157.1:0-6957 GCA_964462265.1 uncultured Porticoccaceae bacterium | reverse complement strand
ATCCGGGCTAGTCTTATTGTACCCATTTAATGGTCGAGATTTTTTAACAAAGTGTGCAAAGCCTGAGCCCAGCCCTTCGGGCCATAGCCCTCGGTAAGCCGGATATTTTCGTGCTGCACGGGGGGAGGGCGATGCACGGGTGAGCGGATAACCACCGGGATGTCGGCGGCTTCCAGCATGGCAACATCGTTTTCGCCATCACCCAGCGCCACGGTTTTAAGTGCGGGCCCTGTCTGGCGATAGAGCGCCGTCAGCCAGCGCATCGCTACGCCTTTATCGCTATTGCCGATGACATGGATAAAACGCCCACCTCTGAGCAAGTGTAGAGAATGCCCGGAGATAAGCTGGTGAAACTGCTCTAATTTTTCCTCGCTATCCTGCCAGATGATGGGTTCGGAAAAATTGCGCTGCAAGGCCTGTCCTGCCTGCGCTGTTGATAGACCCGTGAGCTCAACAAGTTCCGCAACTGACATATCGCTGAAGCCAGTAAAGGTAAATTGAGCGCGCAGGGGTTTAAGTATTTCGAGTATGTGTTCGCGCCGCTCACCCATCGTGATTAGCTGAAAGCCCTGGTGGACAAGATCGCTAGCTGGGCTTTTTAAAGACTGATCTAATTGAGAAGGCAGGGCCAAAGGGTAGCCGACGGGTATAGCGATGCCGCCACCGTTTTCGACAATCATCGGGTGCTGATTGTTCAGCGTCTCGCGTAAGGTAAGTAGTTCTGCCAGTGTTTTACTGGTGTTGAATATCCAGGCGACACCCAGCTTGTTGATTAATTTTATGGTCGCCACTGCTGGAGCGAAATTGTAATCGTGGTGATCGAGCAGGGTGCCATCCAGGTCGGTAAAAATCAGCAGCTGGGGTATGGGCGATTGGCTTGTCACTGTCCACGATGCTCACTGTCAGTTAGGGGTGTTTTATAGCGCGTACTCGCAATATTGTGGTCTTCGTTCAGCGTTAGCAATATGTCGGCCTGTTCGGGTAGTTGTGCGAGGTTATGGCGAGTGAGGCGCTCATAGTGCTGTATAAAACGGGTGATACCCGCTTCGTCCATTAGCTGGGTGCCTTGTTTCGGGGTGTTATTGGCTGCTATGGCGGCAGCCAGTTTTTGTTCCTGCTGCCAACGCCAGCGATGAATGCTCTCAAAATTGGGTGCTTTCAGCATAATGAGCAGGTCATTGCAGGCAAAGAGTTCTCTGTAGCTGGTTTGCAGTTTGTCGTTAACATAATGTCGCCATAGGCCATCTTTGTCCTCTTGTGCTTCCAGTTCGTTGATCGGCTGGGCGAGAGCTTCTTCGGCCTCGGCTGATGAACCCATGCACCAGCCCTCGAAAATCACGATATTGGCGGGGCCGGTAAAAACCTCCCATTTGTCTTCTGTCATGGGCTCATCACGGGCTTTGTCAAAGCGTGGCAGTGACAGCGTTTGCCCCGCTTTCAAATGGCTTAATTTATGTAAAAGCTGCATGCCAAGCTGGGTGTCATGGGTTCCGGGTACGCCACGGGTTTGTAGTAGGGGATGCACCGACTGTGCCAGAGTCTGGCGATCTGCCCGCGACAAATACAGATCGTCGAGGGAAATAATGGCGGTATTACACTTGAAATTTTGTTCGAGAATGATTTTCAGTACGCCGCTCAAGGTTGATTTACCGGTGCCCTGTGCACCGTTGAGACCGATAATCCAGGTGCGATTGGCTGGCCGGTGGGCATTGATCCATTGCGCCAGGGGCAGATAGTGCTCACCAATAGTGTCGATAAAGGCCCCGGGAAGCCGGTGCTGTTTAATAAAGTCACCGAATTGCAGTAATAAGCTTGGTTTTTTCATAGGTTTGTACCACGTTGCGGCGAGTAGCCTGACAAATACACCGGACTTTGGGAAGAGTAAAATTTAGACCTTTTACAGACAGGGGTTTAATGAGAGTAATTATCAGTGACTCTGTCAAGGGGGGGTGCCATAATTCTGTCGGCAGAATACCCAACAACCAAAAATAGACTTATTAAAAGGAGAGAACAATGGCAATTCAAGTAGGTGATACATTACCTGAAGGCCGCTTTACCGTAATGAATGCCGATGGCCCCGGTTCCGATAGTATTGATGACCTTTTTGGCGGCAAAAAAGTGGTGCTGTTTTCTGTACCCGGCGCCTTTACCCCCACTTGCTCCAAAGACCATTTACCCGGTTTTATTGAACAGGCCGATGCCCTGAAAGCCAAAGGTGTTGATGCTATTGCCTGCATGGCCGTCAATGACATTTTCGTCATGGATGCCTGGGGCAAGCAAAGTGGTGCCGAAGGTAAAGTGGCTATGTTGGCCGATGGTAGCGGAGCCTACGCCAAGGCACTGGGTCTTGAGCTGGATTTATCCGACCGCGGCCTTGGTGTGCGCAGCATGCGTTTCGCTCTGGTGATCGACGACAAGACGGTTACCCAGGCTTTTATTGAAGAGGGCGGCGCATTTGAGGTGAGCTCTGCGGAAAACGTGCTGGCCAATTTGTAGACTTGCCAGAACGATTAAAACTAGAAAGCCAGTGTTTAGCGACACTGGCTTTTTTTATAGTTGCACGATTGAGATCAATGTTAAACGGAGGGAGCCCGGTGATAATCCCCTCTATTTGGCGGGTCAATTTATAACAGGTCAATTATGTTGGCGCGCCAATTGCACTTCTCTTCCTAATAAATGAACGGTCTACTGATGGATCGACGTTAACGACAATAGAGTGTAAGGACAATCAGCTTTATGAGTATCGATTGGAATAATTACGATGCAGGCTGTTTTTTTGACGAATTAATCAGTAGTCCCGGTCACGCTCGCTTGCCAGCGCGGCGCTTGGTGTCACATCTAGGCAGGCTTGATAGCGATGAAATTCAAATGCGCCGGGAAATGGCCCAGGCGACTATCGAGCAAATGGGCGTGACCTTCACTGTTTATACGGAGGAGGGCAATATTGATCGCGCCTGGCCCTTCGATATTATTCCCCGTGTTATCTCCGCTAAGCAGTGGGCGACCCTTGATTTGGGTTTGAAGCAACGGCTTAAAGCGCTGAATATGTTTATCGACGATGTGTATCACGACCAGAACATTGTCAAAGACGGGTTTTTCCCCGCACACATACTTGAGAATTCGAAGAATTTTCGCCCCGAGTGCCGAGGTGTCTCGCCCCCTTTTGGGGTGTGGGCAAATATTTGCGGCACCGACCTGGTGCGCGATGACAGTGGCAAGTTCTATGTGCTTGAAGATAATTTAAGGGTGCCCTCGGGTGTGGCGTATATGTTGGAGAATCGCTCCATTACCAAGCGTGTGTTGCCCGAGCTGTTTGAAAATGATCGCATCTTGCCGATTAACGAGTATCCCTCAAAACTGTTCGATACCCTGGCAGCACTGTCGCCCCGAAAAATCAAAAAGCCAGAAATAGTGGTATTAACGCCGGGTATTTATAACTCCGCCTATTTTGAGCACGCTTTTCTTGCCCAGCAAATGGGTGTGGAGCTGGTAGAGGGGCGGGATCTTCAGGTCGGTGACGACGATAAAGTGTATATGCGCACCATTGCCGGCCTCGAGCGGGTCGATGTGATTTATCGGCGTATTGACGATATGTTTCTCGATCCCGAGTGTTTTGATAAAAGCTCAGTGCTGGGCGTGCCCGGTTTAATGCGCGCCTGGCGAGCGGGAAATGTGGCGCTCGCCAATGCTCCGGGAGCAGGAGTGGCCGACGACAAAGTGGTGTACGCTTTTGTGCCTCAAATGATTGAGTACTACCTCAACGAAAAACCCATTATCGACAATGTAAAAACCTGGTTGTGTGACGACCCCGAGCAGCGTGCTTACGTGCTCGACAATCTTGAATCCCTTGTGGTCAAGCCAGCGAATGAATCGGGTGGCTACGGCATGTTGATTGGCCCCCATTCGACCAAGCGTCAACGCAACGATTTCGCCCGCTTGATTAAGGCTTATCCGCGCAACTATATCGCCCAGCCCACCTTGAAGTTATCAGTCAGTCCCACCCTGGTCGATGGCGGTAATCTTGAGCCAAGGCATCTCGATTTAAGACCTTTTATTCTTCAGGCCGATGATATCTATGTCACCACTGGCGGCCTAACCCGGGTGGCGATGGAGCGAGGGTCTCTGGTGGTTAATTCCTCCCAGGGTGGTGGCAGTAAAGATACCTGGATTGTCGATACGGAGATGCGCCGATGATGCTATCGACAGTTGCAGAGCGTATGTACTGGGCCGCTCGCTACCTGGAGCGGGTCGAAAATACGGCTCGTTTGGTCGGTGTTTATCACAAATTGCTACTGGATTTGCCCAGTGGTGTTGATATTACCTGGTACAACCTGATTATTCTCAACAGTGCCGAAAGTGCCTTCGCCGAGCGCTATAAAATTCGCGACGAGCGCAATGTGCTCAAATTTATGTTGTTTGACGAGCAGCCGGGTTCGACACTTTCAGCGGCAAAAATGCTCCGTGAAAATGTCCGCACCAGCCGCGATGTACTGGCTTCGGAAGTGTGGGAGTGTGTTAATGAACTCTATCTCTATATTCGCGATAACAGCCAGCAGGGCTTGTTGAGGCGACCGCGTTACGAATTTATCGATGGCATTATTAAAAGTTGCCAACAGCTTAATGGCCTGCTCAGTGACACCACCAATCACGACGACGGCTGGCAGTTTATTCAGCTGGGTAAAAACCTGGAGCGGGCCGATATGACCACCCGTATTCTCGATGCGGGCGTGTCGCTTCTGCTGCAACCCAGCGATGATATCGGCATCAATTTACACCAGGTAGTGTGGGGCCATGTGCTGCGTTCACTGAGTGCCGATTTAAGTTATCGCCGCACCGTGCGCACCCGTATCGGCGGGCCGGAGGTGATCAGCTTTTTATTGAATGATGAGTTTTTTCCGCGCACCCTACGTTATTGTCATAATCGTATCGTTGAAGCGGTGTACAAATTACCGCGACAGGAGGCCGTTCTGGCTCGGCTGGAGGCAATGGCCTCTTTTGGCTTCAACGCAACATCAGACGACGATGTCGACCAGCGTTTCCGAGACTATATTAACGAGTTGCAGATCCAGT
Source organism: uncultured Porticoccaceae bacterium (assembly GCA_964462265.1). GTDB lineage: Bacteria > Pseudomonadota > Gammaproteobacteria > Pseudomonadales > Porticoccaceae > Reddybacter. The sequence continues at coordinate 1,887 of CAYWXW010000157.1, read as the reverse complement.
TCGCGGGCTTGCATCAGTGTTTCTACGACAATTGGTTTGCCGTTGGCGAGGCTTAGTGGCCCCGCTTTCTAACCTTTAGAATGTTCACCAGGAGTATTAAATGACCATTCGCGTAGCGATTCAGCATGAGACTGAATACCGATTTGATCGCCCGATAAATATGTCGCCTCACGTGCTCCGCCTGCGGCCTGCGGTGCATAGCCGCACGCCAATTCATGCGTACACGTTAAAAATAGAGCCGGAAAATCATTTTATTAACTGGCAGCAAGACCCTTTCGGCAATTTTATGGCGCGCCTGGTCTTCCCGGAAAAAACCCGCAAGTTCTCTTTCAAAGTGGAGGTTATTGCCGATTTGGTGGCGATTAATCCCTTTGACTTTTTTGTCGAGGAATATGCAGAGAACTTTCCCTTTGAGTACGACGAGTCTTTAAAAAAAGAACTCGCTCCCTTTCTTGAGGTCAGCGAAGACGGCCCGCTGATACGTGAGTGGGTGGCGGGTATCAGCACTAAAAAGCGCAGCATTAACGACTTCCTTGTCGAACAAAACCAGAAACTGGAAAAAGCCATTGGCTACAATATTCGCCTGGAACCGGGTATCCAGAACTGCGAAAAAACCCTGGAAATAGCCAAGGGTTCCTGTCGCGATACCAGTTGGTTGTTGGTGCAGATATTCCGCCACCTGGGTTTGGCTGCCCGATTTGTTTCCGGTTATTTGGTGCAGTTAAAGCCCGATGTCAAACCGCTAGATGGCCCAGCTGGAGCAGAAGAAGATTTCACCGATCTACACGCCTGGTGTGAAGTGTATTTACCCGGAGCTGGCTGGATAGGGCTCGACCCAACCTCTGGCCTCTTTGCCGGTGAGGGGCATATTCCTTTAGCCTGCACCCCTGACCCCGCGTCGGCAGCGCCCATCGAAGGCTTTACCGATGAGTGCGAAACCGAATTCAGTTTTAGTAACAAAGTCTATCGTATTCACGAAGATCCCCGCGTCACCAAGCCCTACAGCGAGGAGCAGTGGGCACTGGTTAATGCTCTCGGCCAGCAGGTCGATAGCGAGCTGGAAGCGATGGATGTGCGTCTGACCATGGGCGGCGAGCCGACTTTTGTTAGCGTCGATGATATGGAGTCGGCGCAGTGGAATATCGAGGCCCTGGGTGAAGATAAACTCCGCTTGTCGAAAGACTTATTGCTGCGCTTGCGCAAACGCTTCGGCCCCGGCGGGGTTTTGCATTACGGTCAGGGAAAGTGGTACCCCGGTGAGCAAGTGCCGCGCTGGGCCCTGGGTTGTTTTTGGCGCACCGATGGCAAGGCGCTGTGGGGGGATGACAGTTTACTGGCTCGGGTCGATAAAGATTACGGTCATAGCGAGGAAGACGCGCGCCGCTTTGCTGAGAAGCTTTGTCAGAACATTAGTATTGATAAGGGTTTTATTCAGCAAGCCAATGAAGATGCCCTTTACTATTTGTGGAAGGAGCAGTCCCTACCGGAAAACATTGATGCTCTTGAGTCCTCCCTCAACGATAGCCTGGAGCGCCAGCGTATTGCTCGCCTTTTGGGTAAAGGTCTGGATACCCCGGCGGGTTATGTGCTGCCTTTGGCCTGGGATTACAGCATCGAACAGTGGAAGAGTAGCCCCTGGCCCTTAAAGCGGGATAAGTTGGTGTTATTGCCGGGGGATTCGCCCATGGGCTTTCGCCTGCCTCTCGATTCTCTGCCCTGGCTTAATGAAGCCGAGGCCCTTCAGGCCAAGGAACCCGAGCGTGACCCCTTTGCGGAAAGAGAGTCTCTGCGTGATGAGGAGCCTTCAGCCGATAAAGGGCCTTCAGCGGATAAAGAGCCTTCAGCGGATAAAGAGCCCTCAGCGGAAAGACAGCCCTCAGCGGAAAA
>CAYWXW010000156.1:0-6972 GCA_964462265.1 uncultured Porticoccaceae bacterium | reverse complement strand
TGGATAGAGCAACGGCCTTCTAAGCCGTGGGTCGCAGGTTCGAATCCTGCCGGGCGCGCCATTCAAAGGGTGCTTAGCCGGTGGTTAAATAGAAGTACTTCGCCCGGCGTTGTGATGTTAATAACGCCGGTGCATCAGTCAATGGTGGCTGTAGCTCAGTTGGTAGAGCCCAGGATTGTGATTCCTGTGGTCGCGGGTTCAATCCCCGTCAGCCACCCCATTTTCTTCCCCGACGTTTAATTCTTAAGTGTTATAACCCGGCTCCTGGGCTTTCGACTCAATCCCTGTATGCTCACTGATTACTCTTGAATATGAGTCGCTGGGATTTTTCTCTGTAATATTTTCCAGTCTCCTACCTAAAGCGCCATGAATCGAAGCAATGGTGGTAGACTAGGCGCCGCTTTTTACTAGGATCAACTGAAGAGGAATGACATGAAAACAATGAAGGCCGTTGTGGCTCACGATCTCAACAAATACGCCGTTGAAGAAGTAACGATTGACGCGCCCAAAGCTGGCGAAGTACTGGTTAAAATCAAGGCAACGGGCATCTGTCACTCTGACTTGTCAGTGATTAACGGCACCATTCCCGTGCCTTTCCCCATGGTGCTGGGCCACGAAGGTGCCGGTGTTGTCGAAGCCTTGGGCGAAGGCGTTACCAATGTTGAAGTGGGTGATCACGTGACTTTGTCTTTCGTGCCTAACTGTGGCGATTGCTACCACTGCTTGCGCAGCGAGCCCTATTTGTGCATGAAGAGCACCCCCGACGGCAAAATGATGGACGGTACTGCACGCGTTAAGCTCGACGGTAAAGACATCAATGTTATGCAGTTTCTCGGCAATATGGCCGAGTATTCGGTAGTGCCTTCGATGTGCCTGGTTAAAATTGATAAAGACATCGACATGAAAGCCGCTGCTCTGGTTGGTTGTGGTGTTACCACCGGTGTTGGTGCAGCGCTGAAAACGGCTGAAGTTAAGCCTGGCAGTACCGTTGCTGTCTTTGGTGCTGGCGGTGTTGGCCTGTCGATTATTCAGGGCGCACGCATTGCCGGTGCAGTAAAAATTATCGCCGTTGATTTATCCGACGAGAAACTGGCGACGGCCAAAAAACTCGGTGCTACCGACACTGTTAATGCTGGCGGCGACGTGATGGCAGAGATTATGGCAATGACCGGCGGCATTGGTGTTGACTATGGCTTCGAAGCCATTGGTATTCCCGCCGTTGTTGACCAGGCACAAAAGGTTACGCGTCGCGGTGGCACCATGACTGTTGTCGGCGTGGGCAAACTGAGCCAGAAATTAGAACTCAATGCCTTGATGTTCCCCATGACGGCGAAAACAATCAAAGGCTCTATGTACGGCAGTGCCGAGTTTAAGGTCGACTTTCCCAAGTACCTCGAACTCTACAAGCAGGGCAAGCTGGATCTCGACAGCATGGTGACTCAGACTTACTCTATCGACGAAGTCGCTCAGGCTTTTGATGATATGGAAGCCGGTAAAAATGCTCGTGGCGTTATCGTTTACGATTAATTGTCACAACGGCGTCGACTCTTAAATGGCGTCTGAAAAATATGCATTTGCACAGGGGGGCAGGTTCACGGTTAATAACCGAGGCTTGCCCCCTTTGCTTTTCAGTACAAAGTGCTTTTTTTCATCGCGATAAACAGCGTGAATATTTGCGTTGCAAGCAATGCGCATTAGTCTTCGTGCCGCCGCAAAGTCATCTCAGCAAGGCCGATGAGAAGTCTTATTATGAACTGCATCAAAACTCTCTCCTCGACTCGGGCTATCGCACTTTTCTAGAGCGCCTGTCTAAACCACTACTCGAACAGCTGCAGCCGGCCAGTCAGGGTCTGGATTTTGGCAGCGGCCCCGGGCCAACACTGTCTTTAATGCTGGAAAAAGCGGGCCATAGTGTTGAACTCTACGACCCTTTTTACGCGCCGAATGAAGGCGTGTTCACTCGTCAATATGACTTTATTACCAGCAGCGAAGTGCTTGAACACTTGCAGGCACCAGGCCACGAACTGAAGCGTTTATGGGCTCTGCTCAAGCCGGGCGGAGTGCTGGCCATTATGACCAAGCGGGTGATTGATCAAGCCGCGTTTTCTCGTTGGCACTATAAAAATGATCCAACGCACATCGTTTTTTTCAGTGAGGAAACGTTTAGCTGGCTGGCTAAGTCATGGCAGGTTGAGCCGGTGTTTTACGCTGCAGATGTGGTCTTTTTTAATAAAAGGCAGTTAGCTACCGACCTGGTTTATAATTTCTAATGACTGTGAATGTTTTTACTGTCCGGGTCATTGTTCGGTTATGATTAAAAAAGCAGTAAAAAAAACAAAAATTAACGCGAGTAAGGAGGCAGTGCATGCCCCGCAGTACGGTATTTAAGCGTCGCCCTGGTCACAGAATGTTCAACCCTGGCCACTTTCCCCGCCTATTTCTGAGCGTTTTAGTCCCGACACTCTTCCTGTCCGGCTGTGAAAAAGCCACTGGGCCAGCTCCGACAAGAGGACCAACTGAAGTCGCGGTGGTAGAAATAAAGGCCGCTGATGTGCTGCTGAGCACCGAGCTACCGGGTCGTACCTCGGCCTATCGCATTGCAGAAGTGCGGCCACAGGTTGGCGGTATTATTGCCGAGCGCCTTTTTGTTGAAGGCAGCGAAGTCAAAGCGGGTGATCCCCTCTATCAAATAGCGTCTGAGTTGTTCCTTGCGGAGGTGAATCGCGCGGCAGCGGCCCAGTTGCGGGCAGAAGCTACCCTGTCGGCAGCAGTATTAAAAACCAATCGTTACGAAGATTTGATCGGCAAGAAAATGATCAGCCAGGAAGACTACGACGATGCCCAGGCCGCCTTGCGTGAAGCCCAGGCCAATGTTGCGGTGGCAAAAGCCGAGCGGGAAATTGCCGCCATCAACTTACAATACTCACTGATTAAAGCGCCGATTTCTGGTCGCATTGGCAGTTCATTCGTCACCGATGGCGCTTTGCTTGAAGCCGAGCAAGAAGAGGTGTTAGCGGTCATTCGCCAACTCGACCCCCTCTATGTCGATATTACGCAGTCCAGTAAAGAGCTGTTAGCCATGAAGCGGCAGATGGCATCGGGGCAGCTCGTACAGTCTGCTATTGGCGGTACCGTTATCAGGCTGGTGCTCGAAGACGGCAGTGAATATGCCCACCCGGGCAGCTTGCAGTTTTCTGAAGTCAGTGTCGATCAAAGCACTGGGGCAGTGACTTTGCGAGCCACGGTGCCGAACCCGGATACCTTATTATTACCGGGCATGTTTGTCCGTGCTCGACTTGAACAGGGTATTAAAACGGCAGCCATTTTGGCACCGCAACAAGCCATTACTTTTGAATATTCCGGTAGTGCGGTGGCGATGGTGGTGGGTGACGATAATAAAGTGGAGCGGCGCCTGGTAAAAACGGGCCAGACCCTTGGCGATCAATGGTTGATATTAGAGGGCCTGCAAGCGGGGGAGAAAATCATCATCGGCGGCCTGCAAAAAGTACGGCCGGGGGCAGAGGTGACGACGGTCGCCTACAAAGCTGTCGCTGAAAGGGATGCGCATTAAATGTCGGATTTCTTTATTGACCGCCCCATTTTTGCCTGGGTGCTTGCCATTATCGTCATGCTGGCTGGCATCCTGTCTATTACCCAGCTGCCCATTGAGCAGTATCCCGAAGTTGCGCCACCAGCAGTGTCTATTAAAGCGACGAACCCGGGTGCTTCTGCGGAAACTGTACAGAACACAGTGGTGCAGATCATCGAGCAAAATATGGTCGGTATCGACAACATACTCTATATGTCGTCGAAGAGCGATTCAGCGGGTGTCGGTGAAATCAAACTGACATTTTTACCGGGTACCGACCCCGATATTGCCCAGGTACAGGTACAGAATAAACTCCAGGTTGCCATGCCGCTGTTGCCCCAGGCAGTGATTGAGCAGGGTGTCAAGGTGACGAAATCGGCGACCGGCGTGATGATGGTTATTGCCTTCTATTCCCCTGATGGTCGTTATGACCGCTATGACATTGCTGATTATGTCGCCGCTAATATCCTCGAGCCCATTGGTCGAATTAATGGTGTGGGTGAAGCGACTCTTTTTGGTTCGCAATATGCCATGCGTATTTGGCCCGATGCCGACAAGCTCAATAGCTTTAAGCTGACCACGCAAGATGTAATAGAGGCGATTCGCGCTGAAAATGTGCAGGTGCGTGCCGGTGAGTTTGGTGCTGGCCCTGCGCTCCCCGGTCAGCAATTAAACGCCACCATTGTCGCGCAAACCCTGCTGAAAAATGCCGATGAATTCGGCGACATACTACTGCGGGTGAATCGTGACGGCTCGAGTATTTACCTGCGCGATGTGGCGCGAATTGAACTGGGTGGCGAGAACAATCAATTCTTAAATCATTTTAAAGGTAAGCCCGCCAGTGGCATCGTGGTGCGTCAGGCCTCCGGTGCTAATGCACTGGAAACCGCGCGCGATGTTAAAGCCAGGCTGGCTGAACTCGCTGTTTTCATGCCCGAAGGCATGGAGGTAGACCTCGGTTACGACACTACACCCTTTGTCGAAGTGTCGATTATGGGAGTGGTGGAAACTCTCTTTGAAGCCATTATTCTCGTGTTTTTTGTCATGTATCTGTTTTTACAGAATTTTCGCGCCACGCTCATCCCGACGATTGCCGTACCCGTTGTGCTGCTCGGCACCTTCGGTATTTTACATGCCTTTGGTTTTTCGATTAACACCCTCACCATGTTTGGCATGGTGCTGGCCATTGGTTTGTTAGTTGATGATGCCATTGTAGTGGTCGAAAACGTCGAGCGTTTAATGGTCGAGGAGAACTTATCGCCGCGCGATGCTACGCGCAAGTCTATGCACCAAATCACTGGTGCGCTGGTGGGTATTGGCCTGGTGCTGTCGGCGGTGTTCGTGCCCATGGCGTTCTTTCCTGGCACCACCGGGGCGATCTATCGGCAATTCTCTATCACCATTGCCTCGGCGATGGTGCTCTCGGTATTGGTGGCTTTAATTCTTACCCCGGCTTTGTGTGCTACTTTATTGAAGCCGGCTGTTGAAGGTCACCACTTAAGTAAGACCGGGTTTTTCGGCTGGTTTAACCGCGGTTTTGACCGGAGTTCTCGCTGGTATCAAAAGGTGGTTGCCGGCGTTATTCGCAAAACCCTGCGCTATTTTTTCATTTACGGAGTGATTGTCGTTGCCGTTGGTGTGCTGTTTGCGCGCATGCCGACTTCCTTCCTGCCATCAGACGACCCCGGTCTGATGTTTACTCTTGTGCAGTTGCCGGTGGGTGCCACCATGGAGCGTACGCGCGGCGTGATGGAGCAAATTGAAGATTATTATGCCGAGGAAGAGGCCGACACTATCTCTACCGTTTACTGCGTGGTGGGCTTTAACTTTAGTGGTCGGGGGCAAAATAACGGTCAGTGCTATATCAAAATGCACGACTGGTCTGAACGGCGTCTCGATTCGCAGAGTGTGCAGGCGGTGTCCCGTCGGGCGATGGCCGGCTTATCGCAGATTAAAGATGCCCGCGCCTTTGCTTTTTATCCACCGCCGATACGGGCGCTGGGTAATTCAGCGGGCTTCGATTTTCAGCTAAAAGATATCGCAGGCCAGGGCCACGATGCTCTGATGGCAGCGCGTAACCAGATCCTCGGGGGTGCTGCACAAGACCCGCGTTTGGCAAAGGTGCGGCCCAATGGTCAGAACGACAGCCCTCAGTTTAAGTTCAGTATCGATCGGCAAAAAGCCCGAGCACTGGGCGTGTCCATGACTGAAATTAACAATACGCTGTCGACTGCCTGGGCCTCCACCTACGTCAATGACTTTATTGATAAGGGTCGAGTGAAAAAGGTTTATGTCCAGGGTGATGCAAAATATCGTATGTCGCCGGAGCACTTAAAGGACTGGTACGTGCGCAATGACGATGGCGACATGGTGTCCTTTGCGGCCTTTTCATCAGGGCAGTGGACGAAGGGTTCCCCTCGCTTAGAGCGCTACAACGGAGTTGCCTCGATGGAAATTCTTGGTGAGGCAGCGCCGGGCTATAGCTCGGGTGATGCCATTGCAGCGATGGAAGAACTGGCGAGTAAGCTACCTCCGGGTTTTGGTTTCGAATGGACGGGTGGCTCACTGCAGGAAACCCAATCGGGTGCCCAGGCACCGCTGCTGTACGCACTGTCGCTAGCGGTCGTCTTCCTCTGTCTGGCGGCACTTTATGAAAGTTGGGCCATTCCCTTTGCGGTGATGCTGGTGGTGCCTCTCGGTGTGATTGGTGCCTTGTTGGCGAGCTATTCACGGGGCCTGCCGAACGATATTTTCTTTCAGGTGGGCGTGTTGACCACGATTGGTCTGTCGGCGAAAAACGCTATTTTGATTGTTGAATTCGCCCTCGATTTACAGTCTCAGGGCTGGCAACTTCGCGAGGCCATTCTGGAGGCCGTGCGCTTACGTCTGCGCCCCATTTTAATGACCTCCTTCGCCTTTATGCTCGGCGTTATGCCGCTGGCCATTAGCACCGGAGCCGGTTCGGTGGGCCAAAATGCTATTGGTACTGGCGTGTTGGGTGGCATGTTTACGGCCACTGTGTTGGCGATCTTTTTTGTACCCTTGTTTTTTATGGTGGTACGCAAAGCCTTTACTGGTGATAGGGCCAACGAAAAGCTTGAGAGTTCCGTCCCAAAAGCGCAAAGCGATGGCTTGTCATAGGCGCAAATAAGCCCTGAAAATAGCGCCCATAACTTTTAAATAAGAAGGATGGGTTTGTGGGCATGTTGAGTATTTTACGCGATCAGGCACTCGTTTCAGCAGGCATTGCAAAGAACAGCGCTTACTCTGTTAACGACACCATTGTCAGCGAAGGCATGGATGATCGCCGGCTGTACTTGATTGAAAAAGGCCGTGCTCGTGTTTCCGGGCGGGTAGCCCTGGCCGATGGCCGTCATATTCAG
>CAYWXW010000155.1:0-6987 GCA_964462265.1 uncultured Porticoccaceae bacterium | reverse complement strand
GGCAAATGTTTTTTTACCGCTAAACATGGCGGAAATTATATTGTTGTTTTCTTTTAACTCAGTGATAACGACAGCGACTATATGCACGATGATAGCCAGGCAAAGTAGATAAAAGCCGTATTCATGGGTGTTAATAAAGGGCTTTCGAAATGCCCTCATCTCTTTGTAAGCCTCGGGATCAACATGCTCTTTCGAACCGGCTTTAAGTTCGGCGAGCTGCTGATGATCCTCACCTGAAGCGGTGACCCATTCGGCAAATTCATGGCCAAAGGGCGGTAAATACAGATCGGTTCCGGCTAATACTAAGCCCGATATGGCCTGAGTAGTCAGTAAGATAAAAAGGGCGGTAATCATCAACCTGGCCAGGGGGTTATGGCCGAGGTAGGCCGGCGGACGTTGATCTCTCAACCCCTGAAGATAGGTGCTGAGTGCCTTTTTATAGCCTTTCCCAAAAGGTAGTATTGCAGCCCATCTCGCATAGGGGCTGCCGATAAAGCCCCATAGTATTCGCCAGCTAAGATTAAAGACAAACACATAGCCAATATAGGTATGTAGGGTTTTAAGCAGTATCTTACCCTCGGGGCTAACACCGAAATCTTTATTAAAAAATATCATCAGCCCCAAACTAATCAGGCCAATAAGGCAAATCACATTTATCCAGTGGAAAACCCTAACAGTGCGATCCCAGACAGGATACGTCGTGAGGCCGGGATTCTGTTCGAGGTTATTATCCATAATTCACACTCCAATATTTATTCTGTGGATAGGGCTTCAAGGTTTACTATTTAATGGCTTTGTATTTTCTTTCCTTTAATCTCGACCCTCGTTGCTCCTTAAGGCTCGCCGCACTGAGTAGGATTATTTCAATTTCTTCGGTAATTTCTTCTTGTCGAAGGGTGTTGCTGCGACGCAGTAAATCGGCGGCCTTGTCGTCCAGTTGTTGCACGGCGTTTTCAAGGTGAGTGACGCGACGCTGGTTTTCTGCCATCAGTGAAAGGTAAAGCGTTTCGTGTAAGGTGCTGAACAGGTAGCGATCAATTAAATCCCGGCAGAACTCTTCAGGCCTGACATTGAGCTGGGGCGGGTGAGTAAATTGTTGTTGTAAGTGGTGAAGCGACTCGAAGGGCGGTAGCACCTGAGTGCTAATGATCTCTTGCTGATCGGGGTCGTGATAAAGAATACGCAGTGATAAGCCTGTGTTTTGTTCTTGCAAACGCTTCAATGTATCGACAATTTCCATTAGTGTATTTTCGATATCTTCTACAACACTGACCCCGTTGAGGCAGCTGAGCCGATCTTTTTCCGCAGCCAGTAAGCCGTAGAGTTTAGCGCCGATGGCTATTACCTGCTCACGCTGTTGCCCATTTTTACTCTCTTGTTCTGCCCGTTCAGTGAGTAATGTTGCCACCAGAGATTCATTAAAATCACCGCAAAAACCACGCTCAGAGCCGAGTAATAAATACACCGTTTGAGAACGCAACAAGGGGGGAAGGATGGCCGGATAAAAACTAAAAAAGTCCTCGGCGACTCGATGAATATGTCCGACCACCGCACGTTGGGCATCTATAAAACTGGCTAATTTTCGGGTTTCCATAAAGGCCAGGGCCTTCATCGAGTTCATGATTTCCCGCGTTTCATCGAGCCGCTGGCGGTGTTGCTCCAGATTGCGACGTCGGCTCATGGCAACAGGCCTGGCATCAATGACTGGCTGATAAACTGCGCCCATTTTTCACGGGGACTGTCGAGAGTCAGCGGACTGGCTTGTAGTAAATCATTGAGTTTACTGAGCAGGGCTGGCAGGTCATCCGTTTCGCAATTATCGAAGTGACCATCGTTAAATGCCACCAGCCAGAGCATTTGAAACTCTATGCTGAGTGGGCTGAAACGTTCCTGCTTAAAAATTTCGCGCAGTATTCGGCCGCGTTGAATCGCTTTTTCCATTGAGCTTTCAAGGCGGGCGCCGAAGCGGGTGAAGGCCTCCAACTCAAGAAATTGCAGGTAGTCGAGTTTCATTTGCCCGGCTTCCATTTTGATGCATTTGTGCTGTGCCTTGCCGCCAATGCGCGATACCGATTTGGCAATATCAATTGCGGGGCGAAAACCCGCAGTAAATAAATTGCGCTCTAAATAAAATTGACCATCAGTAATAGAAATCAGGTTGGTGGGAATATAGGCGGCAATTTCACCCTGTTCCGTTTCGATGATGGGCAGAGCGGTCATGCTACCGCCACCATTGGCGGCATTCAGGCAGGTGGCGCGCTCAAGTAAACGGGCGTGTATAGAAAAAATATCCCCAGGGTAGGCCTCACGGCCCGGAGGGCGGCGCAGTAGCAGAGAGAGTTCACGGTAGGTTTTGGCATGGGTAGCCAGGTCGTCGTAAACCACCAGGGTGTCTTTTCCCTGTTGCATCCAGTACTCGGCGATGGCACAGCCGGCGAAGGGGGCCAGGTGTTGCAAGCCGGGTAAAGCGGTAGCTTCAGCAACGACCACCGTGGTGTAGTCAAGGGCACCGTAGTGGCGCAGGGTCTCGATGGTATTAACCACGGTTGAACGTTTCTGGCCGATCAGTACGTAGATGCAAAAAAGGGATTTGTCACGCTGGTTAATGATGGTGTCGAGGGCGATTGAACTGCGGCCCAGCCCCTCATCACCGATTAATAATTGGCGCTGACCCTTGCCAATGGGGATCAAGGTATCGATCACTTTAATCCCTGTATAAAGGGGTTTTTCGACAAAGTCCCTGGCGACAATGGGCGGTGAAGGCCTTTCCAATGGTAGTCGTGTTTTACAATCTGGCTCTGGGCCGCCATCCAGTGGCTGACCCAATGGGCCGATAACCCGCCCCAGCAACTCGTCGCCCACCTGTACGCTAAGGGTGTGTTGTGAGGGGTAAACCAGAGTGCCGGATGACAGCGATTCACTTTCGTGCAATAACACTGCGCCGACCAGCTCCTCGTTGAGATCGAAGACCATGGCCTGGCTACCGTCTGCAAATAGCAGTAAATCTTCCATGGCGACAGAGGGCAGGCCGCTAATCCAGACGATGCCGTCGCCAACGGAAACAACCGTGCCCTGCTCGCTAATGCGCAGGCCAGGGCTGTACTGCTTGAGCCATCGAGCCTGCTTTTTTAAGCGCTCAATAGGGGGCGTGTTTTTAGGTCTCATTGGCAAAACCGACGAAACCTGCCAGCTCGTCCTGTAGATTTGTGGCCAACACCCAGGCGCCGATATTGATGCGCAGGCCGGCAATTATGGCGGGATCCTGGCGATAGATAAATTCACCATTGACTGACAGGCTCTCTTTGCAAACATGCTCCAGTGCTTGTTGAGACGTGCTGTCGAGGGGGTAGGCGCTGGTGATGGTGATATCGTTTATGTCCCCAGCGTTAATGGCACTGCCGTTTGAATTCTCGCTGCCTGCGTTGACGCTGCGCAGCTGCTCGAGTTGCCCCGTCGGTAAACGCTCAAGTTGCTGCAATAATAAATTCACCAACTGCTTTTCCAGTTCGGGGCCCGCTACAGCGCAGAGCAGATGACTGGCAAACTGCGCACCCTGTTGCAGGGCCGTCTCGACAATTTGCTCAGCCTCGTGTTCGAGTTTTCGTTGCTCAAGTACCTTTTCTTTTTTGCGCTCGGCGTCGAGATCTATCTGTAATGCACCCATTTGTCGTTCGCGTTCTTTTTGAAGACTTACATCGAGTGTGCGCTGGGCCTCTTGTTTTTCCTGCTGCCAATCGGCCAAGCGCTCTTCGTATTGTTGTTGTAATTCTTTCGCCTGATTTTCCAACCCTTCAGCTTTGGCGACAGTTTCTTCAATACCCGCCTTTCGACGGGCGATAACATCCAACAAAGGTTTGTAGAAAAAGCGTTTGAGGATCCACACCAGTACCAGGAAATTAATGATTTCCAGAATAAAAGTGGAGCTATTGAGTTCCAAGTGGGCAGTCCTCCTGCAAGGCTGTTCTAAATATTTAGCGCAGATTATTTAGCGTAAATTATTGAGGGAGTAAATATTCCAGCAATGGATTGCGAAACAGTACGATAAGCACTACCACCAGCACATAGATTGCCAATGATTCGATCATTGCCAGACCGATAAACAGGGTGCGCATAATGGCTCGCTCTGCCTCGGGCTGGCGGGCCAGCGCATCCAGCGCCGAACTGATGGCGCGGCCCATCGCGAAGGCCGGTAGCAGTACGCCAATGGCGATGCCGAGAACGGCGATGACCGTTGAAGCCGTGATAAAGGTCGATAACTCAAGCATTAATTAATCCCCTGTTTTTGTTTGGTTTGACGTTTTTGCTGACTTATTTGCTGAGACTGTAGGCCACCGGCAACAAAAATAAGTGCCAGCATGCCGAAGATATAAGCCTGCACCAAAGCTTCAATAATATGTAGCATAAGGATGGGTATGGGTGCCAGAAACCCGGCGACGAGTAGAATTAACAGAGCTGTCATTTCCAAACTCATCATATTACCGAACAGGCGTATTGCCAGAGCGATGGTGCGGGTTATTTCGCTAATGATATGAAAGGGCAACATTATGGGGCTGGGGCGCAAATAGTGGTGCAGGTAATTATTCAGGCCCTGGCTGCGAATACCAAACCAGTGGGTGGAGAAAAACACCAGTATCGCCAGGGCTGCGGTGGCCGAAAGGTCGCGAGTGGGTGAGTGGATGCCGGGCAGTAAACCGCTCAAGTTGGCGATAATCAGGAACAGCCAAAGTGTGCCGATAAAGGGCAGGAGTTGGCGTGTGTGTTCGGGTGCAACTTCATTGATGGCCGTCTCAATAGTGCTAACCACAGCTTCGGCCACTGTTTGCACAGGCCCGGGTTGTAGTGTCAGTGAGCGGCTGGTCAGCCAGGCGCACAAGGCACAGATGGCCATAATCACCCAGGTCGTCAATATGGTATCGGTGAACTCCAGCGGGCCGAGCTGGAAAATAATACTGGCATTAATTCCATCGCTGTCCATAACTACTCCCGTTCCCGAATAAACAGGTACACGTTCACTGCTCCGACCACCACGCCGATAAATAATAGACTCATGGTCCAGCGAATAGAATAACCTGTCGCGAGGCCATCCAGCCAGCGTCCTAAATAGGCTCCACCGATTAGAGGTAGGACAAAAATCAAACCCAGGGTGCCGATATACGCTGTCTGTGACATAAGAGTGGGTTGATCTTTTTCTGCCTGTTTCATGCGCTGGGCCTGAAGGGCTAATTTTTTTTGTAGCACTTTATTTTTGCGTGCTTTTTTATCACTGTTCACAAGTGAACTTGTCCTTCGCGACCACTTTCCCAGAGTCGCTTGAAGAGCTCCTGCTCCATCTGGTGCAGGCTTTTTTTCGCTACCTGCTGTTTGCTTAGTTCACTGCTTAATTGTTGTTGAAGTATGCTGCTGAGCTGTTGGTAATCATCGCTGATCATATAACGCTCGGTGCTGATTGATAGTTTATTATCATTGAAATAGAGCAGGGCGCCGGGCAGGGCCAAATATTGCCAGGGCTGGTTGCGAATGCGAAAGCGCGCCAGACCATATAGCAGTGAACTCATCATTCGTGTGTGGCCAGCAAGAATACCAAAGCTGCCGGAATTGTCTTCGCCAACAAAGGAACTTAGCCCATCAATGATCTGGTTTTTTTCAGCGTCCTGTAAATGCAGGCTAAAGAGTTTCATTTGTCGCCCTCAGTCACTCATGGCGCCGCGCATATAACAGCTCTCTTCGGGCAGATCATCGAAGCGGCCCAGTAAAAAGCCCTCGCAGTCATCCAGGGTTTGAGTGAGCGGCACCGACTTACCTGTAATGCCGGTACGAGCGGTGATCACCCGAAAGGGCTGGGTTAAATAACGTTGCAGTTTGCGCGCCTGCATAATAATACGCCGGTCTTTGGCTGAGAGTTCTTCAATCCCAAGCATGGTAATAATGTCTTCCAGCTCGTGATAGCGGGCCAGGTGGCTGCGTACTCCTTCTGCTATGTCGTAGTGGCGACTACCCAGGGTGTGCCTGTCCATTAATTTACTGTTGGACTGTAGGGGGTCTACCGCCGGATAAATACCTTTGCCCGCCTGAGCGCGGGAGAGAATAACCGTGGTATCGAGATGGCTGAGAATGGCGCTTACGGCGGGGTCGGTCATATCATCAGCGGGTACATAAACAGCCTGTACCGAAGTGATGGCGCCGTCACGGGTGGACTGTATGCGATCCTGCATCTCCGCGACCTCTGAAATCAGCGTTGGTTGATAGCCGACCGTGGCCGGCATGCGACCCAATAAACTGGATATTTCATTGCCCGCCTGCACAAAGCGAAAGACATTGTCCATGACGAACAGGACTTCTTTATGCAGGGCATCGCGCAGGTATTCGGCATAACTCAGGGCCGCGAGGCCAATGCGAAAGCGCACGCCGGGGGATTCATCCATTTGTCCAAACATCATCAGGGTTTGGGGCATCACCCCGGCCTCCTGCATTTCATGCCATAGCTCATGGCCCTCGCGGGTGCGCTCGCCAACGCCGGCAAATACGGATACCCCTTGATGCAAGGTGGCAATGGCGTGCATAAACTCCATTACCAGTACGGTTTTACCAACCCCGGCACCGCCGAAGAGCCCGGTTTTTCCGCCCTTGATAAAGGGGCAGAGCAGATCGATAACTTTGATACCCGTTTCGAGAATGCCGCTGGCGCCGACCGCATCGTGTAAAGGTCCGGGGCGGCTATGGACATTGCGATATTCGTTGGTAGACAGGGGTGGCAGGTCGTCGAGGGGCTCGCCAAAAACATTCAGCAAACGGCCCAGACAGTCCGGGCTCACCGGTACGTGTAAAGGCGCACCCGTGTCGTACACGGGCATGCCACGCTGCAAACCGGCGGTTTGGTGGAGGGTGATGGCGCGAATATGGTGCTGGTCGATGTGTTGATGCACTTCAAACAGGTAGCTGACGTGGTCAATAGAGGCGCGTAGCATTTGATTAATACGCGGTGGTTGC
>CAYWXW010000154.1:0-7161 GCA_964462265.1 uncultured Porticoccaceae bacterium | reverse complement strand
CATCGGCAATAATTTTCATGGCTCAAGCTCGGCATAGTGTTTTTCTGCCAAGGGGTCAGCAACGCCATAAAACGCCGCCAATGCAAAAAAGAACTGGCTAGCACGCGGTGGCAGGCCGCTCTGTCGATAGCACTGCACCTGGGCGGCAACAGCACGATAAAAATCGCCGCCCTCTTCGGTGTTATTTTCCATGCCCAATAAATTATCGCTACTGATGCGAAAAGGCGCAGCAGCGGCTACAGACAACATCCACTCCACTGCCTGGGGTTTGACTTCGACGGCTTCAAAAGCGCGCTGCTGGGCGGGGCTGCGCCCATCGGGGCAATACCAGTAGCCCCAGTCCTCCTGCTGACGGCGCTGCGCACCGGCGATGCACCAGTGGGCAATTTCATGCAGCGCACTGGCGAAGTAGTCGGCACGGTAGTACAGGCGATGGGGTTCAACACGTGATGTTGCCGGGCTGTGCTTTACAGGGCTGTACAAGGGCTCATCGGCACCGCCGATTAACAGGGTTTGATAATCCTTATAAAAGCTCTGTTTAAACAGGGCTTCGAGATCAATACTACGATGAGCTGGCGTGAGTTGAGTTACTGCTTGTCGCGATGCCATTTATTGCCGACCCGTGCGCGCCCAGTCGATAGGCTCGGCACTCAAACGACGTATCGGATTAATATCGAGCCCACCGCGGCGCGTGTAGCGGGCGCTGACCACCAGGCTCGACGGTTGGCAGCGTTTAAGAATATCGAGAAATACCCTTTCTACACAGTGCTCATGAAAGCCCTGGTGTTCTCGGTAAGACACCAAATAACGTAGCAAACTACTGTGGCAAATTGGCCGACCGCTATAACGCACAACAATCGTCGCCCAGTCCGGCTGGCCGGTTACGGGGCAGTTGGATTTCATTAAATGGCTGTACACGGTTTCATCGACCCGCTCATCGGCATCGCCAGACAACGCCAGCAAGTCCGCATCGGGCTGATAAACCGCACAATCTACATCCAGTTCATCGAGACACTGACCGCCAAACACGGTCAAACCTTTGCGGGCATAGTCGTCGATAGTGTAGAGCTGCACCGCGACCGGCGCACCAGCGACACGGCTTAAATCATCGGCGATGGTTTGTCTCGCCGCCTGCAGTGAAGTAAAGCGATGTTGGTTGAGAGAATTGAGGTAGAGCTTGAGGGATTTTGATTCGACAATAAATGGCGATGCACAGGGCAAGGTAAATTCACCCACCGCAACCCAGGGTTTACCTTTAGTGCCACAGCCGCTGATTTCATAGGCCGTCCAAAGATCTTCACCCGAAAATGGCAATAGCTTAGTCGCCTTATTACTGGTATCAAGAGAGAAACCAAGCTCGGCACGACCGGCGTCCCGTGGAATAGCAAACAATAATTGCGGCGCATAGGCAGAGGGATAATCAACTGCTTTACCGAGGGGTGTATCGCTAGGGTTTGACGAGCTTGTTGAATCGACAGGCATAGTTAGGCTCGCATTTTCAGGAACGAAGATTTTTGCCGTTTTTCAACAGGTGCATGGCGAAAAAGAAGAGTCCGGCAATCATTGTTGACAGCATGAAAAATGCCCATGTCACATCGATATCTGACACGCCCAGTAAGCCGTAGCGAAAAGCATTGACCATGTAGAGCACGGGATTTAACAGCGACACCTTCTGCCAAAACTCTGGCAATAAACTCACCGAATAAAACACCCCGCCCAGGTAGGTCAGGGGGGTTAATACAAAGGTGGGGATAATCGAAATATCATCAAAGTTTTTCGCAAACACGGCATTAATTAATCCGGCCAGAGAAAATAGTACGGAGGTTAATATCACCACCCCAATGGTGACGCCTAAATGCTGGATTTGCAGCTTGGTAAAAAACAGCGATAGCAGCGTCACAATAAAGCCCACCGTCAAACCCCGGGTCACGCCGCCCAGTACATAGCCGCTGAGGATAATGTAATTCGGCGTTGGTGAAACCAGCAGCTCCTCAATATTACCGGCAAATTTACTACCGAAAAAAGACGACACCACATTGCCAAAAGAATTAGTAATAACCGCCAACATAATTAAACCGGGCACCACAAATTCCATATAACTAAAACCCGACATAGTGCCAATGCGCGGGCCGATTAAAGTGCCAAAAATAACAAAATAGAGGGCAATAGTAATCGCCGGCGGTAGCAAAGTTTGCTGCCAAATACGGGTAAAGCGGCGAATCTCTTTCACCATCAAGGTCATAAAGGCGATCCACTGCTCGCGAGCATTCATTGGCCGGCCTCCTTTAATGCGCTGGTATTTTTCCCCGCAGCCACTTGCTCCGCACTCACTTGCCCCGGGCCACCATTAACCAATGACATAAATAACTCTTCAAGACGATTAGCCTTGTTGCGCAGGCTGCTAACGTGAATACCCTGTGCCGTGAGCGGAACAAATAAGTCGTTCAGCGACTGCCCCTTCTCAACCACCACTTCAAAACTATGGCTGCCAATTAACCGGGCTGAATAACCATCGAGCTGAGGGCAATTCTCCAGAGCCTCGCGGGTATCAATCACGAATACCTCCTGGGTTAACTGGGCCAGTAATTCCCGGGTTGTGGTGTCATGATTAATCAAACCCTGGTCAATAATCGCAATGCGACGGCACAGGCTCTCGGCCTCTTCCAGATAGTGGGTGGTGAGGATAATCGTTGTGCCCTGCTCGTTAATTTCCCGCAGAAAGTCCCACAGCGAGCGACGCAGCTCGATATCGACACCGGCGGTGGGTTCATCGAGGATCAGCAAGCGCGGCTCGTGAACCAGCGCACGGGCGATCATCAGGCGGCGCTTCATACCGCCAGAGAGCATGCGCGAACGTTGATCTTGTTTGTCCCACAAGCCGAGACGGCGCAAATATTTTTCGGCGCGCTGCTCCGCCACTTTACGCGGCAGGCCGTAATAACCGGCCTGGGTAACGACGATGTCATAGACCTTTTCAAACTGATTAAAGTTGAATTCCTGGGGCACCACGCCGACATCTTTTTTGGCACGGGGGAAATCTTTGTCGATATCGTGGCCAAAGACCGAGACCGAGCCGCTACTCTTTCTCACCAGCGAGCTAATAATACCGATGATGGTCGATTTACCCGCGCCGTTGGGGCCGAGCAGGGCAAAAAAGTCACCGGGCATGACATCGAGGTCGACACCTTTCAGCGCCTGAAATCCGTTGTCATAGGCCTTGGTCAGACCTTTAATACTTAAAGCGGGAAGCTCACTATTCATTGCAATAACCGGCTAGCTAGATAAAAACGATACCCGGCGAAATTTACGATCAGCCTGGGCATGGTCTTGAATTATAAGGACACTGTAAATGCTTTTCGAGGCGACAGGTAAATTCTTGGCTTTATACCAAGATAGGCTTATCGACAGGATGAAGCGATTTTATTCGAGATAAAGCCGGAGGCAAACAAACAACGAGGAAAGGTTTTATTGTGAAGAGTCATTCGAAACTCAGCAGCCAGAACGACCGATAAGTAAAATGGAGCGGGAAACCGGGTTCGAACCGGCGACCTCAACCTTGGCAAGGTTG
This sequence comes from uncultured Porticoccaceae bacterium, assembly GCA_964462265.1. Taxonomy (GTDB): domain Bacteria; phylum Pseudomonadota; class Gammaproteobacteria; order Pseudomonadales; family Porticoccaceae; genus Reddybacter. Next base: position 3,593 of record CAYWXW010000154.1, on the reverse strand, counting down.
CGCTCTACCAACTGAGCTATTCCCGCGCTTTACTTTAGCCAAAAAAAATGGCGTCCCGTAGGGGAGTCGAACCCCTGTTACCGCCGTGAAAGGGCGGTGTCCTAGGCCTCTAGACGAACGGGACGAGGCACTCTCAAACAAGCTAATCATTTAAGAGGCGCGCATTCTATGAACCCAGCCCCTTAGTGTCAAGCGCGATAACAAAAATAGCTTAAAAAAGTGCCTTTCGTCGAGCGGGCTAGTGTTATGACCAAAATACAAATGTCTTTTGACGCGCCCAAATACTGACATTAGCCTGTAGCCGAAACCAAAATCGAGACCAAAAAAAGGCGGAGCACGCTCCGCCTTTTACCGAGGCTCCCGTTAGCCAACAGCCTCCACCTGAAGTCACACCTCAGGGAATATCAACCGTATCACCGGGAGGCCCTTCATGATGAGGATGTACCTCGTGGGCTTGCTGTACCGGCTCACCGGCAATGGGCACGGTGCGTGACAGGAACTCAATAACACTGGTGCCAAAGACATCGTTGCGGTCACCCGCCACCATGTGCCCGGCATCGGTAACATTGACGTACTCACTCGCCGGGCAAAGTTTGAGAAAGCCCTGGGCACCCTCTTCACTCAGCACGTCGGACAAACCACCACGTACCAGCATGGTGGGCAGGGTCAAATTGCGCGTACAGGCTTCGAGACGCTCTTTGCGCTTATTCATATCGCGGCGAATGGTGCGAAACTTGGGGTCCCAGTGCCAGCGATATTTACCGTCTTCACCCTCGCGTACATTCTTCGCCAGACCGTCGAGATTTTTTGGCGCCTTGCGGTGTGGCTGATAGCTGCCAATAGCATCTGCCACTTCTTGCAATGAGCTAAACCCTTCGGGCTTCTGGCTCATAAAGGCCATAATTTTATCGACGCCTTCGGGCTCAATTTGTGGGGCGATATCGACCATCACTAGAGCCGTGGCATCGATATGATCTTCACCAGTGGCAACCAAACTGGTACCGCCACCCATGGAGGCGCCAACCAGGACCGGACGCTTACCACCCAGGGCTGCGATCACGCACTTCAGGTCTTCGACCATAATATCCATACCGTAAACACCATCGGGCGCCCAGTCGGAGTCACCATGGCCACGCGCATCAAAGGCCACGGCGTAATAACCCGCTGCACCCAGGGCCTCGCCCGCACCCTTCCAGGCATGGCGAGTTTGGCCCCCGCCATGCTGCAGCAATATTAGCGGACCCTTGGGGTCGCCCCATGAGTCACCTGCGATAGTGACACCATCGGCACCCGACCAGCGGTGCATCGGTTCCGGTGTACCCGGTAATCTTTTTCCTGCGCTCACTTCACTACTCCTGTTTAAATATAAACAATGGGTTAATGCCACCCCGCCCTTGTTGCTCTGTTTTTATAACCTGCTTAACAAGCTTTAATCCAGGCCATCGGGCTCGTGCTGGGGTGCATCGGCGATAAGTTGTTGGGGATTATAGGCGATACCGCCGCGATAAGTCGTTTCGAGTGTTCGCAACTCTTTAACATCCTTTAAAGGATCGCCCGTTAGCACCAGAAAATCAGCGTAACGCCCCGGCGCAATCACACCAATATCCTCATCGGCACGCAGATAGTGCGCCGCAACAGAAGTCACCGCCCGCAGAGCGGCCATATTGCCGATCGCCTCGGCAAGCAGCTCTATCTCGCGCAGCAGTGCAAAACCGGGGGGCGGATACGACAGCGCACCACAGTCGGTGCCGCCGACGACTCGCCCGCCGCACTCGTGCAACATGCGGGTGATTTGCTGCTGTTTCTCCAAGGCCAAGCTGCCAGCACCGGTGTCGTAAAAGCCGGGGTGGATATCCCAGTCGGGGCGATCACCCAGGTGTTTTTTCATTTTGCGCTGTCGCTTTAGCCCCTCCGGGGTAATCAAGCGACGATCGGGATCTTTCAGTGAAGCCTCAAGCCCGGCCTTCGCCGTCCACAGCAGGTCGAGGGTGGTGCCCATATGCACCTGTTTATCGACCATCGCGTCAATCCATTTGCGCGCCCTGTCACCGTCCAGATCGGCCTGCTCCCAACCGGCCATGGTGTCACTCCAGAAAGACGCATCGAGCATACTGGCATCTTTGCCAAAGCGCATATTCAGCGCGCAGATATCGTTGTAGGGGGAAATCCAGACATGCTCAAGGCCGTCAATACCCGCCTCAATCGCCTCCATCGACGAGCAATAACCCAGATGGCCCGTTACCGGCACCCGCTTGTCGACATAGTCGATCACCGCGCGCACGATATCGGGGGTCATAGTGAAATAACATTTAATGCCATCGACACCAGCACTGAGTAATTCGCCGATTTTGCTTGGCACCTCCTCCACCGACTGCACCGCATCGAGCATGATAGTAAAACTGGGGTTTTCGAAACTGGCACCCGGCCCATCGAGCAAAGGCCCGCAAACAAACAAGCGCGGCCCGAGCCTTTTACCGCTATTGAGGTCGTCACGGTTCTTTAACACCAGGTCGAGGCGACCGCCCACATCCCGCGCCGTGGTCACCCCCGCCGCTAAAAACAGGGGCAGGCATTCACTATCCATCATCACTGTATGCACATGGGTATCGATCAACCCCGGCATCACGGTTTTACCGCTGAGATCGATAGTTTCCACACCCTCGGGCACAGGGATATCACCCTGTAATACCTGGGTAATACGCTCACCCTCAACCAAGATTGAAACACCATTGAGCGCTTGATCAGATACACCGTCGATCAAGCGGGCATTTTTAAAGAGTCGCGTTTTATTAAAACCATTGACTGACATTTAATTCCCCCAAAAGGTAGGCAGAAGCTTATAAAAAGGAGTTTTAGCTTCAGCTGAGTTAGTCATTATTTTTAGTTTGACTGCGATGAATACTACACAAATCAATAGTGCACTTCATATTTTAATCGAGGCCATCTATTTATAACTGGCAAATTATGGCTGGAAAACTATGACTGTAAAAAACTGTCACCCATACCGCAGGGTATTGTCGCAGGGCATTGTTTTTCTTATTTTCTTGACAGAACAGCAATCTTGCCCTAGCTTGAGATAGCACGTTTAAAGAGAGCACGTTTAAAAATCTATTCCAACATAAGCGTTAAATACGTGCCTTTTGTTCACGCTGTATTTTTTATTTACTCTACATAAAGAAACAATAATTTAGGAGTTAATAATGTCGAGCTCTAACCTTTATCACGAAATCGAAACCTTACCCCAGGGCGAGTCACTGGTTTATGTCCGGGAAAACTTTTGCCATGACGTAGATGAAGAAGACAGGATTATTTACATGTCCGTGGCGCGAAAAATGGCCGCTCAAATCAAGTGCGACCTGGCCGTTGCAGAAAACACCCTGACCTTTACCAAGAAAGACTAAAACCCAATTTCACTACAAAAAAGGCCCCTCGACCCTTGCTCACTAGCACAGCAAGGGTCGAGGGGCTTAATCTATTAAAAATAACTCAAGGCAAAATCAAGCCCAAGCGCAACATTCAAGCCTGCCGCCAAACAAGCTCTAACACCCTTAAAAGAACTTATCAGCAAAGCAATACTTCCCATCTTCGCGCCA
>CAYWXW010000153.1:0-7206 GCA_964462265.1 uncultured Porticoccaceae bacterium | reverse complement strand
ATTATTACAGCGACATTCTCTGTGTTTGGGCGTGGATAGCCCAACGCCGTATTGAAGAGCTGAAACAAAACTAGACCTGCACCAACTTGGGCTTGAATAGCTTACTTCGCTATCTCTTCATATTCGTCGCGGTCAGATGTTTCGTAAAACACAGCTTCATCCAGTAAGCCCTCACTTCGTGCCACAACACTCGACACCATGCAGTCACCGGTGACATTCACCGCCGTGCGCATCATATCGAGCAGGCGGTCAACACCGATAATCAGGGCGATCCCCTCCACTGGCAGGCCGACTTGCTGTAGCACCAGGGCCAGAGTAATCAGGCCAACACCCGGCACCCCAGCCGTGCCGATAGAAGCCAGCGTTGCCGTTAGCACCACCGCCACATAGCCGCCGAGGCTAATATCGATATTAAAGGCCTGGGCGATAAATACCGTGGCCACGCCCTGCATAATGGCGGTGCCATCCATATTAATGGTCGCGCCCAGGGGCACGGTAAAAGAAGCAATGGAGTTGTCGATGCCGAGGCGCTTTTCGGCGACATTCATGGTCACCGGCATGGTGGCGCTGCTCGATGAGGTGCTAAAGGCAAACAACATGGCCGGGCGGACATTCTTCAATAAGACCCAGGGGCTGAGCCGGGTGAGGAGTTTAAACATGCCGGTATAGACAACGAGTCCATGGAGCAGCAGCACAAAGGCGACCGTAAAAAAGTATTTAGCCAGATCGAGAATGGCAGACAGGCCTAGCTGGCTAAACAACTTGGCCAGTAAGCAGAAAACGCCGTAGGGCGCGAGGTGCATCAGCAGCGAAACCATGGTCATCACCACCTCGTTAAAGCTCTCAAAAAAGCTCAAAACCGTTTTGCCTTTTTCGCCGCTGTGGCTAACGGCGACGCCCATCAAAATGGCGAAGACAATCACCTGCAACATATTGCCCTCGGCCATGGCCTTCACCGGATTAGTCGGGAATATATTAATTAGCACCTCTTTTAGCGAAGGCGCCGGCTTTGGCGTGTAGCTCGCCGCCGAACTCATATCGATGCCCAAACCCGGATTAATCACATTGGCAAACGCCAGCGCGAGGGTAATGGCGATGGCGGTAGTGAGCAGATAGAGACCCAGCGTTTTGCCCGCCATGCGCCCCATGCGCGCATTGGCACCCATGGCGGAGGAGCCGCACACCAGCGAGACAAAAACCAGCGGCACGACCAGCAGTTTTAAAGAGGCGACAAAAATCTTACCGACCACATCAAATACCGAGTTCACCAACCAGGCTGTGAGGTTGGCAACGAAGCTGCCCTCTGCCGCTGACATGGTATTGAGAACGGCGCCGAGTGCCACGCCCAGCACCATGGCCAATAAGATTTTACTCGACAGTGTCATATTATTTTTCCAGAAGCATAAGGGAGGCAATGATTAGTGAAGGACTTTTTATAATGCAGAGCAACTTACCTGCGCTCGCCGCGCATTGCCAGAATTTGTTCGCGCAATGCCGGGGCTGACAGCTCTGCAGGTGGCACTGACTGCCCGCCGATAACTGCAATGCGGCTCCAAATGCGGTGGAAGGGCGTTTTAAACACGCCCGGGCCACTGTGGCTAAAGAAGCCACCCCACAAACCCTGCAGGGCCAGAGGAATGACCGGCGCTGGGCTGCGCTGAATGATGCGCTCTATGCCGGCACGAAATTCGTTCATCTCACCGTCTTGCGTCAACTTGCCCTCGGGAAAGATGCACAGCAAATCGCCCTGCTCAAGCCCCTCGGCAATGGCATCCATCGCCGCCGTGTAGACCGCTTCATTTTCTTTCGGTGAGCAAATGGGAATAGCCCCGCCGGTACGGAAAATAAAATTGAGCACCGGAATCTCGAATATCGGCTTATACATAATAAAGCGGATAGGTCTACGCACTGCACCGGCGATTAACAGCGCATCGACATAACTCACATGATTACAGGCAATCAGCGCTGCGCCTTTGTCGGGGATATTCTCCAGCCCTTTATGACTCACCCGGTACATACTGTGGCTGAATAGCCAGATCATAAAGCGCATGGTGAACTCGGGCACCTGATAGAAGATGAAGACGCCAACAGCGATATTCATCAGCGCAATAAGTAAATAGAAAGCCGGGATGCCAATATCGGCGACACCCAAAAAGAAGATACCCAGCAGGCTCGAGAGCACCATAAAGAAGGCGTTGAGAATATTATTAAAGGCGATAATCCGCGCCCGCGTGCTCTCCTGCGTACGCATCTGCACCATGGCGTAAAGGGGCACAATATAAAAACCACCGAACAGGCCGATGAGGGCGAGATCAAGCAATATGCGCATGCCGCCGGGCTGGGCGAAGAAACCCATGGCCCCCACCGCAGCAGTGCCGCCGTAATGTAGCCCGGCAAAAAACAGGTCGATGCCAAACACGCTAATGCCCAGCGCGCCAAAGGGCACCAGACCAATTTCAATTTTATGCCCACTCATCCGCTCACACAGCAGCGAACCTATAGCGATGCCCACGGTAAACGCGCTGAGTAAGAGGGCGATTAAGCTCGGCTCACCGTGCAGGGTAGTAACAGAAAAATTCGGTATCTGCGTGAGATAACTGGCACCTATCATCCAAAACCAGGAGATGCCCAATATCGCCAGCAACACCGACTGGTTTTCACGGGCCAGGTGATACAGCTTGCGACCCTCGCGCAGGGGGTTGTAATCAATGCGTAAGGTCGGCGCCTTGGCCTCAGCAGTGGGCACCTGGCGACTACTCAACCAACCAACAATCGCAACCGTGACAACAATCGCACCCACCATTAGCGCCGGTTGTTCAACACCAGCCAACAAACTGCCGGCAATGGTGCCGATTAAAATGGCGACAAAGGTGCCCATTTCAATTTGCGCGTTACCACCAATCAACTCTTCGCGGCGTAAATGCTGGGGAATAATCGCGTATTTCACCGGCCCGAAAAAGGCCGACTGAGTGCCCATGGCGAACAACACCGCCATCATCAGCCAGATTTCGTTGTACCACAGCGCCGCGACACCGCTGAGCATAATGAAAATTTCAGCCAGCTTAATGCGGCGAATAATCACCGACTTTTCGTACTTATCGGCCAACTGCCCGGCGAGGGCTGAGAACAGGAAGAAGGGAATAATAAACAGGCCAGCGGCCATATTCACCAGGGCATTGGTCTGTGAGCCATTGGCCGCCACCCCACTACTGACCAAAATCACCAGCAGGGCATTTTTGAAGAGATTGTCATTCAGCGCGCCAAAAAACTGAGTGAGGAAAAATGGCAGGAAGCGCCGTGACTTGAGCAGGGTGAATTGACTTTTCTGGGCGCCTGCTTGTTGCTCCTCTACTTGCCGCCCGTCTTCTAGTCGCTGAGCTGAGTTTTCAGTCATTTTGCCCTCATTATGAGTCATAGTTCCCCTTATATTCTTTACCCGCCGCCGTGATGACATATTTCTGTCACTTCCTTGCCATAGCCTGAAATGACTCTAATTTTAAGCTGGATCACCACCCGTTATGTCGATATCGCCCCTACTAGACAGTCTGCAAATAGACAGCCTGCAAACACAACTTAATGACATTCTCGACCAGGGTAAACTTTCTGCTTTGTTTCAACCCATCGTCTCGCTAAACAGGCAAGAAATTTATGGCTATGAGGGCTTGATTCGCGGACCTTCAAATTCATCGCTGCATGCACCGATAAATTTGTTTGCCACTGCCGAGCGCTATGGCCGCCACAATGAATTAGACTACCTGTGCCGTCAAACGCTGATTGAGCAGTTTGCCCGGCTACAACTGCCGGGTCGTCTATTTATCAATATTAATCCCTCAATATTAATGTCTCCCGACTTCAAGAAGGGGCTAACCGCACAATTTTTATCCTCCTGTGGGCTCGACGCAAACCGGGTAGTTATTGAAATCACCGAAACCCAGCCCATCGAAGAATACCACTTGATTTGCAAAGCTATCGAACACTACCGCAAGGAGGGCTTTCTTATCGCCATCGACGATCTGGGTGCCGGTTACTCGGGGCTAAAATTGTGGTCGGAGATGCAACCGGACTTCGTCAAGATTGACCGGCACTTCATTAACAATGTCGATAAAGACAAGGTTAAACGCCAATTTATCAATTCAATTATGGAGATTAGCCGCAACATCGGCTGTCATGTTATCGCCGAGGGTGTTGAAACAAGGGAAGAATACATGGCTGTGCGCAAACTCGGTGCCGGCTTTTCCCAGGGCTATTATTTTGCCCGCCCAAACCCAGAGCCCAAGACCCGCGTTGACCCCGGGCTCTTTCGCACAGAGGAAGATCGCGCTGTCGTCACGAGAACAAACGCCGCCAGTCTACTCAAACCCAGGCCCAGTATAGAAAGTAGCTGCAGTGTCAATGAAGCGGCTGCAATGTTTATGCACAACCCCGCACTCAAAACTATTGCCGTTGTTTTTGACAAACAACCCGCCGGACTGCTGTTGCGCAATAAATTCATGGACATCTATGCTCACCGCTTTGGCCCCGACCTGCACGGCAAAAAACCGGTCTACCGCTTTATGGAAAAAAACTTCCTCTGTTTTGAAAACAACACTCCCCTGGAGGTGTTGAGCAAGCGCATCACCAACGCTCTCGATGTGCATTTGGACGACTTTGTGCTGGTCGACAAGGGTTGTTATAGCGGTATGGGCACACTACTAGACCTACTTAAAGCCATCACTCAGCAGCAAATTGAATTGGCGCGCTATGCCAACCCTCTAACCCAGCTGCCCGGCAACGTACCGATTATGCGCGAGTTACAGCGCCGTCTGGACGCAAAAACACCCTTTGTCGCCGCCTACTGCGACCTCGACCAGTTTAAACCCTACAACGACAGCTACGGCTATTCGAAAGGCGATGATGTCATCCTTTTATTTAATGACATCCTGCGGCGCAATGTTTGCAAGCACAATGATTTTATCGGCCATATCGGTGGCGACGACTTCATCCTCTTTTTAAGCGGCGCTGACTGGCAGCAAATCTGTAACAACATTCTCGCCGAATTTGCCGCAGAAATACCCCAGTGTTACAACGTTGAAGACCGCCACAACAATTGTATTATGGCCAAGGGGCGAGACAACCAAGCCCGCTGTTTTCCCATTATGACCCTGTCCGTGGGTAGCGTTCAGATCAGAACTGAGGACTTCCCCCAGACAATTGAATCGCTTAACAAAGCATTAACCCATGCTAAGGCCAGAGCCAAACGTGAAACCGGCAACGCTCTGATCACTTCTTCGCCACTACCCCTGCTTCGCACTCTGGTAGATGAAGAGCAGCTATTTGTTATCAATTGCTAGGAAAGCTGTCCGAAATTGTTCATAGACTTACCTGCGCTTAGGCCCAAGCCCTCATTGACCATTCCACCTTTCTTAATATCGGGATAGTTGTCCCGCTCGCGGCGCACTAAAAAGGGCTGGGGCAAAAGCCTTTTATTCTTTCACCACTCACCGGGTGGTCACATTCAAAGCCCTCGGCATGCAACATTAAACGTGGCGCCATGGCAAAAGCCGCATCGTTGGCATAGAGGTCACAGCCCAAAATAGGGTGGCCCAGCTCCCTACTGTGAATACGCAATTGATGGGTGCGTCCGGTAAGTGGGGTAAACACCACCCGCGTGGCATGGGGCTCTTCGAGGTATTCGAGCACCCGATACTGACTTTGCGCCGCCTTGCCGGTTTCATAGCAAACTTTTTGCAGGGGAAAATTAGCCTGATCTTTGGCGATGGGCACATCGATCAGCCCCTGCGCTTCAGCCACATGACCCTGCAATAGCGCGACATAGCTTTTCACCACACCGCGCTGTTGAAACTGCCGGGTGAGCTCGCCGTTAATCTGTTTGTTCAAAGCCACAATCATCAGCCCAGACGTACCGAAGTCGAGACGGTGGGCCAAAGTAGCGGTGGGGAAGTCCTGCACCAGACGCCAGTGCACCGAGTCTTTATTGAGCGGGTGCTTGCCCGACAAACTGAGCGGCCCGCTGGGCTTGTTGATCAATAGCAGGTATTCGTCTCGATAAAGAATCTCTATCTGCTCATCGCATAAGGGGACAATAAAAGGCTCGGCCTGGGGCTGCATACGGGCGATCTAAGACAAGGTTGAAGTGTGCGATATTACAGTAATTACTTATCTCTTTAGCGATAGAGAATGAATTCCAGATCGGTGTCGCCGATTGTTACGGCTTAGTTAGGCGTTTGACTCGATTCAGGTTTGCTGGAGAAATGAGACAGGGCATAGTCGATACGCTCATCGACATGCCAGTCTTTGCGAGCCAGGCTTTCAATCGCTTGCAGTCGGGTGCGCAGGCCGATACCGCTGGCAACCTGTATAAATAGACCCGGTCGGGCATTGACCTCCAAAATTAATGGCCCCCGTGTTTTATCCAGTACGATATCGCAACCGAGATAACCAAGCTCTGTGAAGTCGTGACAATGCCCGGCAAGCTGGAGCAGCTTGCGCCAGTTGGGGATGACCAAATCCGAAAACTTAACCCCGGTGTCGGGGTGATGGCTGATGACTTTATCGTGTTGTACGGCTTTTAAGGCTGTGCCTCGAGTGATATCGAGACCGACACCGACAGCACCCTGGTGGAGATTGGCTTTGCCATCGGAATCACTGGTCGGGCAGCGCAACATCGCCATGACCGGAAAGCCCTGAAAAACAATAATGCGAATATCTGGCAAGCCTTCATGGCTGTATTTATCCAGAACCTGGTCACCGTGCACCAGCGTTTCAATAAAAGCGATATCGGGCTTGCCGCCGAGACTGTACACGCCACTGAGTATATTAGAGACATAGTGGCGGATGGCATTGTTGGTAATAAGAGCGCCTGAGGGTTTGAAAAACTGCTCCCCCTCGCGCTGACTAATGACCAAAATCCCCTTGCCGCCACTGCCCCGTGCGGGTTTTATGACAAAGCTCTGGTGGTCTTTTAGCAGGGCCGGAAGTGTCTTCAGTTGCGCGGGGGATTCAATGACGCCAAGCAGTTCTGGCACCGGCAGCTTAACGGCTGTTGCGGCCTTTTTTGTCTTCAGCTTGTTGTCGACAAGGGGGAAGTTCTCCCGCTTGTTATAGCGCGAAATATAAGACACATTGCGTTCATTGAGGCCGAGCACACCGGCATTGCGCAGCTTTGTGTGGCGGCTAATCCACACGGCTATGGACCTTTGGTAATAG
>CAYWXW010000152.1:0-7271 GCA_964462265.1 uncultured Porticoccaceae bacterium | reverse complement strand
TCTGCCATGCATAGCAAAGTGCAATTGGGGCCGCGCCCCTTTTTTCTGGTCAGGGATATGGATGATAGCGAGCTGAAGGATGAGCTACTGTCTTGCGCCAATCGCAATTTTAAAAAGTCAGATTTCTCTATTGGTCATCGAGGTGCTGCTCTGCAGTTTCCTGAGCATACTGAAGAGTCCTATCGCGCAGCCGCTCGTATGGGGGCGGGAATCGTCGAGTGCGATGTGACCTTTACCCAGGACAAAGAGCTGGTGTGTCGACACTCTCAATGCGATTTGCATGCCACAACCAATATTCTGGCAACGTCTCTGGCCAGCAAGTGTTCATCGCAGCCCGATTACAGCAGCGATACGCCCTTTGCCAACGTGCAATGCTGTACCAGCGACATTACTCTGGCTGAGTTTAAAACCCTGCAGGGTAAAATGGATGCGGCGAATAAAAATGCCGCCACCCTGGATGAATATCTTGACGCCACGCCTGGTTTCCGTACAGACCTTTATTCTGGAAAAGGCACAGTATTGAGTCATGCTGAGAGCATCGCTCTCTTTCAAGAACTGGGTGTGAAATTCACACCTGAGTTGAAATCGCCGAGTGTAGCCATGCCGTTTGACGGTCTCACCCAGCAGGCTTATGCGCAGAAAATGCTCGATGAGTACAAGGCCGCAGGTGTTAGTGCGGACAAGGTATGGGCGCAGTCTTTTAATGTCGAAGATGTGCGTTACTGGATTGAAAACGAGCCTGCGTTTGCTCAGCAAGCGGTCTATCTGGATGGCCGTTACGATGATCCCGCCTTTGACCATACCGCCCCGGCAACCTGGCAGCCAACAATGACCCAGCTTGTTGAAGACGGTGTGAAAATTATAGCCCCACCCCTGTGGATGCTGGTCGCCCTGGATGATGAAAGTGAGATCGTGCCCTCGGTCTACGCTAAAGCGGCGAAAGAGGCGGGCTTGGATATCATCACCTGGACACTGGAGCGCTCAGGCTTACTGCAATCGGGTGGTGGTTGGTATCACCAGACGGTTACGGACGCGATTATGAAAGATGGCAATACGATGAAAGTACTCGATGTGCTGGCCCAGGACGTGGGTGTTATCGGTGTTTTCTCGGATTGGCCTGCTACGGTGACTTATTACGCGAACTGTAAGAATCTCTAAAACCTGTCATTAGCGAGTGGTTAAGGTAGCCCTGGTTGTGAGGGGCTGCCTTGGCCAAGTGGTTAGAGAGCCTCTGAACGAGTCATGAACTCGTATCTGACGACTATAATAATCAGCTTCTACGTCGCCTCATGGCGCCTGCTCTTTGTCCGAAGCTTCGCAATAGCCCGCTATTACGTGCACTTTGCGCCTCGCCTAAAGGGCCTACTGCTGGTGAATCTAAAGATTTTAACTCGTTATCTACTTCGTCCAGATTTATTCAGAAGCTCCTTAGGCTCAGGTATTCAAGCGCTCATTAAGTGGGGCAGCAGTGGGTTCCTGTCGTTAGGATTCCACGAAAAGATCGTGCAAGGCCCTCTATGCTTTCAGAGTCTGAAGAGTTTGAACTGGGTGGCGGAGCTGCCTTATTCCGTTGGCGTGTTTTGGCTTTCGTCGTAAAAGGTGTATGCCCTTAAATCGGCCTCGCTGAGGACTAATGTACGACTGAAACTCAAAGGCATTAGTACCATTGATGGCTTGATTTTTCATATCCAGCGCGATGGATTTACCGCATTGGTACATTCGGGGTTCATGGTCCAGTTGATCTTCCTAATCGAACTTGTTTCCACTCACGTATAACCACCACTTGCGCGCCAAGATCAGTGCTTCCTTACGGCATCGGGTGCGTAATGATTTCCTGATGGCTGATCTCTTGGAGTTTATGCGCCGTTGAACGGCAGTTTGGAAGTAGTATATCCCGTGACGGGACTGAGTGATAAACGAAGGTGTTCTAGCCATGAAATAATGCCCGTTCTAAACGACCATTGACTAGAAAGTACTCGGATTGAGTGTAACTCTTTGAGAATCAAGGATATTACAATGGTGCCCAGGAGAGGGTGAAGCAAGTGTTTACAATGCACAGCATTGTGCGCAGTTGAACGCGATCAAGCTGTGCTTGTTCGCTGGGAGTCCCAACTGTTTTGAGGTGGCCATTCTCTGCAAGAGAATTGGTGCCCGGGAGAGGACTTGAATCTCCGCAGGTGTAATATAAATTACTTTAAAAACAAAGGGATAGGTGTTGTTTTGGTTTCGTCGTTCCGCTGGCGTTCTAGGCTGTTTTAGCTGCCATCGTTTGCTTAAATATTGAATGCACTGGCCATGTACTGCAGCTCTTTTCTGCTGATATTTATAGAGCCGGCGACTGATCTCCATTGTGCCACACTGGCTAGTACTTCATCCTTTATAAGCTGAGTGTATCCACGGCGCTTGCAGGCCAGTTTTATATTCTCACCAAATTGCTCTAGTACCTTCTGGTGTTTGGGGAATACGATTGCACTTCGGTTTTGACTTGCTTCTTTTATGGGCACTATGAATACCAATCTTTTTATATATGGTGATTGTAGTGCTCATTTTCAGTGATGTAAAAACGGGTTTGAGCTCTACGTTTATCCTAAATGAGGAAAGTGGTAGCTGTAGGTCTCATTTTGTTGTTTCTGTATATTTGGCTGCATCCTGCTGCGCATTAGCCTTCCTTGCTACCGACAGCGACAAATATGGGATGGAGTCAATTTTCTAGAAAACAATCTATTGGTTAAAGGTTGTTCAAATTATCGAAAGAATAATGCCTTAATCAGATCACTGCTCAATCGTTTCAACGATCTGCATGGCTTGTATGCGAGATTCCACCAGTTTGATTGCGCGTGTTGTCATATTGTCTGGCATAAAGCTGTGATTAATTAGGTCGGTTATCTTCTTTTGGTTGCTCTTCAGCTTGTCAATGAAGGTTCTAATGGGTTTTTCCTGCAAGCCCAGCCGCCGCCCTAGCTCAAGAAAATCGAAGCCGGTGTAATAGCCATAATGGTTATACATGTCGGTAAACACTTCATCACCGTCTTCCTGGTCGTGTAACAGACCAAGAGCCAACAGTCCTATACCGGTGTCGTCCGTTCGAAACGCATCGCAAAACAAACAGTCGTAGTTGGGGCTTAGCTTGTCGTAGAAGTGGCTGGTGTTGTCAGCAAGGCGTTGCACACTGATGTTCTTCAAGTGAAGATCGTCGTTACCAATAACGTAAGCGAGCATCACCCGTCGAACAAAGTCCAGGATAACGGCTTGCTTGCCGTTGGTGATCTCAAAAATTAGTTTTCCTGCTTCTTCGTAGGTCTTGCTGTACTTGTCATCACTGGGCAGGTCGAAACACTGCATAAGGTCTTCTTGGTGTAGCTTACTGCCATCGCTAAGCCTGTCGAACCGTTTAGTGATGTACGCCAGCTCACCACCGTCAAAGCTCACCAGCCCGCACTGGGCGGTCTCTATCCCCATCAGTCGGCTAACCTGCATGGCGACATGTTCGTTTTCAGCGGCGTAGGGATAAGCTTCGGGGCTGGGCTTGAGTATGTAGACCCCGCCTTCGGCTGTAGCCACCAGCTCATGCCTTTCATTTTCCTTTAGGGATAACTTTTGCTGCACACCTGAAATGGACATGCCCTGAACGTTCTGCTTGCTACTCTGGAAGAATTTCGAACGTGAAAATGGTAGGCATGGGTTAACTTTGGTGCTACCAAATAGCGCCTTAAATTCAGTGTCGTGATATCCGGGTTTCCTTTGTTTCCCGGTCAGCTTTTTTAGGCTGATTTTGCAGTACTCGCTATTCATCGTTTGCTACTCATAACTCGCTATTGTTCATCACTTTCTGTTGCTAAGGGAACGATAGTGACAGCACCCACCAAGTCACGCCCGTTCATCAGTAGTAAGCCAAATCGATCATTTTCATCGATCTTTTGTTCTTGTGACTGTAGTTTTCGCAACCACCCTTCGGACACCAGGTTTTCGAAAAATCCGGGCAGGCATGTATGTTTGAAGGAGTCTTCCTGTAACGGGAAAGTGAAGGCTATGGGTGTCCCACCTGCTAGATAATCGTCATCGTAGGTGAACGTGAAGCCCCCACTGGTTTCGATAAGTTTGCCAGCCAGTTTGTGCTTATAAAAAACCTGGGCTGTACGCTCTTTTGTTGCCATGCTGTCAGCCTATCCACAACTTTAAACCCAGTGCGCGAGCCACATTCCCTACGTTATCGAGTCGGGCGCTGGGGTGTCCCTGTTCAATCTTGTTCAGTGTTGCATAAGCAATACCTGAGAGTTCACAAAGCTCATGCAAGGTTAATCCCTGCCTATTGCGTTCAGCACGTATCCGCTGTCCGGCTTCATCAATGGGGGAAAAGGCTGCCGACTGTGCAGTCATTGCAGCTTCTTTTTTTGCCGTGGCTATGCGCTGGCGTATTTCGTCCAGCAGTATGTCGCTATCAATCCCGTCGAAGCGGGTTACTGCTGTACTGTTGTCGGGCTTGTTCATTTTAATATACGCATGATTGAATATATCTACTATATGTATGTTTTAAGTATGGCACGCTTTAAATTATATGCAACAATGTACGATATTGCTTTTAATATCATTGTGTGTGTTTTATAGAATACATATGTTGAGAGTTATTTTTAGGAGATATGCCTAACATGGTGTTTATTTGAGCCAGTAACAGCGTAACGATACATGGCTTGCTAGCAATAACCCCAAGATACTCTTTCAGAGTGTATCGTCATGCCTTTGTCCGACTCTCAGCACTCGTAACGCTATCAAATTATGTTGCCACAGTCTGTGGCTGGGCGAGCCCGCGAGTTGAGCTGACCGAAACTCTAAGTGACCAGACTCCGCTACAAGGACGTAGCCATTTGTTTTTTACGGAGGCTGGTGTTGAGCGACGTCAGGCCACTTCGCGTAAATCTTCTTCTGTGGCGTAGTGCTGACTAGGTTCTTTTATACCTTGCCCAAAGCTAGATACAAACACATGTCGTTGATTGTGATCCCCTTGCTCTACCCAGCGACCGTAGTGACGCATTATCATTTCGGTCGTTTTATGCCCCACTTGTTGCGCAACAAATAATGGATTTTCACCACCGGATAATAATTGACTGGCGTAAGTATGGCGTGATTGATAGGGATTTCGGTAGCGAATACCGGCTAGTTTTAGTATGTGTTTCCAGGGTCTTTCAAGGTGTTCATAATCGATAAACCGGCCTTTGTCTCCGGGGCGTATGAAAATGTAATCACGGTCCACATAGCTAAATTGTTTTTGGTGTGAAAGCGCCTCATAGGCAGCAGGTAGCAAAATAACATGCCGATCACTGGACTGGGTCTTTGTTTCTTTTAGTCGACCTTCGACAACGGCGCGTTGCACGTGAACTTCCACTTTATCCCAATCAACATCAGTCCACTGTAGACCAAATAATTCTGAAGTGCGAAGTCCGGAAAAAAAGGCGAATTGGAAAATATTCCTGATGCGCGGGTCGTATTGAAGTGCGTGCGTTAAAAAATTTTCGATTTCAGTTTTGGTAAATGGATCTACCACATAATTTGTTTTTGCCAGCGATCGATCAACTAATTTACTGACTTTTATTTTATCCAGAGGGTTGCGCTCAATAACGTCGTCATTAAGGGCGCGATCAAGAACAGCACGTAGAGGCGTGAGGTCGTTTCGAATGCTTTTTAATGTGCATGTTCTCTCTCGTATCCAGGCGCGAATATGCTGTGGCGTTAGATCTCGGGCATGGAGATCGCCAAGCTGTGGCAGCAGGTGCGCGTTGCAGCTTTTGTTATAGCATCGATAGGTGCTGTGAGGATGGGTGCGCTCGATATCTTTAAGTCATTCTTCGATGAGTTCACGAATTGTTGCCTGAGATACTGCATGGCCGAATAGTTGTGCTTGTTTTGACTCGGGGAAAAATTCGTCATAATGGAAAGTCTGTCTTTCAACGGCACCTTCGACCTCAGCTTTCAGGTTGATAGCGTAACGCCGGTCACCTTTCTTATCGGGGTTGAGCGCAGAGAGTGTTTCCTTGCGCTGGACGCCTTGATACTGAAACTGGATTTCAATTGATTTCCTCCCGCTCGCATAAGTTCTAATCCTTACGCCTTGTGCGAGCTTAACAGGCCGCTCTCTACCCATTTTTCGACGTGCATGAACGGCATTTGAAGTGTCGCCGCTCATTTCGCAATACTTTGGAAGCTTTACCCATTTCATGATTTGTTTGATCCTGTGAAATAATGTTCACTTGAACCAGCCTTCTCTTATCATGATGAAACACTGAAGAAGATTCTGGCCATCCTTGTCTGGATGGCTGAACGTTAGCATAATGCTAATTAATCAAGTCGCTTTTGTCACTATCTTTTTATCGTCGTGCGAAACGGTCTAGACGACTTCCCCTTTAAACACAACGACACCACAAATTGTGGCCTCTTCGTTTATCTCAATAATTCGGTTGGGCCAGTCAGGATTCAATGCCTTAAGGTATTGCTTTCCATCTTCGATAATTAATTTTTTGAAAGTCGCTTCATTGGAGTCATCTAGCCGAACCACCACAAATTTGCCGTGCTCCGCAGATACATGTGGATCGACGAAGATCAAATCTCCTTCATGAAATTTGGGCTCCATGCTATCACAGCGAACTCTGAGCACGAATGATTCGGGGCTGCATTTGACTGGGCAGGGGAGGAGTTCAGCTCCGTATGGTGGCGCTGCACTCTCCGCAATCTCATGCCATTCACCTGCTTGAACCCAGGAAATAACAGGGTGTAATCCTTGAAAATTAGGGCCCAGGTTAGCGTTGGTTTCGTGAGTGTAATCGGAGCTAGCTCTATGTTCATAGTCCATCCATCCTTGAGGTTTGTTCATTCCTTGCTCTAGTTTTATGGCCAGGCCATCTCCAATGGCACGAGGAGTTCCCTTTGTCGTGGGCAGCTGATTGCGAACCTGGCTGAGGTAAGAGCTGTTTGTATTCACTGCGAGTGCGAGCTTGGCGGCAGAACCTGCCTCGGTGATGAGAATCTCGAGGTTATCTAATCTAATCTGGCTTTGTTTTCGCGTCATGCTAAATAGTGTAGCAAATATTTAGCATAGTGATAACTATAAAGTCGGGCGCTTTTATTGATCAGTAGTTCGCACACTGCTAATGTTTGTACGCATGGAGCTGAAGGGATTTTTAAAAGCAGCGACGAAAAGGGAACGCGCGGAGGTGGCCAATGCCTGCAATGATTCCATTTCGTATTTATACCAGATCGCTGGCAAGCATCGATACTCCAGC
>CAYWXW010000151.1:5232-7669 GCA_964462265.1 uncultured Porticoccaceae bacterium | reverse complement strand
GCCGCATTGCCGGCTATATGTTTGGTTTTATGCAGCAACAAAAGCCCAAGGGTGTAGCTTAGGCCTGAAAAAAGTTACTCTACGTTTAGAATGAATCAATGGGAGCATGGACGCTTTAATGATAAAACTCGAAAAAATAACACTTTGTGCCCGATGGCCGCAGTTTGTGACACCGCATTGAAAGCGAATAATGCGCTGGAGGGACAGCGGTAATGCAGTTATCCAAAATTCAATTGCGCATTTTATTGCCCATCATCTTGCTGCTTACGGTCAGCGTATTGCTTGTCTTTGCTGCGCTCAAAGATTATCAAGTGGCTAAACAGCGCCTCACCAGCAAAGAGCTCGAACAGGTCCAGCAGTCATTGGGCTTTCTCAAGCAGGAAATTGAATACCACGCCTCTCAACCTGAACCGATCCGTAATGCCCAGCGGCTGTTAATGTCGAAAAGTATTGGTAAGGGCATTGAAACTCTTGTGCTTATCAACGCATCCGGGCAAGTACTAGCCAGTCGTTTCGCCGATAAACACCTGGAAACCAAACCCCTGCTGCCCCACTTCACCAAAGCCTTGCAGGATCAGGGTAGCATCAGCCCGGCTGATGACGGCCAGTCTATACAAGCCTACGTTCCCCTCACATTAGACTCCCTGGCAGGTGAACAGCTACAAGGTGAACAGCTTTTCCTTTACGCAGCCTACGATTTAAACGCCAGCAAAGCCGCTCTCTGGCAGCAAATCCGTAGCGATTTTTACGTCATCTGGTTAGCGACTTTCATTGTTGTCATTGTCATTGCTTATTTACTGGAACGACTTATCACCCGACCGCTGGCTAAGTTAGTCAAGTTTTCTCAACATATCGCCCATGACTACTCGGGACAGCAAAACCCCGGCCATTATCTGGGTGAAATTGCCACGCTGAACCAGGCGCTCAATACCATGAGCAGCAAGATTGCCCGCACCGTAAGCGACCTGAACACGCAACAGGAAAATCTCGAAGTCACCCTCTACTCCATTGGCGATGCCGTTATCACCACCGATGAGAAGGGGCTGGTAACCCGCATGAATCCCGTTGCGGAGCAGCTCACGGGTTGGTACGCCTATGAAGCGCGAGGGCAGGCATTGGCAAGTGTTTTTCCCATCATCGATGCCACGACTCGCGAGACCACTACGAATCCCATCGATCGAGTTCTCAATACTAATGGCACGGTCCATATCAATAAACAGACCACGTTAATTGCCAGAGACGGCAGCGAATATCAGATAGCCGACTCGGCGGCACCTATTCGCAATAGCGACGAGCAAATTGTCGGCATGATACTGGTGTTCAATGACGTCACCGAAGAATATCAATTGCGCCAGGCAGCGCGGAATATACAGCTGCAAATTGAGGGGCTGTTTAACGATATGCAAGCCATGGCCGGCATACTCAAACCCGATGGCAGCGTGATCTTTATTAACAATACGCCCTTGAAACTCAACGGCATTAGCTTTGCAGATGTGGCTGGCAAAAAGCTCTGGGACTGCCCCTGGTTCAGCAAATCCCCAAAGGCTCAGAAAACCATTCAAGCCTGCTGTAAGCGGGCAGCGGCGGGCGAACAAGTCACCCTTGATATCGAAACCGGCATTTCTCAAGAAAAGCTTCTCTGGGCAGAGTTCAGCGTCCACCCTGTAGTTGACGAGCAGGGCATGGTTATCCAGTTGGTCGCCGAGGGACACGACATAAGCCCAAGAAAAAGAACGGAGGCGAAACTTAAGTCCTCCCTGCAGCGTATCGAACTGTATCGAGAGCAAACACCCTTAGCGACGATTGAATGGAATAGTGACTTCAAAATCGACAACTGGAATGCTGCCGCCGCTAAACTCTTTGGCTACAGCCAGCACCAGGCAATAGGCTCGGACGCCAGCATTATCGTACCCGACGCTAGTAGTGCTGAAACCAGCCGTCTTTGGAATAACATTATCCAGCAGCATGGCAGTGAGATAAGTATCAACCAGAACATCACCAAAGAGGGGCGCAGCATTCTCTGTGAATGGCACAACAGCGCCATTGTCGACCCAGCGGGTCAGGTTGTTGGCATGGCCTCTTTAGTACTCGATATTACGGCCGAACACGAAGCGAAACTCGCCCTCATCAAAAAAGAACAGGAGCAACGGGAAATGCTCAGCACTCTTGCTGAGGGCATTATTACTATCAACGAGAATGGCATGGTTCTGAGCATCAATCCTGCAGCTGAGAAAATCTTTGGCTACACTAGTGAAGACATTTGCAATAGAGACCTGTGCCAAATCATGCCCAACTTTGACATTGAGCAAGTTGATCAATACCTGAGAAATCAGGTAACCCTTGGCGGGGTACCCATCCTCGACGGGTTTCGCGAAACCATTGGCCGACGCAAGAACCACAGCACTTTTCCACTGCGAGTCAGCGCCGCCGAACTGCC
>CAYWXW010000151.1:0-5132 GCA_964462265.1 uncultured Porticoccaceae bacterium | reverse complement strand
TAAACCTGCACACCGCCCTGGCCTCACAAAGTGAACTACTGAGCAAATCCCTCACCGCTTTAATCAAGCTCGACTACCAGCTCTGTGAGTCACCCTGGCTAATTTACATCGATCAGGACGAACTAGAAGACACGCTGCTGAATTTGGCAATTAACGCCAAGCAAGCCATGACCAGCGGCGGCGTTTTAACTCTGGCCACGCACAAATGCCACCTCACCTTTGCCCAGGCGCGCGCCATTGGCCTTGCCGAAGGTGACTATATGCAGCTCAGTATTGAAGATAATGGCTCCGGTATCAGTGAAGAAATCGCCGATAAAATATTTGACCCTTTCTTCACCACTAAAAGCAGTGATGGCACGGTCCTGGGTTTAAGCCAGGCCTACGCCTTTATGGACCGCAGTGGCGGCACCATACGCCTTGAGTCTACAGCGGATAGCGGCAGCCGATTCTCACTCTATTTTCCACGTCATCAGGGCGCTCTTGCTCAGCAGGCGCTCGTGCAAGAGATACCAGTAGCCACGCCAGCTAACGCTGAAAAAATTCTTATTGTCGATGACGAACCTGCGCTGAGAGAAATCACCCAGGAGATACTCACCATGGCCGGCTACGAGGTACTGATTGCCGATACGGGTGATGCCGCCCTAAATATACTGGCAAACGAAACTATCGACCTCTTGCTCAGCGACATCATTATGCCAAAAATGAGCGGCTACGATCTGGCCAAGATCGTCAGCGAAAAATACCCTGATATAAAAATACAACTGGCCAGTGGTTACAGCAGCGAACAACCTTTGCAGCAAGAGCCACTGCACAGCCCAATTTTACGTAAACCCTTCCGCTCAGCAGAGTTACTCAACACCGTCGCGGCCTTGCTGAACGTCGAGGACAATGCCCTCTAAAATGGCCAATGAAACCTGGCCATCAGCACCCCATATCAATACCGGGGTTCCGGCAATTGATGCCGAACAGCAACAGCTTCTACAACTCATTTACCAGGCTCATCTGCTTGTCGGCCAGGGCGCAAGCACGACCCAATTACTGCAACAAGTTCGGGATCTTATCGTTTCCACGGCCTCCTACTTCAGGCGAGAAGAGGAGGTTATGCAGGCACTGAAACACCCCGACCTTGCAGCCACACGGGTAATCCAAAGTAAAACCTTACAAAACTTGCTGCATGATTTTAATAACTGCGCCTTTAACCGGGAATCCATCGGCGAGTTTATTCTTTTTCTCAAAGACTCCCTGATCGCATATATTAAAACTATCGATAAAAACGTTACGCCATTTGATGATGCCTTAGGCAGCAAAATTGCAACGACTTTATCCACTACCGAGCCCCTGACAAGTCGTCACGCCGTTGATATTTATATCGTCGATGACGAGCAACAACATGTCGACCTGATGACAGAAATGATCAGCATCGCCGGCTTATCGGCAACAGGCTTTACATCGGCAACACTTTTTGTCGATCACCCTGTTGCCGACACCGACATCATCTTGCTCGATTTAAACATGCCCGACATGGACGGCATCGAGGTCATGCGCACCCTCTACGACAAGGGCTGCAAGCCAACTTACATCCTCGTCAGCGGATTTGATGAGCGCGTACTGCACTCCGCCAAACAATTTGCCGACGCAAAAAATATCCTCGTTGCGAAAAAACTCAGCAAGCCCATCAACACCACAGAGTTTATTCATTACATAAGCCAGCTGCATATTGAAACACGGCTACAACTCACTAAAACCTGTGTCGCGCAAAAACAAGCGATACACGTCAAGCAAACGCTTTCTCTCGAACAATTAAAAATTGCCATTCGTGAAAACCAGCTCGTTCTTTTCTACCAGCCAAAGCTCAACATAAAGACCCGTAAAGTCATCGGCTTTGAGGCCCTGGTTCGACTCCAGCACCCCGAGCTTGGCCTTATATTTCCCGATCAATTTATTGCCATGGCCGAACAAAATGATTTGATTTCTGAACTGACTTACGAGGTCTTCAGGCTCGCCACCGACGATTACTTGCATTTTCGCACTGCCGGGATTAACCCGGGGATTTCGATTAATATTTCTGCCCGGGATTTACTCGACCTGTCGATGCCCGAGCGCTTTGCCGCACTAAGCAAAGCAAAGAATATACCGCCCGAAGCCATCACCATAGAGCTCACGGAAACGGCCATCTTAAAATCGGTATCCGATTCTCTCGACATTTTGAACCGCTTGCGTATGAAGGGTTTTTCCCTATCCATCGACGACTTTGGCACGGGTTACTCGTCGCTGGTACAACTCTATCAAGCGCCTTTCACCGAACTAAAAATCGATCAGCATTTTGTCATGAGAATGCTGGACGATGACGAAGCCTTGTCGATTGTAAAAATTTGTATTTTATTAGCCAAAGAACTGAAAATGACGTCCGTCGCCGAAGGCATAGAAAGCCAGGAAATTTGGGATAAGTTAGAACTATTAGGTTGCGACCTCGCTCAGGGCTACCTCATTTCAAAACCTGTTCCGGTCGACGCATGCTGTGCATGGGTCAGTAAAAACCAGTAATAGTCACCCTTCCTTTTTCTATTCAAGCACCGCCTTGTAGCCGTCCTTGTATGTCCTGTAACGTAGTGAATAGCCAAGCTTTAGCAGTCGATCATTACGACAACGTTTATTCATCTCTGGCATCGTAAAACAGCCCTCTTTTTTAGGCGGCGCTGGACACCCAATAGTCTCACTCAACCACAGTGCAACCTCGGACAAGGGAACAGCGGCGCTGTCGGTCGCCACATAAAGGTTGTCTAAAGGCATACCTGACAGGGATCTGTGGATTAAAAATACCAACACACCAAGGCAGTCATCTTCATGAATCCGGTTGCTATAGTATGGGGGATCGTATTGCACGGGTTTTGCGTCCCGAACGCGGCGTATTAGACCCTCACGCCCCCGGCCATAAATCCCACTAAAACGCAGTACTGTACTTTCAGCGCAATGCGCCCAGAGCTGCTGCTCCGCCTGCACCAGAGCACGACCATTAAAACCCATCGCCTGAGTAGGACTTTCTTCGTCCACCCACTCACCGCTATTCTGTCCATAAACACTGGTCGATGAAACGAACAACCAACGCGGCCGTGTACCCGAAGCCACTAATGTGGAATCAGTAAAGTGGCTTAGTACATTAAGCAGACCCTGCCCATACAGGTTTTGGTAGGCCGCTTTATTTCGCTCAGACGGAGAGAGCAGTAAAATGACGATATCAACATTGGTCGGTATTTTTTTAACGGTCTGCGCTACAGTGATATCTGCCAATACCAACTGCAAGCCAGTAACGGGGGTTTTTAAAGCTGTGCGTTTAACAGCTATGACCGTGTGTTTTGCAGCAATTAGACGAATGGCCAACTTACGACCAAGATTACCGCAACCCAATAATAATATTTTAGCCATTAATGACCAGGCGCTCTATTTGATTATCCTGCCAGCGTGCCAATAATAATTGCGCCCCAATGGCGCCCAGCAAAGCCAGCAACATATCCCACTGCGCATCCCAGATGTCGCCCTGAACGCCGAGGAATTCAATTGAACCGTCGCCACCGAACACGGCTGTCCACCACTCAATCAATTCATAAAACGCACTAAAAGCCAGACAAAAGCACAGCACTAGAAAAAACAGCCAGCGCCCTGGCTTAACAATTTGGCGGCGAATAAATAATTCACGGGCAAGCAGCGCTGGAACAAAGCCCTGGGCAATGTGGCCAAGGCGGTCATAGTTATTGCGGGAAAAATCAAACCAGTCCTGCATCCAGAAACCCAGGGGCACTCTTGCATAGGTGTAATGGGCGCCGACCAGCAAGAGTGCTGCGTGGGCAAAGAGGAAGTAATAAACCAAACGTGTCAGCGGAAAAGATCTGCGGCTCAGCCAAAGAATAGGCAAACCGATAAACACCGGCAGGGACTCAAGCCACCAGGTGAGTCGGTCAAAGGGATCAATCCAGGACCAAGCCGTTACCCCTGCCAACAGGCAACATAAAAGCAGTAGCTCTCTGTTATTCGCCATCAACTATATAACCACAGGTCTAGGGCGTCTCTGATTAAGTCTGGACGAAGTAGATGGCGAGCTAAAATTTTTAGATTCAAGGCGCAAAGCGCACGTAATAGCGAGCTATTGCGAAGCTTGGTAACGAAGAAGCTGAATATTTTAGCCGTCAAATACGAGTTCATGACTTATTCAGAGGCTCCCTGGCTGCTTAACTCTGTTTAGCCGCTTGCAGGTAGTCAAACAAACGATGGTGGAAGCCACCGAAACCGCCATTGCTCATAATCAACACATGACAGACTGCACCGTGTTCTGCCTGCGCCGCCAGAGCCGTTTGTTCAATCAAGGTTTGCAGGTCATCAACGACGCTATTACTGGCATCCCCCTCCACACTTTCGTCGAGGGACCAGGCCATACCCGCATTTTGATACCAGAACACCTGATCAGCTTGCGAAACAGCCTTAATCAACTCAGCTTTATGCACACCCAGCTTCATGGTGTTGGAGCGCGGTTCAACGACCGCAATGATTTTTTCTGTGCCGACCTTATTGCGCAAACCGTCAAGCGTTGTCGCAATGGCCGTGGGGTGATGGGCAAAATCATCGTAAATACTGATGCCATCAACCTGCCCAAGACACTCCATGCGCCGCTTTACACCCTCAAAAGCACTGAGTGCCTGACAGGCCTCGGACAAACTGACACCCACATGATTCGCCGCGGCAATGGCCGCCAGTGCATTGGCGACATTGTGCAAACCGCTCTGCTGCCAGCGTACCTCGAAGCCACCCTCGCATTCACCGCGCTGATCTTTCTGGGTATTGGCCACGGTAAAAACACTGCCGTCAGCCGCGTCGAGTTCAACTTGCCACTGCCCACCTTCACCTGTTGTTTGCACCGGGCTCCAGGTATATTTTTTACCCTCACTGTAGCGGCGGTCAAACTTACCCGTCAAAGTATCGCTGATATTTTCATCACTTTGAGGGTGAATAATCAGCCCGTCATCGGCAATCGTTCTCACCAAATGATGGAATTGCAGTTGAATGTCGTGCAGGTTTTCAAAGATATCGGCATGGTCGAATTCGAGATTATTCAACACCGCCGTGCGCGGGCGGTAATGGAC
>CAYWXW010000150.1:7329-7689 GCA_964462265.1 uncultured Porticoccaceae bacterium | reverse complement strand
TCTGCAAAAACTTGCCGACCAGGGGCTGCTTGAGCTGGAAAAACTTCCCAACTCCCTAAAAGTTCTCCTTGAAAATTTACTGCGCTGTGAAGATGGCAATAGCGTCACCAAGGAAGACATCATCGCCCTGGCCGATCGCACAACGACTACCGAGATCGAGCGAGAAATTGCCTTTCGTCCGGCGCGTGTACTGATGCAGGATTTCACCGGCGTACCGGCTGTGGTCGACTTGGCCGCCATGCGCGATGCCCTTGTACAGCGAGGTATCGATCCCCAGAAAATCAACCCGTTGTCGCCAGTAGACCTGGTAATTGATCACTCCGTGAGTATCGACAAGTTCGCCACCGACACTGCTTTTGA
>CAYWXW010000150.1:3645-7319 GCA_964462265.1 uncultured Porticoccaceae bacterium | reverse complement strand
CTCAGCAGAAAGATCCCTCATTAATCAATCCACTGACACCGGTTGATCTGGTCATTGACCATTCCGTCATGGTTGACAAATTCGCGCAACCTTCGGCCTACCAGGAAAATGTCGCCATCGAAATGGTTCGTAATGCAGAACGCTACGAATTTCTACGCTGGGGTCAAACCGCCTTTGATAATTTCAGAGTTGTGCCTCCCGGAACCGGCATATGCCATCAAGTAAATCTGGAATACCTCGCCAAATCGGTCTGGACAAACTCGGTCAACGGCGAGCAATTTGCCTATCCTGACACTCTTGTTGGCACCGATAGCCATACCACCATGATCAATGCGCTAGGCATATTGGGCTGGGGTGTGGGGGGCATTGAGGCCGAAGCCGCGATGCTTGGCCAGCCTGTGACCATGCTCATTCCAGACGTGGTTGGCTTTAAGTTTTCGGGCAAATTAAACGAAGGCGTGACGGCAACCGACCTGGTACTAACGGTGGTGGAAATGCTCCGCGCCCATGGGGTGGTCGGAAAATTTGTCGAGTTTTATGGCGATGGGCTCGACCATTTACCCCTGGCAGACCGCGCAACCATTGCGAATATGGCACCCGAATACGGAGCGACCTGCGGCTTTTTTACCATTGACCAGGAAACACTAAACTACCTGGCTTTAACCGGGCGTGACAACGACACCACTGCGCTGGTGGAGGCCTACGCCAAGGCCCAGGGCTTATGGCGCGACAGCAGCACGCCAGACCCCGTCTTTCACAGCGCCCTTGCACTGGATCTCAGCCAGGTCGTACCCAGCCTTGCCGGGCCAAAACGGCCGCAAGATCGCGTTGCACTCTCACAACTTCACGAAAAAATGGAACAGGTGCTTGCCGATCAGCCAGATCAAAATGCGGGAATTAGCGTAGCGGGTTGCGACTATCAACTTAATCATGGCGATGTCGTGATTGCTGCCATCACCTCCTGCACCAACACATCGAACCCCGCCGTCATGATGGCCGCTGGCCTGGTGGCGAAAAAAGCCATCAGTCTGGGCTTGCAGCGCAAACCCTGGGTTAAATCTTCCCTTGCCCCTGGCTCAAAAGTAGTCACCGATTATTTGATCAAAGCCGGCCTACAGAGCTACCTCGATCAACTCGGGTTTAACCTCGTCGGTTACGGCTGCACCACCTGCATCGGCAATTCCGGCCCACTGCCCGCAGAAATAGAAGCCGCGATCGAAGCCGGCGATTTAACTGTATCGTCCGTGTTATCAGGCAACCGTAATTTTGAGGGCCGCATCCACAACAAAGTGCGCGCCAACTGGTTGGCATCGCCGCCTTTGGTGGTTGCCTTTGCACTGGCTGGCACCACACGCATTAATCTAACAACAGACCCCATCGGCAAGAGTGCCGATGGCCAGGACATTTACCTAAAAGACCTCTGGCCCAGTAATTCCGAAGTGGCCGCGGCTGTATCGGAGGTCAGCGCAAGTATGTTCCAGAACCGATATGCCGATGTATTTAGCGGTGACGCAGCATGGCAAAGCATTAAAATTCCACCCGATAAAACCTATCAATGGTCAGCCACCTCAACCTACATTCAACATCCGCCGTTTTTCAGTGCGGCGCGCCAGGCCATTGCCGATATCGACGATGGCCGCATTCTCGCGCTGTTTGGAGATTCAGTCACCACCGACCATATCTCGCCAGCCGGTTCGATCGCCGCCAGCAGTCCCGCCGGGAAGTATCTACAGGCAAACGGTGTGGCCGTTAAAGATTTTAACTCCTATGGATCACGCCGCGGCAACCACGAGGTGATGATGCGCGGCACCTTTGCCAATGTGCGCATTAAAAATGAGATGGTGCCCGGTATTGAAGGCGGCATCACCCGCTCGGTTCCCGATGGTGAACCCATACCTATTTACGATGCAGCCATGCGCTATAAAAAAAACAATACGCCGCTCATCGTTTTCGCTGGCAAAGAATATGGGACTGGCTCTAGCCGTGACTGGGCCGCCAAAGGCACTCGATTACTCGGTGTAAAAGCCGTTATAGCCGAAAGTTTTGAGCGTATACATCGATCAAACCTGGTTGGCATGGGGGTATTACCCCTACAGTTTCAAGGTTTAGATAACCGTAAAACCCTCAAGCTCGATGGCAGCGAGACGATTTCCATCACCGGAATTGAATCACTCGAACCCGGCAAACATCTAACGCTCAGGGTGACTCGCAGTGATGGAACGCAAGCGCCATGCACCCTGCTCTGCCGTATCGATACCGAAAACGAACTCAACTATTTTCGCTCCGGCGGGATTTTGAATTATGTCCTCGATCAGATCAAATAAGGAAGATAACTGTGCCCAACTCGACTGACTCACGACAGGAGAGCGACAGCCTGGGAACAATCAATGTACCCCATAGCGCGCTATGGGGTGCCCAAACCCAGCGCGCCCTCGCTAATTTCGATATTGGCCACCAGAAGTTTCCAGGTGAATTTATTCGCAGTTTTGCTCTGGTAAAAAAAGCAGCCGCTTTAAGCAATCGAGATCTCGGTACGCTGCCCGACCACCTCTGTCACGTTATCTGCCAAGCCTGTGATGAAATTATTGCAGGCCAACACGACCAACAATTTCCTCTGGTGGTATGGCAAACCGGTAGCGGCACCCAGACCAATATGAATTTTAACGAGGTGATCGCAAATCGCGCGAATGAATTAATGGGGGCAATGCGCGGGGCAAAGCACCCTGTCCATCCGAACGATCACGTCAACCTTTCCCAGTCATCCAACGATGTCTTTCCCACCGTTATGCATGTCAGCGCACTTTCGCTATTACAGCAACGCCTGCTCCCTGCCCTCAATTTATTACACGACGCACTGGCAAAAAAAGCACTAGAATTTCATTCACTGATAAAAATCGGGCGTACACATTTAATGGATGCCGCCCCCATCACCCTGGGACAAGAATTCAGCGGCTACGTCAGCCAAATTGATTATGCCCGCACACAAATCAGCGCAACGCAGCTCTCCTTAAAAATGCTTGCGCTTGGCGGCAGCGCCGTGGGCACCGGCCTTAATACGCCCGAAACCTGGGCACCCGATGTCGCCACCAAAATCAGCCAACTCACGGGCATCGACTTCTGCTCAGCGCCCAATAAATTCATGGCCAGCAGTGCCCATGATGCACTGGTTGACCTGCATGGCCGCTTACGCTTATTAGCAACAGCGCTCTTTAAAATCGCAAACGATTTGCGCTTACTGGGCAGTGGACCGAGATGCGGACTGGGGGAGTTGCTGAAGCGCTGACGATGATCGCCGCACAAGTCATCGGCAACGATACTACTATCGGTTTTGCTGGTAGCCAGGGGCACCTGGAGTTAAATGTATTTAAGCCGGTTATCATCCATAACCTGCTCGAATCCATCAATCTGCTGTCGGATGGTATGAGAAGCTTTACCAAAAATTGCATCGAAGGGCTGCAAGCCAATAAGCAGCAATTAGCAAGGAATGTTGATCGCTCACTGATGCTGGTGACGGCACTATCGCCCGTTATTGGTTATGACAAAGCAGCGTCTGCGGCAAAATTGGCCTTAGAAAAAAACCTCAGTATTAAAGCCGCGATAATGGAACTGAAGTTCTTGCCGGAAAATGAAATCGATCAACTCATCGACCCGAGGTTGATGTTGAGCCCCGGTAG
>CAYWXW010000150.1:0-3470 GCA_964462265.1 uncultured Porticoccaceae bacterium | reverse complement strand
CCCGCTCTTTAAAATATCTCAACACTTACCTGCAATCCCTTGTTCGTGGGCGCCTGTGGCTACAGGTAATGGTTGGCATGGTGCTGGGTATTAGCCTGGGGATTATTATCGGACCCAGCGTTGGCTGGGTGGATCCCGCTACCGCCGCGACTGCCAGCGACTGGCTGGCCTTTCCCGGCAAGCTATTTCTCGCTTTAATTCAAATGATCGTCATACCCCTGGTGTTCGCATCCATCATCCGGGGCCTGGCGGCAACGGAAGATCTGGAACAACTCCGTAAAATGGGACTGCGCGTGGTGCTGTATTTTATTGTTACCACAGCACTGGCCATTATTATCGGCTTAACGGTGGCCTCAATAATCAAACCCGGCACCTATATTGACAGCCAAACCCTGCAAGCTACTTTGGGCGCGCCTGCGGCACTTGGCCAAATGGCACCAGAAGCGCTCAATATTCACGAGCTGCCGCAAAAAGTAATTACACTGCTCCCCTCCAACCCCCTGACCTCCATGGTCGAAAACAATATGCTGCAAGTGGTTATTTTTGCCATGGTGGTCGGTGTCGCACTGGTCATGATGGTGCCTGCGCAGGCCAAACCGCTACTCGACCTTATGGGTTCTCTGCAGGAAGTCTGCATGACAGTGGTGCGTTGGGCCATGTTGCTGGCACCAGTTGCAGTGTTTGGATTACTCGCCCAGTTAACTGCAAAACTGGGTCTGGATGCCTTACTGGGTATGGCGGTTTATGTGGGCACTGTACTATTGGGTTTATTGCTGATGTTCGGCGTGTACCTGATTATTCTCTTTGTCTTTGCCAGACAAAAACCCATACCCTTCATCATCGACGTCAAAGAAGTGTTACTGCTTGCTTTTTCCACCTCCAGCTCTGCCGCCGTGATGCCCTTATCCATAAAAACAGCGGAGGAAAAACTCAAGGTAAGGCCATCGGTGGCGCAGTTTGTCATTCCACTGGGCGCGACGATTAATATGAATGGCACAGCGCTTTATCAGGGCGTTGCCGCTATTTTTCTGGCCCAGGTTTTCGGCATTGAAATTGGCATGGGCGGCATGGCCTTAATCATACTCACCTCGGTCGGCGCCTCCATCGGTGCACCGGCGACACCCGGTGTGGGTATCGTTATTTTATCGATGGTGTTGAGCACTGTGGGCATTCCTTCCGCCGGTATTGCACTGATAATGGGGGTAGATCGAATTCTCGATATGAGTCGTACCGCCATCAACGTCAGTGGTGATCTGGTCGCCGCAAAGATGATGGATCTATGGGTCGGCAGTACACTTAGCCACAGTGAAGAGATTACTGCACAGCAACAAAGAGAATTGATTCGAGAAGAGACCGGGGAAGATGTTTTAACCATTCCGTCCGCAACTGAGCAATAGCACGTTCCATAATAAATAACGGGGTTTCGCGCATGTGCCGTTTTCTTATCTACAGGGGCCGAGAAATATTTATGTCGGACCTGCTGCTGAAAACAGAGCAATCTCTGATTGTCCAAAGTTACCATGCGAAGGAGCGGACCGAACCACTGAACGGAGATGGCTTCGGCGTCGGCTGGTACAATCACGACATAGATCCTACTCCTTGCGTATACGCCAGCATACAACCAGCATGGAGTAATCGTAACCTCTTTCGGCTGTCGGAAAAAATTCGCTCTACCTGTTTCTTTGCCCACGTACGGGCTGCTTCCAAAGGGGCTTATGTCAGCGAGTTTAATTGCCACCCTTTTCAATACGAGCGATTTCTGTGGATGCATAATGGCAAAATCGCAGAATTTCCAAAAATAAAACGGAAAATTCGTGAATCACTGGATGATACCTATTACGACTTTATTCAGGGAACCACCGATTCAGAACACGCGTTTGCGCTGTTTCTTAATATCCTGGGAAAACATATTGATAACTACTCCATCGCTGATTTAAGTAACGCAATGACCGAAACAATCAGGCAAATCCTTGAGTGGAAACGAGACGCTGATATTACAGCCCCGTCATATCTCAATTTTGCCTTAACCGACGGTTACAATATCCTCGCCACCCGCTATGTTTCTCACCCGAATTTTGCGCCACCTTCACTTTACTTGTCTATCGGCGAACGCATCGAAATAAAAGAAGGTGAATATCATATGGTACCGACAATCAAATATCCCAACACGGTCATCATCGCGTCAGAACCACTCACTACTGAAAAAAATAATTGGCAAGCGGTAGAAAGAAACCACCTAATCACCATCACCCCAGAGCTGCACATTAAACGCTCCCTAATTGAATAATCACTCAAGTGTCGGCGGCTGGGGAGACAAATACGAAAGCCGATGACACTGGGCGAACTAAGACGGATTTAATCCAATAGGGATTAGATATCCGCTGGCTAATCAATCAACACTCTATTTTTACCGGCACTTTTAATCGTATATTTAAAGCTCATAGTGTCACCGAAAGATCGTGTTTCGCTTAAACCAGTCCGCGCAGGGAAAGTGTAAGACTCTGTTACCGTAGTGACAATGGGGGCCAGGTTTTTACACTCACTTTTGGCTAGCCCATAAATTTCAACACGCCTATTTTTTACCTGGCTCTGAAGCACTGTTACTTCGATTTGGTTTTCTATCAGCCTATGTGCCAATCGCACACCGGAAAAATGATCTGTAGTCGAAAAGTTTTTTTCCGGTTTCCCCGACTTACCAGGATCACAACGAAGTTTTAGGTAACTACTCGTATGCCCGCTATTCCAGCCGCCAAGTTTGCGCGTTACATAGTCATTTCCACGCTCGATGACTTTTCCGTTCTGCAATAAATCAAAATTTATGTAATATCGTTCATTAGCACTGGTTGACGCCGACAAAGCGCCTGCTATAAACAATAAAATTAGTTTTCTATTCATCTGTAGTCTTCTCGGTTGGTTACTTACTAAACGTTCATGTGAAAATTTTTCATAAAATAAATCATGTAACAAAACTAAGATTTACGTCGATGTCACAATGTAATCCAAAGCATTATCTACTAACAGTAATCCCCGTTGGCGCACTTATAAGCAAACTACCCGGCATAGCCGAATCCTCCCTGGCGAACCTAAAAAACGTCAGTCTTCCTACAGTGTCGCGGTGTTAGGTCTACTGAGATTGGCATGCGTAGGCGCTATCGCTAGGATTCTCACCACTATATCGAAAGGCTACTACGATGGCTATTATTGCTTGCTGGGTCGGCTTACCTGGGTCGTTTGGCACCGGATGTTTTCACGACAAATCGTTACAGATTCGCGTAAAGCTATGAGTAACTGAAATAGGCCTTTTAGCAAACAGCGTTATTATCTGAACTCAGCCAATAATAAGACTGCTTATTTGCCAGAAATGGCGTGTCATGACACTACTGCTCCCGTGTTTTGTTACGGGACATAGTGAGTAATTAGGTGTTAGAGAACGACAGGAAATCTATTCGGATGGTGGGGTGGGTTTCACC
>CAYWXW010000149.1:6541-7785 GCA_964462265.1 uncultured Porticoccaceae bacterium | reverse complement strand
GTTTAGACAAAGTGGCCCAGCCTTTTTTCAAGGGCGCATCAAAATTTATCGATGCCGCCTGGGATAGCACTACCGTGGAAGATTTTCGCTATCCACAAACCCGCGGTGAGCGACCCAGAGGCTATGGCCTGGTCAAATGGCTAAACCGCAAATTTTTTGCCTTGTCCGCTACCGATGAAGAGTTTAGCGTGGCTTTTATAAAGGTTTACAGCCTGGTGGAGCCGCCGGAATCCCTGCTCAAGCCGAAATATTTGTTCAAGGCGCTATTTGCAAAAATGCCTGAGCATGACAGGGAGCCGCCGTTTCGGCCTGTAGAATAAGTGGTTTATCTATATCACGAGGATCTTGCGGCGTACTAAATGCAAACATGATCTGTGGACAAAACTGCTAATATTTGGTAGTTTTGGTAAATAGTCTAGATAAGGTATACATACCATGGCGACTACAAGTATTGATCTCGGTGATCACTTCACAGGTTTTTTAAGCCGGTTAAAAGAGAGCGGGCGTTATCGTAACGCTAGCGAAGCAATAAGGGCAGGACTACGTTTACTTGAGCAAGAAGAAGCCGAAAACCAGGCTAAAGTTGAGTGGTTGAGGCAAGAACTGATTGCAGGCGAAGAAAGTGGCGAAAGCGATCTTAGCCATGCTCAGATCATTGCCCAGGCGAAAGCAGAAATGAATGTCCAATAAATATATCTATTCTAGACGCGCAGCCAATCAGGTGAAAAAAAATATATCAAGACACTGCGAAGGAGTGGGGAATTACTCAAGCGGAAAAGTACGATACGGGTTTAGAAGGAGTGTTGGATCTACTGGCAGATAACCCCGATATGGGCCGTAAATGTGAGGAAATACGCGAAGGTTATCATCGGCACGAATACGAGCGTCATTTCATTTTTTATCGTAAACGCAAGAGCGATATTTTTATTGCCGCTACCATTCATAACAGCATGAATATAAACCGTGTTTTTGGTGTTGATGGGTAATGCATGGAAGATTTTTCACCTGCCTGTCAAAGCCATTGAAACGCATAAAAAATGCAAAAAGCAGGACGTTTGATCTACTAAAAAATAATTGGCGTCTGCAGTCGCTTACTTATCGATTGAGCTTGTAGCTGGCCGGTTCAGCCCGCTCTGATATTATTAAGAAATAGCAATATTTCATCAGTGGTTTCCTGAGGTTTTTCCAACATTAACCAGTGCCCCGCGCCTTCAATTAACTTCACGCGGCGCAGGTCTTCAAAA
>CAYWXW010000149.1:0-6531 GCA_964462265.1 uncultured Porticoccaceae bacterium | reverse complement strand
CTGTTTTCACGTAAAGAAAAGAACATTCTTGTCGGTGTTTTTATCGACCAGGTTAATCCGGTCAATAGCGTTTAAAACCACCTTCCCGTTTTGGGTCTGATATTGTAATCAGCTTAGGTAGCTAGCCTTCCCTAAGGTCTTCTAAAAACAATAAAATCTCTTCGGTGACTGCCTGAGGTTTTTCCAGCATCAACCAGTGCCCCGCGCCTTCAATTAACTTCACGCGGCGCAGGTCTTCAAAATGGGTAGGCATTAATTCCGCCCAGTCGGGCACATAAAGAAGAACGTCGTCTTCGGCACCGGCAATAAAATGCGCGGGCTGGGTGAATTTGGCACCTGCCAGTTGTGGCGTGAGCGCCCAGTTGCGCTCGATATTGCGATACCAGTTCACCCCACCGCGAAAACCGTTCTTTTTAAACTGCGCAACGTGATAGTCAAGATCTTCCTGGCTCAACCAGGCGGGTAACTCAGCGGGCACATTAAATATCTCGGCCATACTGGTATCGGCCGGGTAGGCTACCTGAGACATCCACAACCCCGGTGGGCTGTCGGCTGAAATCACGTAATAAGTCATGCGCAGTGCAGCTTCAGGGTAGGCCTCTAGCCCGAGTTCAGCACCCGGTTGCTGAAAGTTACGGATATACCAGTACTTGCCATCGAGACCGGGTGGATTAACCAAAGAATCGGGGGTTTCTGGACGACCCCAATAGGGCACCGACAGGCCCATCACCGCACTGACGCGATCGGGATATAACAGGGCGGTGTGCCAGGCGACAATACAACCCCAGTCCTGCCCGATAACAATAAAGTCGTCATAACCCAGGGCATCTGCGATACCAACCACGTCGGCGCTCAAATGAAGAATGTCGTAATCCTCAATGGCCTCGGGGGCATCGCTACCGGCATAACCTCGCTGATCGGGCACGGCGACTTTATAACCTGCCGCCACAATAGGGTCGATTTGGTGTCGCCACAAATGCCAGAACTCGGGAAAGCCGTGCAACAAAATTACCAGCGGCCCTTCGCCCTTCACAACGGTTCGCAGGGTGACGCTGTTAGTTTTGATGTATTGGAAATCGGGCTCTGAAATCATAATTGTTCCTTGACCGTCTTTAAATTAGATTCGTTATCGGTGTGGTCATTATTATCAATTATTGTTGTACACCAACAAGCAGGACAAAGCCAAGAACAAATGGTAATAGTCTCGGGAAGAAAACGAGCTCTGGCCCCTTAAATTTCCATATAAAAACGAAGCCAGGTATAAATTACAACCTGGCTAGACTTACCAAGTATTTTTAATAACACTGAAAATATAAAGTCTATTTTACCCGCAGCACTTCTTATATTTTTTACCACTTCCACAATTACAAGGCTCGTTACGCGCAGGAACCTTATCAAGTTTAACGGTACCCTTTTTGTTAAGGAGCGCTGTCAGCTCGGCGATAGACTCGACTGCATCTTTGCTGCCATCAATTTTAACCACGGCATATAACTGCGCCTCAGCAACTAATGTTTCGACTTCTTGCTGACGCGCTTCACTGGTGACGACTAACTCCAACGGATATTTTTTACTGCCAAATTTTCGGCTAGCATTCACGTCACGACCATATTCAATGTGGTTCTCGCGCGCATTTTGACGGCCCATGAAAAAGAATTTATCTGACATTTAAAGATCCAAATTGTTATGAAAAAATAATCTGCAACCATCTATATGTTGGCCACCACCAAAAATCTACGTGTAGCGTACTAGCCCTCAAATTTCTCCGTCATCACTTCAAGCTCATCCTGCAAGGCCAGCCACTCTTCTTCCAGGGTTTGCAGTTCATTCTTGCCCTCACCCTGGACCTTCATGAGTTTATTAAGCTCCTGCACCGGCTTGTTGGTATAGAGGGCGGGGTCGGCGAGTTGTTCGGCGAGGCCTTCAAGGGTTTTTTCCAGCTTGGCCATGCTCTTCTCGATGGCACTAATTTTTTTACGCTGGGGGGCGGCCTGTCTGCGAAACTCTGCCTGTAGTCGTTTTTGCTCTTGTCGGTCGGGGGCTTTGTCCGTTGCCGTTGCACTTGCGCCCTGCCCGTCGGCGGTCGCTTCTGCGCCTGTATTTAAGGGCCGAGGTGCGCTTTTTATTTGCAGGCGCTGGTAATCGTCGAGGTCGCCATCAAAGGGTCGGACTTCGCCATGAGCAACCAGATAGAGCTCATCGACTACGGTGTGTAAGAGGTGCCGATCGTGCGAGACCACCACAACCGCACCGGGGAATTCCTGCAGGGCGAGAATTAGCGCTTCGCGCATATCGACGTCGAGGTGGTTGGTGGGCTCATCGAGCAACAATAAGTTTGGCCTTTCCCAGACCAGTAGCGCCAGTGCGAGGCGAGTTTTTTCACCACCCGAGAGCGGGCCAACCGGGGCCAGTACGGCGTCACCGCGAAAGCCAAAGGTGCCGAGGTAGTTGCGCAGCTCTTGTTCTTTTTTACCCTCGGCAATGCGTTGTAAATGGAGTAAAGGGCTGGCGTCGAGATCCAGTGCGTCGAGCTGTTGCTGGTCAAAATAGCCGACCTGTAACTGGCGACCCCGATCAACATCGCCACTGACGGGCTCAATCACCCCGGCGAGCAATTTCACCAAAGTCGATTTACCGGCACCGTTGCGCCCGAGCAAACCAATGCGCGAACCCGGCAGCAAATTAATGTGTATGTGTTTGAGAATGACGGTATCGCCATAACCGGCCTGCACCTGGTCAAAGCTAATCAGCGGCGAACACAGTTCATCTGGCTCAAAGAAGCTAAAATCAAAACCGCTGGCGGCGTGGATGGGTGCGGCGGCCTGGAGTTTTTCCAGCGCTTTTACCCGGCTCTGGGCCTGTCGTGCTTTGGTGGCCTGATAACGGAAGCGGTCGACAAAAGCTTGCAGGTGGGCGCGCTGGCGTTGTTGTTTGGCAAACACGGCCTGTTGCAGCATGAGGCGTTCGCCACGCTGGCGCTCAAAGCTGGAGTAATTGCCCGCGTAACTATCCAGTACAGCACCGTTGAAATGAATAATGCCGTCGACCAGATTGTCGAGAAATTCCCGGTCGTGGGAGATGACAATTAAGGTGCCCGGATAGCGCTTGAGCCAGCGCTCGAGCCAGACCACGGCCTCTAAGTCGAGGTGGTTGGTGGGCTCATCGAGCAGCAATAATTCAGAGGGTTTGAGCAGGGCGCGGGCCAAATTCACCCGCATGCGCCAGCCACCCGAAAAACTCGACACCGGCTGTAACTGAGCCTCGTGTTCAAAACCCAGGCCCGCTAATAGTTGCGCGGCGCGAGGGCCCATGGAGTAACCGTCGAGGGCTTCATAGCGGTGGTGCCAGTCGGCCAGCACATCACCCCCGGCGACCTCTGCCTCTGCTTTTTCGGACTCTAATGCCCGGTATTCGGTGTCGCCGTCGATGGTGTAGTCGAGCACCGAAGCGGCAATGCTCGGGGTTTCCTGGTCAACACTGGAAATGCGCCAGTGGGCGGGGAAGCAAATATCACCGGCATCGGCGTGTAGCTCGCCTTTTAACAGCGCAAATAGCGACGATTTGCCCGAGCCATTGGCGCCAATGAGGCCAATTTTCTGGCCGTCGTGAACACGTAGGTTGGCGTCTTTTAACAGGCTTTTATTGCCGCGAATCAGTTCGAGGTTTTGCGCTGTAATCATTGTATTTGATCACCCGCTGTGAGATTAACAATTTCAATTTTATTGGGATTAAAGTCATCGGCATCTGCGCCACGCTGTAATTTGAGGCCGGTGAAATCGAATAAATTGGTGTCGGCCAATTGCGAGGGCGCAACATTTTTAATGGCGGAGAAAATTGTCTCCAGTCGGCCGGGGTATTCTTTCTCCCAGCCCTGTAACATTTCTTTAATCAGCTGACGCTGCAATTTCTCCTGTGAGCCACAGAGGTTACAGGGAATAATGGGGAATGCTTTGTACTCTGCGAGCAGTGCTAAATCGTCTTCACGGCAATAGGCTAGAGGGCGAATCACGATATTCTTTTTGTCGTCACTCAGCAGTTTCGGCGGCATGGCTTTGAGCTTGCCACCGAAAAACATATTCAAAAACAGGGTTTCAATAATGTCGTCGCGGTGGTGGCCGAGAGCAATTTTGGTGGCGCCAATTTCCTGGGCAAAACCATAGAGGCTGCCGCGACGTAGACGCGAGCATAAACCGCAATAGGTTTTATTCTCGGGTACACGCTCAGTGACAATGCTGTAGGTATCTTTTTCGAGAATATGAAAAGGTACGCCCTGCTCGGTGAGATATTCAGGCAGTACGTGCTCGGGAAAGCCCGGTTGTTTTTGGTCGAGGTTGACGGCTACCAGCTCAAAATCAATCGGCGCCGTCTTCTGTAAATTGCGCAGTACTTCGAGCATGCCAAAGGAGTCTTTGCCACCCGAGAGGCAAACCATGACCTTGTCACCCGCTTCAATCATGTTGTAATCGGCAATCGCCGTACCCACCTGGCGACGTAAACGTTTATGTAGCTTGTTCAGCTCAAGACGATCTTTACGGGGCTGGTGGGTCACGGGAGTTACCTACGGGCTAAAAAGGGGCGCGCTATTGTAAAGCTTCGGCGCTGGACATACCAAGGGTAGTAGCACTCAGGGCAAGACCACCGGATGCAAAAAAAACGGCGCTGTAAAAAGCGCCGGTTTAGCTAGCCGGTAGGCGTCTTAGGGAGCATTGATACGCCAGTCGTGGGTGTAGTCGATTTTGCCATTGAAACCGAGCAGGTAGAGGGCATCACGATCGTCCGAATAGCGAGCAAAAACTTTGAGCAACTTCTTATCATCCTTGGCGAAATCCGATTTATACCATTCGAAGAGCTTGGAGACTTGCAGTTCGCCATTTTTCAATTGCACCCCGCGTGGGTGCTTAACAAAGTCATAACCCGATTTTTTCAAAAGCTCTCGGCTATTCGCGCTCGTAAAAGCCAGGGGCTGTAAATTGGGGCAGCCTAAGCCACCACAGGCAAGCCCAAAGTGAACCTTGTGATCTTGCCACAAAGGGCGAAGAATGCGGTGTTCAATATCATTGAGAGAGATTTTTTGCCCCGCTACGCTAGCGATTTTTTTATCCCAGGGGCCTTTCATACCAGAACCATGGGGGCCGGGAATATTGTCTACACTGTCCACCGGGTAGTTATCTAAAATCAAATCCAGGATCAATGCATTGTAGAGATTTAACCAGTAGGCTTTTTGCTCGGCCCGACTGTAGTCCCGAGGGTCAAGAGAAGTACTGGTTTTAATATAACGGTCTAATAACTTGCGGTGCTTACGGCTAACATCACCGTAGCGAAAACGATTGATACCCGAGGCATGGTCAGTAATAACATAACTGTTCAGTATGGCATCGAGGGACGAGTGGTCAATCTCTCGACTGTTAGATTCGCTACTTTTGTTCCAGAGTGGCCAGTAGTCAGATTCAGGTGCGGCCACACTTACTACACTGCTCATCAACAGTGCGGTACACAGTCCCATTTTTAATATTTTCAACATTCAAATGTCTCCAGCTACTATTTTGCGAGATCAATCCTTCAGCTGCAAATCTATCGCAGTGGCTTTGTTGTGGCCATGACGCCTGTCATACTACAAAACCCTTTATCCCCAACCCACGGAAGCACTTAACAAATCATGAATTTGAGACACCTCAGCGACCAGCAGATTCACGCCATTGACCAGGCCCATGTCTGGCACCCCTATTCGTCACTGAGCCAGCCCCTGCCCACTTATCATGTCACGGCTGCCAGCGGTGTACGCCTGCAACTCGGCGATGGTCGGGAGCTGGTCGACGGCATGTCCTCTTGGTGGTGTGCGATTCACGGCTACAATCACCCTCAGTTAAACGATGCCGTGACAGCACAACTGGGGAAAATGTCTCACGTCATGTTCGGCGGTATTATTCACGAACCGGCAGCCCAGCTGGCCCAGCGTCTGGTTGATATTACACCCGAACCACTTAACAAAGTATTTTTCAGTGATTCGGGTTCGGTCAGCGTCGAGATCGCCATTAAGATGGCTCTGCAATACTGGCAGGCCAGGGGCCGAGCCGAGAAAAGCCGCCTGCTGACCTTGAGAAAAGGCTACCACGGTGACACCTTTGCCGCTATGTCGGTCTGCGACCCTGAAACGGGCATGCACCACCTGTTTAACGAAGTGTTGCAACAACAGGTGTTTAGCGAATCGCCCCGCTGCCGTTTTGGTGAGGTTTGGCAACAAGACTATCTCGCCGATTTCGAACAACAACTGACCACCCATAAAGACCAGCTCGCTGCCGTCATATTAGAGCCCATCGTGCAGGGCGCCGGTGGTATGTGCTTTTACTCGCCAGAATATTTGAAAGGCGTACGCGCCCTCTGCGATGAACACGGTGTGCTATTAATTGCCGATGAAATTGCCACCGGTTTTGGCCGCACCGGCAAGCTTTTCGCCTGTGAATGGGCCGGTATTAGCCCCGACATAATGTGTGTTGGCAAAGCCCTGACGGGGGGCTATATGAGCCTCGCCGCTA
>CAYWXW010000148.1:0-7839 GCA_964462265.1 uncultured Porticoccaceae bacterium | reverse complement strand
AAAAGCCAAAGTTTTTACTGTGGTCGTCATGATTGCGCGCCACGACGTTAAACACCATGCGGCGGAAGATTTCGATGGCATCGGCCCGTGGCAGTTTTAACTGGCGCGCCACAGCGAGTAGCTGCTCGTAACTGTAGGTGCCGGGCTTTTTATAATCGGCGTGATCCATCGCGCACAGAGAAACATAGTGCAATTTGCGATTGCCCACGCGCTCAAAGCGCCGGGTCATAAAGTGAGCACGGCCGCCTTCCAGCAATAGTTCGGACGGAGACATATGAATACCGGCATCTTGCGCCATCAGGTAGTAGGCGTACTCCATTCGGCCAAAACCCCGAGGGTCTCCAAAGCTTTCGCTATCGGTTTTATGTTCTTCCACGCCATCAAATTTCAGTAGGTAGTGCTCAAACCCCTCAGGGGCATCGGCCTGGCCGGAGCGAATTTGCGTGCGATCAGCATTCACCGCCACTAGCGCCTTAGCCCGCGCACCCCCGGCTGAAGTGCCGACCTGCAAGATGGCCTGCATGGCTTCATCGTTATCGCAGGCATGGCCACTGCTGACGCGCTGGCGCAAGTCGAGCCGCTCATCGAGCACCGTTTGCGCCATGGCCACCAATGAATCCAGCGCCAGCTCGTCACCCTCTTTGCCACCCTTGCGCCCTCGGTCAATAGCCGGTGAAAACTCCAGGGCACCCATGCCCCGGCTGCCGGTGTAGAGCAGGCGCTCGACAGGGGTGAAGGAGTTGGCATCGCGGCCCGTGCGCGCCAACCAGGCATTGATGACAGCGTTGCCGAAGTCATCGGGCAAGGTGTCAGCAAATATCGCAGGCAGGCCGCGATAGGTGGCGGGGCTTAAGCTGGGAAAGCTGTACTTGGTGGCCGCGATGGGCATGTGCAGTGGCGCGATTTCAATGGCGGAGTCACGCCACTGGGGTGAGAATTCGAAGGTGCTAAAACCCGTTGCGGGGTCATAGGCCAGTGCGCCGACCTGTTTGCCCCAGAGGCGAACTTCTGCCAGGTTCTCCATCACCAATCCAGCGTTTCAGTTTTATCGGGATCATCAGCCCCTGTCGTCTCTGCACTCGCAGCTCTGCCACGGCTACCACTCGCACGCTGGCGCTGTTTACCTTTCATCTTCAATTGCTCTAAAGGGCTAAACACCGCTTGCGGCACAAAGTTTTCAAGCAAAGCCAGCTGGTCAAGGGCACGTAGCACCGCAATCACATTGGCAAACTTGGCCTGCCCGGCAACCAACTTGGCGTAGCTCACCCGCGACAAACCCACCGCATCGGCAATTTGTTGCTGGGTCATATTCTGCTCAAGGCGCAGCTGGTCTATGCGCTGGCCAATTTCAGCAGCCACGGCCTGGTCTGTCATAGCATTAAAATTCACAATGTATAGATTCCTATACCTAATAAATAAAAACGTACTATAACAGCACGTTTTGTTTCTATTAAAAATTTCTGAATGTACTGCCTATACAATAATCCACCCACAAACAATGTCAAGCTTTCTATACTCAAGGTATAATAATGACATTATTGATAATATATCTTTGCATTATGCTATTGGATAAATTCTACTTGAAACAAACAAGACTAACTTCGCTTTGCAAAGCATATAGACCCTTTAAGCCCGAGCAGTATCCAACCACCATCACACAGCCTTAATGCTCGGGTAATTAATCTAGCTCAGTTTGGCTGATCTATTTTTTAACGTACACTGGCCACACAATAACCAGAGGACAAGCCATGCCTTACAACACGCAGATTGGCGATGAGATCAATATTCTTGCTCGCTACAACCTCAAGACCACTCAGGAGGGCCTAAAAATTCACTCCTCCGCCGAACCTAATGTTATTGAAGCGGCGCAACGCTTATTTGACAAAGGCCTGATTACACAAGCCGATGGCGGTTACTTAACCACCTTAGGCAGAAAGGCGGCGGAACATGCTCAGGATTTATTACTAATAATTAAGAGCTGACTATTCAGCGCTGACAATAGCGCCCAGCGAAAGCCGCAATAAAAGCAGAGCACTAAACTAGGCATTACGCTAAAAAAGCACTTATTCCACGGATGGAGATTGTCCCGCCTCGGCATCGTAGTTTGCCGTTTTTTCCAGACTTCTAAAAACCACATCAACCGTTAAGCTGACATTATCTAGCTTCGCTGCCGCGTCTCGCCCCTGCTGGGTGGCTCTGAAAAAATGCGGCGTCATCAGCAATAAATCGTTTAGCGTTTCATTCGACAGCGCAGGCGTACTGAAGCGCAACACTTGCTCATCCACCTGTTTAAAGCCCATGGCAAAGGCATCATCCAGCTTACTCAGCTCTGTTTTATTTAGCTGGGCATAAGTGGCCTGCCGCAGTTCTTGCAGATGGTCGGGGCCGGGCTCAACCAACACCACCTTGCCACCCAGGGGCAGCACTTTATTAAAACCCTGAAAACTGTGGAAGCCGAAAACGCACAAAATAATGTCGATACTCGCGGGCAACATAGGCGGCTGGCGATTAGTGCCCACTACCCAGCTAATGTCTTTATTTCTTTTTGCTGCAGCAATAACGGCCTCTTTGGAAATATCCAGACCAATAAGATTAAGCCCGTCACCCGCTTTTTTAGCCCGCAGATCATTAAGAGCATGGGCCAAATAATAGCCTTCGCCACAGCCGGCATCGAGACAAGAGGGCTGCTCAATAGCGGCAATTGCCGTGTGCAAGAAATCTGACAAAAGATCTGCCACTGGCGCATAAACACCCGTGTCTAAAAAACGCTGGCGCGCTGCCACCATTGCCTTACTGTCACCCGGATGCTTCGAGCGCTTGTGCTGCACCGGCAATAAATTCACATAGCCCTGGCGCGCCAAATCGAAGCTGTGGCCGTTGACACAGCGCAGCTGCTTTTCTTCCAGCGTCAGCTGTTCGCCATCGATAGGGCAAGCCAGGTTGCGAGCTTTCATTGTTTTATTAGCAACTGGCCAATAGGGACTCGCCCGAAAATAAGGATTAATACTGCTCGAGAGGTGAATTCACCTCGGCATAAACCTCTGCACTGCCATCGCGTTTTAATAGTAAAACCTGATAGGGCGCAAAACGATCACCCATTTCCATACCCGGGCTGCCCATGGGCATTGCGGGCACAGATAAGCCCAGGGCATCAGCGGGCGGTGCTGCGAGAAACTGCTGCAGAAACCGCGCTGGAATATGCCCCTCAAAAACATAGCCATCGGCAGAAACCACGGTGTGGCACGACTGGTATT
Organism: uncultured Porticoccaceae bacterium; assembly: GCA_964462265.1. Lineage (GTDB taxonomy): Bacteria > Pseudomonadota > Gammaproteobacteria > Pseudomonadales > Porticoccaceae > Reddybacter. Next base: position 4,585 of record CAYWXW010000148.1, on the reverse strand, counting down.
GAGGGGCAATACCCCGCTCAGTCTTCAGCGTGTTTAAGTCTGCCGGGTGGTGAGTGGTGAATGAAAAACCCCTGTCCTCAGCATGCTCGACCCACTTGCCACAGCAGCCACAGGTGGGGCTTTTGTAGATATCCATGGCAATAGCAGGGCTGGATTGTTCGGCCTCGCCTTGCTGACTCACCACGTCAACACTACTCACAGCAGATGTCTGCAAAACAGCGGGGGCTTTGTTCTGCTCAGAGCAGGCCAGCAAACTTATCGTTAATACAGCGCCTATAAGGCAATATCTATAATTCATTTATCCTCCAACAGGCCCGGCGACAAACATCGCCCAACCAGAGCTATGTAAAAAAACAGCAATAATTTGCCGGCGAGTCTATCATTAGTTTGAGGGAACTTCTGAACAAGTCATCCAGGCAAAGCCGCCAGAAATAATAGAGATCACAGTAATAATGACGAACGCAAAAATATTCGCCACCGGGCTGTTACTCGCTTTCATTACCAGCGACAACTGGGCACTAAACCTAAACAGCCAGCAACAAAGCAAATCTCTTGTCTTCGCTGATTCGGCACTGGAGTGCGGTATTTATTATGAATACACTGCCGGCGGACTAGACAAAAACCCGAATGTCGACAGCGAAATGGTTCGCGCTATCGCCCAGAATTCAGAAACTCTATTGCGCACTGCTGATTTACTCTATGACGCAGCGGGTATTTCTATTGCAGACAGGCGCAAAGAATTTATGCTCAGAGCACAAATCATGATCAAAGAAAGGCAGGAAAGCCCGGGAAGTATTGATGAATTAATTTATGAATTTGGTGAAAAGTGCAAACTGCTGATGGCGACCTATTCTTACAAAATAAAGAATATAGCGGCAGAGCCGAGCTCTATTTAAACCGGGCTTCATTTAAACAGAGAGCGCGGGGCCGAAACCCCGCACCCTCTCAAGCTAAATCAGGCTTTGCCGTCAAACACATAGGGCTCAAGGCTTTCTTGACCCTTAATACGATATTTGTGCCACTGACCACCACCGTAGTAAACAAGCTGACCAGGTTTCGCAGTACCCTCGTGGTCGTAGTAAGAAATACAATCTCGTAGAGGCTTTGTAGCAGTATCAGCCTGGGCGCAATGCTCGGCATATTCTTCCTGAGACTCTTCCTTAATATCGACAACATCAGCACCTTTTTCTGCCATGGTATCGAGCATCCACTGCACATAGTTGCCATGGTCTTCGATGGAATCGGTGAAGTTGAAGCTACCGCCGCCGCCCTGAGGCCCAGTGATAACAAACATATTAGGGAAGCCTTTGGTTTGCATGCCCAGCCAGGTTTTCGTGCCGTCCTCATTCCAGGTTTCTTTCAGCGACCGGCCATCGCGGCCTTTGATCATGTCAAATGTGGCTGTCGCCATCCACTGGAAACCCGTCGCGTAAACTAGTACATCAACGGGATATTCTACGCCATCGTGGACAACGCCCTTCTCAGTAATTTTTTCAACACCGCGGGGCGCAGTGTCTACCAGATGGACATGAGGCTTATTAAATGTCGGCAGATATTCGTCGTGGAAGGTCGGACGTTTACAGCCATAAGCATAATATGGCTTCAGTGCAGCCGCAGTTTTGGGGTCTTCAACGATAGCATCAACACGTTCGCGAATTTGCTCCATGATGCGGAAGTTAGTATCCAGCATTTTCTGCATATGCTCTTCAGGCGACAGTCGCGTCTTATGTTTTTTCTTCGGCGCCGCAGCCTCAATTTTACCCGACAGATAATCGTCATTGGCCGACAAGGCTGTACGACCCGATGAGATTTTGGCAAATCTCGCCCGTCGTTTTTTCGCCCAATCGTCTTCGGTCTTCCAGGCTTCGAGTTCTTCGGCAGTCGTTGCCCGCTGATCACGCACATCAACCGATGAAGGTGTGCGCTGAAAAACAAACAGCTCTTTAACAGTCTTGGCGATTTCCGGAATAATTTGCACCGCCGTGGCGCCGGTACCAATAATACCGACACGCTTGTTAGTGATATCGACGTTGTAATCCCAACGTGATGTATGGAAGGCGTCCCCTTTAAAGGTTTCCATACCATCAATTTTGGCCAGCTTAGGCGTGGTTAAAATACCATTGGCAACCACCAGGTATTTGGCCTTCATGTTGTCGCCGCGATCAGTACTGACCTGCCAGCGACCAGTGGCATCGTCCCACTTGGTTTCTTCAACCGTGGTGTGGAACAGGCATTTATCGTAGAAACCCGTTGTTCTCGCAATGTTCTGGCAGTGTTCCATAATCTCGAAACCACTGGAGAATTTCATCGACGGGATATAACCCATTTCTTCCAACAAAGGCAGGTAGCAGTACGACTCAACATCGCAGGCAATGCCCGGATAGCGATTCCAGTACCAGGTGCCACCGACGTCGCCGCCTTTTTCACAAAAACGCACATTTTTGTAACCGGCCTTACTCAGCTTGTACCACAACAAGAGACCGGCGAAACCGGCACCAATGATAAGAATTTCACACTCATCATCCAAAGCTTCTCTTGGGATTGGCGGCTGAGAATGAACATCTTCAAGGTACTTACTGAATTCACCATCCATTTCGATGTAATCAGCAACGCCTGTTCTGGATGCTTTCATCTCAAGGTATTTTGCTTGCTCTTCGGCATTAAACACCGCACCGGCTTTGGATTCGGGGAGCGCCGTCAGCGCCTCGTCGGTAACTACGGAGTAGCCCTTGCCAGTAATTTTGTCGTTGGCTTTTTCAGCACGGGTGTTGAATATTTTTAAACCTGTCTCTGGATCTATCGATATTGGTGATATTGGCATCATTGTTTCTCTGTCATTAATAATTGGTAACCATGGATTATTGCCGTCCTTGGCCACTTGGTCTAGTAGCAATTGATAATAAAAAGCGTTATCACCTTTTCGGGTCGCATTTTTATTCCCAGAGCCTGGGGCGGATTCCAGGCAGGGATATAAATAAGGGTTGGGCTATAGAAAACTCAGTAATCGATGGGCAGCTCGGTTTTATCAATCAGCTGCTGCAGGGCAAAGCTCGACTGAATATTCGAAATGCCGGGAATACGCGTGAGTTTTTCCACCAAAAAATGCTGGTAGTGTTCCAAATCAGGCACCACGACCCGCAACATATAGTCCGAGCCACCAGTCATTAAATAGCACTCCATTACTTCTTCACACTCGCCGATGCGCTGTTGAAAGGTTTGCAGCTGACTAAGCTCCTGACTGTGCAGGGAGACATGAATCACCACGTTGACCGGCAAACCCACCTGCTTGGGGTTAACAATGGCCACATAGCGGTCAATCACGCCCTTCTCCTCCAGCGCTTTAACGCGGCGCAAGCAGGGTGATGGCGACAGCGCCACCTTATCGGCCAGCTCGGCATTGCTCATGCGGCCATCATTTTGCAGGTAGTGGAGTATTTTACGGTCTATCTCATCAAGCTCTACTTTTGGCATATTCCACCCCCATCTATAAATAAACTAAACTAATATTGCGCAACTATAGGCATACACAGCTTTATTCGCAATTTTATAAACACCTGAACTTGCTATTCTTTGCAGCTCGTAACTCGCCGATAAGACTCACCAGGTAGCGTAATGTCCCAGCCTCACGACAAGCCCCAAGCCAAGCCAGAAGCCATTGCCATCGACAAGCAGGAGTGGCAAGAATCCATCGACTATATTCATCGTGAGTTCGGTGAAAGCGGGGTGCGGGAGATTCTCCGCGCAGTGCAGGATCGTATTATCAGCGCCGGCATTAATCTCAACGAGGCAACCCTGAATACGCCTTACATCAACACCATCCCGCCCAGCGAACAACCGGCCTACCCCGGCGATATCGCGCTGGAGAAAAAAATCGAGAACATCAATCGCTGGAATGCCATGGCCATGGTGTTGCAGGGGGTCGACAGCGGCACAGGCGTAGGCGGCCACATCGCCACTTACGCCTCGGCGGCAACAGTCATGGAGGTGGGCTTTAACCACTTCTTCCGCAAGCGCAGCGACAATTACGGCGGCGATTTAGTGATGACCCAGCCCCACGCCGCACCGGGCATTTACGCGCGCGCCTTTCTCGTCGGGCGCTTAAGCAAAGAACAACTGAGCAACTTCCGTCGCCAGCTCCACCCCAGTGGCGGGCTGAGTTCCTACCCTCACCCGCGCTTAATGCCCGACTTTTGGCAGGTGCCCAATGCGTCAATGGGCCTGTCGACACCAACGGCTATTTACCAGGCGCGCTTTGCCAAGTATCTCGAAAACCGTGGCTTGAAACCCAAAAACGGCGGCAAAATCTGGTGCTTTATCGGCGATGGCGAGGCCGATGAACCCGAGGTACTGGGCACTATTAATATCGCCGCCCGCGAAAAGCTCGATAATTTAGTGCTGGTCATCAACTGCAACCTGCAACGCCTCGACGGCCCAGTGCGCGGCAACGGCAAAATCATTCAAGAGCTGGAACGCAGCTTTCGCGGCGCCGACTGGAATGTGCTGAAAGTGATTTGGGGTTCTGGCTGGGACGGCCTGCTGGCTCAAGATAGTGAGGGCATTCTGCGCCAGCGTATGGAAGAAGCCG
>CAYWXW010000147.1:6167-7932 GCA_964462265.1 uncultured Porticoccaceae bacterium | reverse complement strand
GGGGCCGTGGATTATTGTCGCTTCGTTCAGTGGCAAACGCTCGGCGCTGAGAATATGAGCCGAGCGAAATAAGCCTGGCGACACGGGGGCACGCAATAAGCGGCCGCCTTCGTTGTGACCGCAAAAGTCGACGCGCACACCAAAGTCGTCGCTAGCACTGGCGGGGCAAAGCAGGCCGCCCAGGGGCGACATGCCCACGGCATCGGGTTCGGCACGAGTCAGCACCAGGGTCTTCATAAACTCCGGCTCAAAGGGGCCGAGGTTGCCGATTCTATCGCCCTGTAAAAACAGTGCGTCGACTAGAGCAATGTCCTTTTCACCATTTTCAAACGTGGCCGTAATAATTTTTGCCCGCTCGCTAGCCTCATCTTTCGATAGCCTGCCACTGGCCACCAGCCCGGCAGCCATGCCAGCGATGGTGGGTTCTATCCACATCGGGAACACGTTATTGGTGCCGGTAGAGAGGGGCATCATCACCACGTCTTGCCACACCTGGGTGACGATACGGCTGGTGCCATCGCCGCCCATAACAATAATCACATCGCAGCCCCGGGCTTTCATTTCGCGCACGGCCTGGCGGGTATCTTCTGCGGAGTGGGTGATGGGGTTTCTGATCTCCTCAACCTCAGCGCCAATGTTCATGTTTTCTAGCGCGCCGAGCACCAGCCTTCGCGGGTCGTAGGGTGCCAGTATGCGGGTGCAGCCGGTGGCGACAGCGCCGACCACAATACGGCTGATTTGGTTGCGTTTGCTTTCGTGGCTGACAGACTCCGCGCGAGCAGTGAGTCGACGGCTGTCGCGACCCGACATGGGGTTGGCGATGATTCCAAGAGAACCCATAGTGGTTTCCTTTATTATTTATTCAGCGGGGGATTATAGGCTACAAAGCCTTTGCGGTAATATGGCAACAGAATCAGTTAATAATGCATAAATAAAAGGAAATTCGCGATGATAAAGATCACCCGCCTAAACCACTCTGCCCTGGGTTGCCGCGTTGAAGTTGACGCCATGCGCCGTTTTTACGTTGACGTACTCGGTGTTAATACGGTCGATAGGGATATCCCCGAGCAACTGGCTGCCTTAATCCCCGGTTTCTGGATGCAGTTCCCCAATGGCCAGGTGCACGTGATTCAATGTGACGACTCGAGTGGCGAACGCAAGGTATTACCAGAATTGGCCGGTAAACCACTCGACCCCATGGGCCCGCACACGGCTTTTTATGTGGAAGATATTGAGGCGGTTGAAAGCCATTTGAGTAATGAAGGTATTGAATACCAGCGCATGGATCAATTTATTTTTGCGGCTGACCCGGCGGGCAATACGGTGGAGTTTCAGCAAGACCCCGATCTGTAGCTTGAATTTGTACGGTTAGTTGGGTCAAGCAAGAGGGATGAAACAATGAGCATAGACGTTAACGGCATTGCCCATATTCAATTAACTGTAAATGACGGCGAGCGTTGCCTGCCCTTTTGGGAGCAGCTGTGTCATTTTCTCGAAATGAAAACCTTGATCCGCAATGACGACACGGTGTATTGCATTGGCAGTCGTACGGGTATTTTGGTGCGGGTTGCACCGGCAGATAAGCAGGTTAAAACTTTCGATCAAAATACCAGTGGCCTGCACCACTTTTGCTTTCGAGCGCGCAGCAAAGACGATGTCGACAGCATTTATGAGTTTGTCCACACGCAGCTCAATGCCTCTATCGTTCACGCTCCCGAGGACGGCTCGCATTTTGCCCCCGGTTATTATTCATTTCTGTTTGAAG
>CAYWXW010000147.1:0-6157 GCA_964462265.1 uncultured Porticoccaceae bacterium | reverse complement strand
CCCGGACGGTATTCGTGTTGAGTTTAATTACGTGCCCGGTAAAGGCCATTTTGGTGAGCAGGGGCGCTTGGGTGAACAGGGCCAGGGGCCGGCTAATCAATACGGGGAAGAGGGTTTGACGGATGGATGAATGAAGGGATGAATACACGCATCAGTAGCGTGTATTTTCCTGGGGCTTAGTGTCCCCATTGATATTCACAAAACAGAAACTCGGCCCGAATGCCAGAAGCCTTCGAGCCGAGCGAAACTGTATTAGTTCATGGTATTAATTCACTGCATCAACTCACCGTGTTTCTCGGCACCTCCCTAAATGGCCGGTCGACATCGGTGCGCGGTTCTTTGGGCAGCCCCAGACTGCGTTCGGCAATAATATTGCGCTGGATTTCATCGGTGCCGCCAGCGATAGATTCGGCCGGTGTCGACACCAGTATTTCACTGATCACACCAGCCAATGCGCCATCGTCACCTGTCAGCATGGCATCGTTACCGGCGATTAATGTGTGGGCCTGTGCGGCGAGGCGGGCGACCTGACTACCGGCAAGTTTACCCAGTGAGCCCTCTGGCCCGGGTGGTCGCCCCAAGGCGTTGGCCGCTTTCACGCGGCGCCCAGTCCACTCTGCTGCTTTGGCCATCATCAATACTTTGGCGATGGCCTGGCGAACGCTGGGGTCGTCGTACTTGCCCGTGGCTTTGGCGCGCTCTATTAATAAATCAACGCGACCGGCACGCTGGGGATACCATTTATAGGGCTCCATTACGCTGGCGATTTCGGCGTTTAACTCCTCGTAAATACGGCCCCTGCCTTTTTCAGACTTACCCCAGGAACGCAGACCATCGGACAAGCGGCGCTCGTGGGCGAGGGTGGTCATTGCCACTTTCCAGCCATTGCCCTCTTTGTTGAGCATAAATTCGGGGGCTATTTTGGCGTCGGTAAAAAAGATTTCGTTAAAGGAGGCGTGGCCATTCATTTGCTTGAGGGGTCTAACCTCGACACCGGGCTGCTCCATATCGATAAGAAAGTAAGACATGCCCTGGTGCTTGGGTACATCCCAGTTGGTGCGCGTTAGTACCATGCCGTATTGGGCGTGATGGGCGCTGGTGGTCCAGACTTTCTGGCCATTGAGTACCCAGTTTTCGCCGTCGAAGTCGGCCCGTGTGGTGAGTCCGGCGAGGTCGGAGCCGCTGCCGGGTTCGCTGAATAACTGGCACCAGGTATCTTCGCCGGTTAACAGGCGGCGCAGGAATTTACCTTTATGCATGTCGTCGCCGTGTTCGAGAATGGTGGCGGCGGCGAGCATTCTGACGCCGGTCTTTGCCACGCTAACGGCACCGGCTTTGCGCAGCTCGTCGTCGACAGCGTCGCCAAGGCTAATGCTCAGCCCGCGCCCGTGCCACTCTTTGGGCCATGCGGCACAACCCCAGCCGGAGTCGATGAGTGTATTGCGCCAATCTAGCAGGCTGGCGTCGGGATTCCAGTTGGCTGCGATCCAGGTGCGGACTTCTGCGCGTATGCTTTGTTCTGACTGTTCTACTGTTGCTTCACTCATGCCTGATTCTCCCAGCGTAGGACCAGTTGGTCGCGGTGATAGTTGGGGTCGCCGAGGAAGACCTCGGCGCTTTTTGCCCGCTTAAAATAGAGGTGGGTGTCGTTCTCCCAGGTGAAGCCGATGCCGCCGTGAATTTGCAGGCATTCGGCGGCGGATTTCATATAGGTGTCGGAAGCGTAGGCTTTGCTAAGCGAGGCCACGGCGGGTAAGTCGGGGGCTTGTTCTGCGGCTGCAGCCGCTGCGTAATAGGCGGTGGATTTCGCCAGCTCGACATTGAGCAATATATCGGCGCACTTGTGTTTAATGGCCTGAAAGGAGCCAATTAAACGGCCGAACTGCATGCGTAACTGGACGTAGTCGAGGGCCGATTGCAGCATCATTTGTGCGCCGCCGACCATCTCGCTGGCCAGTGCAACGGCGGCGAGATCGAGAATATGGGGCAGCGTATCGCCACCGGTATTTAATTCGCCGAGCAAAGTGGCCGGTGTTTGCTTGAATGCAATGTGGGCGAGTTTGCGCGTTGGGTCGAGACTTTTTAACAAACGGCGGTGTAGTCCCGCAGCATCGGCGGCCACGGTAAACAGCGATAAACCGTTATCGCCCGTGCTGCCGGGCGTACGGGCGACGACAATGAGCAGGTCGGCGATATGCCCATCGACCACATAGCTTTTCTCACCATTGAGTAAATAGTTGTTACCATCGGGTGTGGCGCTTAATTGCGTATTCGCGGGCAGCCAGTCCTGATTCGCTTCACTAAAGGCGAGGGTGGCGAGTGTTTGGCCCGAGGCAATGCCGGGCAGTAGTGCGAGCTTTTGCTCTTCTGTGCCGGCGTGAATAATAGTCGTGGCGGCGAGTGCAGTGGCGGAAAAATAGGGCGCGCAAAACAAAGCGCGGCCCATTTCTTCGAGCACAATACACAGTTCAACAAAACCAAAGCCTTGACCACCGTAGGCCTCGGGGATGTGAATGCCGGGCAGGCCGAGCTCTTCGCTGAGTTGTTTCCAAACGGCAGCATCGTAGCCTTGCTCACTGTCCATTAGTTTGCGGACTTCGCTGCGCGGTGATTTGTCATCCATAAAGCGTCGGACGATTAAGCGGAACTCTTCCTGCTCATCGCTAAAGGTAAATTGCATAAATTTCTCTCAAAATTGTGTCTGCAAAAGCAGTGAGGCAAAATTATTATTTCGCCTCACTGCTTGTTGTTTAGATTTCTGCTGACAAGGGTTTTAGCCTTTAATGGCAGTGGCCACTGCATTGTTGGCCAATAAAATATCAACCTCAGCCTGGCTGTAACCATTATCGAGTAATACCTTTTCTGTGTCGGCACCCGCCAGTGGCGGTGGCCCCTGGATTTCTTCAACGGTGCGACTAAAACGGGGCGAGGGTGCGGGCTGCATCCAGCCGTCGAGTTCAACGAAAGTTTTGCGGTGCACATTATGGGGGTGGCTGGGGGCTTCGGCCATCGACAATACCGGGGCAAAACAAATGTCGGTGCCGTCCATAATTTCACACCACTCATCGCGGGTTTTGGTTTTAAAGCGTGCCGTCATTATTTCTTTACAGCGCGGCCAATTCTTTTTATTGAATTGCTCTTTAAAGAGTGGGTCTTGCGCATCGAAGCCGCCGAGCTCCATTAATAGCGCATAGAACTGGGGCTCGATAGAGCCAATGGAAATATATTCACCATCGGCACACTCGTAGGCATCGTAGAAGGGTGCGCCGCCATCGGCAAAATTACTGCCGCGATTATCTTCCCAAATACCCTGGGCGCGAAAGCCGTAAATACCGGCCATTAATGTCGCCGCACCATCGACCATTGCCGCATCAATAACCTGACCTTTACCCGAGGTCTTCGCTTCGATAATGCCACACAGCACGCCGCCAAAAAGTAGCGAGGCACCACCGCCGTTATCGCCGACTAAGTTGAGCGGGGGTACAGGCTTGCCGCCTTTACTGCCAATGGCCGCAAGGGCGCCGGTGATGGCGATGTAGTTAATGTCGTGCCCGGCAGTCTGAGCCATTGGGCCTTCCTGTCCCCAGCCGGTCATGCGGCCATAAACAATTTGCGGGCAGCGTGCTAACACTTCATCGGGGCCCAGGCCTAAGCGTTCGGTAACACCGGGGCGAAAGCCTTCAATTAAAGCATCGGCGCTTTCCAGCAAGCGGTAAATAACGTCTATACCTGCTGGGTTTTTCAGGTTAACGCGGATGGATTTTCGGCCACGACCGAGAATGTCATTAGGGCGGTCAATGGTAATACTACCGGTGTGGTCACCTGCACGGTCGATACGGATGACTTCTGCACCCATGTCAGATAGCATCATGCCGCATAGTGGTACGGGGCCGATGCCCGCAAGTTCGATGATTTTAATGCCTTGTAATGGTCCCACTGCAAATCCCCTATAATTTTTATTGGGCCAAGCATGGCATGTGGAGCGCAGTTTGTCTGCAGTGTTTGAACGCTGGTGAGGGCGTTGCGTTTATTTTTTTATAAGCAGGGGCTGGAGCTCTTCGGGGACGCAATAGCGTTTTTCTTCAGCGCTAGTGGGGTCGATAAAAGACAGTTGATAGGCCAGTAATTGTAGATCTTCTTTTATTTCATCGCTCTGTTCAGTACCGTCCTTTTCAGTACCGCTCCCTTTAGTAGAACCCCCTTCAGTAGAACCATAAAGGCGATCGCCAATAATTGGATAACCGGCGTTACTCAGGTGGCGACGAATCTGGTGCTTGCGCCCAGTTTCAATATCGACCTCTACCAGAGAGCAGTTTTGTACAACATCGTAATTGATTAGCTGGGCATGACTGCGGGCTTCGCGGCCCTCAATGGCCTGGTCGAAAAGTTGTCGAGCGGTGGGGAATTCTCCCCTTACCCTTGCCCGGTAGCGTTTATTGATTATTCGTTCGGCAAAGAGGGCAGAGAGTTTGGCGGCACTGCTTTTTTTATGGGCGAGTAGAATCAAGCCGGTTGCAGCTCTATCGAGACGGTGAACAGTGAAGGTGGTGCGGTCAAGATGGCGCTCAACCCAGCGACCAATAGTGCAGTGGTCACCCCATTTTGTGCCCTGACTATACATGCCCTGGGGTTTGTACCAGACACTGTAGTCGCCTTCATCAGCGATAAGTTGTGGCACCGGCGGTACGGTGGACTGTATGGCCGGGTCGTAATAAAGGTGGAGTTCGTCACCGCTTTGTAGTTGATGCTTGGCGCGGCGCAGGCGGCGGGTGTTGCCATTGTGGCTCAACCACACGGCACCATTTTGCATCACCTGTTTAATGTTTTGCTTTGAGAGACCACTGGCCGTTGCCAGCAAGCTTATAGCGGATTCGCCCTCACAACTAACAGGCAGGTGTAATTCAAATTTTTCGGGTGCTGGGTTCATTATTTCGGTGTCGAGTGTATTGTTGTATCAGCTTCCCATTCTAGCGATAAATGCGGTTTCAGGTTGGGGTGTTTATATGTGGGTGGACTATGTATTGTGCATTTCTATACCCCGCATTGTCTGATAGTGTCTAGTTCTTTGCTGAAAGCAATAAAAGGATGAATCAATGAGCTGGCAAATGAAACTCATGAACACTACCTCGCGATTAATGGTTAAGCCCTTGGCGAAAAGGGCGGCCCGGCAAAGCAAACCTGGGCAACTGCAGGTAACGATCGACAAACTTCGCCGCCGGGTGCTCAGGTTTGATAATTTTATAATGCGAAAACACAGCTCTCCCGTGCCGGTTGATGTGATTGACGGGCAGGCCTCTTATTTGTGGATCAATAATATTCCGGGTGTTACCCGTACCATCCTCTACTTACATGGTGGCGGCATGATTATTCATGTGCCCGGCATGTACAAAAAATGGGCGCAGCGTTTTGGCCCGGCAGTCAATGCACGGGTACTGTTAGTCGATTACCGCCTGGCGCCCGAACATCCCTATCCCGCACCAAATGACGATTGCTTTGCCGCTTATGAATGGCTGGTAAAAGAACAGGGCGTGAGCCCCGCTAATATAATTATCGCCGGTGATTCGGCGGGTGGCTATCTCACCCTGGCGACGCTATTGCGTATAGGGCAGTCTGAATTGGCCAATCCCGCTTGCGCTATTGCCTTGTCGCCGCTATCAGATCTTTCCTTTGGTAGCCCGTCAATATTTACCAATGAGGCGGCAGATCCCTTACTCAGTAATCAATTAATCCCCTTGATGAGAGAAGCGGTGCTCGGTGATTACCTCTGCACTGACCCCATGGTATCGCCTGTTTATGCCGATTTAAGCGGCTTTCCGCCCCTGCAAGTTCATGTCAGCAGCAATGAGATTTTACGCGATGACGGCGTGCGCATAGCCGATTTGGCCAGACAGCAAGGCGTGGTGAGTGAACTTTGTGAATGGTATAAAACCACCCATGTTCACCCGATAATGGATGGCCTGCCAGAAAGTGATTTGGCGCTGCAAAAAATGCGAACTTTTATTGAGCGCCACTGCGAGAATGACAGCAACGGCGACTTATCAGGAGTTAAGAGGGCGTAACTACAATACCTAGTGGCGAGTGGCACTAATGTGAATTCCCGTGTTTAGAGTCCCCCATAGGGGATCCGTAAACCCCTCGCCTTTAGGCGACGGATGAC
>CAYWXW010000146.1:3887-7972 GCA_964462265.1 uncultured Porticoccaceae bacterium | reverse complement strand
TCGCCTTGCTCAGCTACACCCTGGGTGGCTTTTTGCTGCTGCCCTATGTGCTGAAAACCCAGCTCATTAATTATGTCGACACCACGCTGGTGCAAAAGGCCCGTCTTGAGGTCGCGAGCTTTAACCCCTTTTTATTGCGTTTACGATTGCAGAATTTACAACTTGCCACCCCCGAACAAGCCCCCTTGCTCGAACTCGGTGAGCTGGTCATCGACTTTGACACCTTCGGCCTGTTTAACCGTGCCTGGCAATTCAGCACTATTAGCCTCAGCGAGCTTGAGGTTTTTGCCGAAATCGACAGCTCGGGCGAACTCAATCTAAACAGGCTAATCCCACCCCCGAGCGACGAAGCAACCGCTCCGGAAGTAAGCACACCCGGCCCATTACCGCGCTTGATTCTACAAAACATTGCCATTGAGCAAAGCCGCGTCCACTTCAAACAACTCGACCGAGCGGAGCCTTTTAGTCTCGATCTCAACCCCTTGAATTTCAACATTGCCGATTTCAGCACCTTGCCGGAGGACGGCGGGCAATTCAGTTTTTCTACCAAGCTCAGCGACAGTGAAAGCCTGGAATTTAGCGGTGCCCTGCAAGTCGAACCACTCGCACTAACAGGTCACATTGCCCTCGATAATATCGAGCTCAAACGCGGCGGCGACTATCTGCAAGAGATGCTGCTTTTCACCATTAACCAAGGCACGCTATCGCTTAACAGCGATTTTGTCCTCAATAAAAGCGGCCCCGGCGACAGTCTGGCGCTGCAAGCGAGCAATATTGGACTCCTGCTACAGCAATTACAGCTCGACACGCTGGCCCCTATCGAACCCCTGCTTAGACTCGACAGCATTAGCCTCAACCAGGCGAGCTTCGCCTGGCCCGAGCAAATTGCAACCGCCGAGTCGCTGGTGGTCGACAATGGATCTGTGCACACTTGGCTAACAGCCGATAAGGTGTTTAATTACGCTCAACTCATCGCCAGTTCAGACACCGCACCTTCAGACACTGCAACAAGCACCAAGCCTGATAGCGACCAGCCAGCAGAATCTAAACCCCTGCAACTTCGTCTTGAAGAAATACAGTTAAAAGCCTTGCAGCTGAGTTTTGATGACCGCTCACTGAATGAGCCAGCCCCCCAGACCATCGACATTGTCGATGTAACGCTAAGCCCCTTTACTCTTGAGCAGGGCGCTCAATTTGATCTGCAAGCCCAACTTACGATTAACACCACGGGCAAAACCACCATCGCTGGCAAGGTTGGCGCCATGCCGCCGATGGCCGCACTGACGGTTGGTCTGCGGGAGATACCCCTGCCGCCGATTAACAGCTACCTGCACGACACCATCCGGCTTAATTTCACCCAGGGCAGTGTCGACGCCGACCTGCAACTCGACTACCAAAATGAGACCAGCAAATCTCTGGCCCTGAGTGGCGATATTGATATTGGCCAGCTCGACACCTTCGACCTCGCCGATCAGGAAAAGTGGATTCACTGGCAGAACCTGGCCATTAAGTCCCTCGATTTACAGCTCGAACCGGCCAGCCTGAACATCGCCAGCATTGAGTTGGTTAAACCTTATTTTGATGCGATTGTCTTCGAAAATGGCGAAACACGACTCTTCCGTATGTTAGTGCCTAACGTTAAACAGCCTGCGGTTAAACAGCCCCCAGCAAGCGATCAGACAACAACTAATAATCAGCAAGAAGAAAGTGCCTTCCCCATCACTATCGCTAAATTTAAGCTGATCGACGGCACCATGGACTACAAAGATTTCAACCTGCCCCTCAACTTCGCCACCCATATTGACAGTCTTCACGGGCAGGCACTGGATATATCAACGGTTTCAACTAAACCCACTGCACTGCTGCTCGATGGCAAAATTGATCAATACGGCAAGGCGAAAATTATCGCCGCCAGTCAGCTCAGCGCCCCCCATGCCTTCAGCGAAATCAAGCTCGATTTAAGCAATGTTGATATCACCAGCGCCAGTTCGTACTCCGGTAAATTTGCCGGTTACGCCATTGACGCTGGCACACTGGCACTCAATCTCGACTACCGCATTAAGCAGGGGCAGATGCTCGGCGATAACCACCTGCTACTCGAAAGCCTGACGCTGGGCGATACTGTCGACAGCCCCGATGCGGTTAGCCTGCCGCTGAAACTGGCGGTCGCGCTGATGAAAGATGTCGATGGCAATATTGATATTGACCTGCCCGTCGAGGGCGATCTCAATAATCCCGAGGTGAAAATCGGCGGCATTGTCTGGAAGGCCTTTAGCAACTTGCTGATAAAAGTCGTTGCCAGCCCCTTCAAAATGCTGGGGGGGCTGTTTGAAAATGGTGACGACAGCGGTCTTGATAATGTTTCTTTCGCCCCTGCCACTAGCGCACTCACCAGCAACGAACAGCAGAAACTCGACAAACTCACGCAAGCTTTGCTGCAAAAGCCAGCACTCGCCCTTAGCGTGAGCGCCTGTTATCAGCCGGAAAGCGACGGCCCAGCCCTGCAAACGTGGCAGTTTAATCAGCTTTATAAAACCACCATAGGCGATGAGGGGCTTTCAGTCGAGCCGATTAACGACCCCATTAACTACCAGAGCACTGTGCTTCAAACGCTGTATAGCGCGGCTTTTGGCGGCGACAAACTGACACAATTAAAAGCCGATAGTGAGCAGTTACTTGCTCAACAAGTCTCAGAGCAGCAGGCTAGCGATGACGTGCCCTTGCAAATAGATAAGCACGTCGATGCGCAAATGCTGCAACAGCTCATCAAGCAGCAAACGATCGACCCTGCACAACTTGTCAGCCTGGCAAAGCAGCGCGCGCAAGGTGTTTTCAACTATTTGACCAACAATGACGCTAGCGAATCCGCACTAAGCCCATCGCGAATACAAATAGAAGACGATGCCCTAAAACTTAGCCCCGAGGCCATCGCTATTGCCTGCCCGCTAACCCTCACGGCGCTGTAAAAAACACCCCGGCCATGCACTCCGTCAATTTAGCCTGCACAATCTGCATGACGCCGGCAGCCACTCGCCCTATAATTCCGCCCAAGAACTGCGCGACGCAGTACACATGAGCAAACCACCCTGATGCACGCGGGAACAGCCAATGGCCATCAATAACCCCCTTTATAAAATTCTCGGCCGTTCGCCGATTAAACCCATACAGCAACATATGGGCGAAGTGGTCAGTTGTGTGAAGTTGCTGGAGGGTTTTTTCAATGCCTCTAATAACGGTGACTGGCAACAGGCGAGCAAGGTTTACGATGCCATTTGCGCCAGTGAACGCCAGGCTGATGAGCTGAAAAAACAGATCCGCCTGCACTTGCCGAAAAGTCTCTTTATGCCGATGCCGCGCACCGACCTGCTCGATCTGGTGACCACTCAGGATCGCATCGCCAACGGCGCGCGCGACATTGCTGGCTTAATGCTGGGTCGCAATATGATCATTCCTGAGTCGCTGCAAGGCTGCGGTATGGATTTCCTGAAAACCGCCATCGCGGCAACGGAGCAGGCCTTCGTTGCCATTAACGAGCTCGATGAATTGCTCGAGACCGGTTTCGGTGATCGCGAAGTGAGCTTTATCGCCACCTTGATTGAAGCCCTCGATGAACTCGAACACGAAAATGACCAGCTGGAGCAGGATCTCCGTAAAAAGCTGTTTGCACAGGAAGCCAATCTGCCCCCCGTCGATGTGATGTTTCTTTACAAAATCATCGACACCGTGGGCGAAATGGCCGACAACGCCGAGCGCGTTGGCGCCAGGTTGCAACTACTGCTGGCCCGCTAACGCGGGTTTTTTTTGCGTACACCCTCCTCTTTCATTTCTTTGAATAATTAGCCCTATGACAATTATTGCCGAACACGGATATTTGCTCCTTTCACTCGCCTGCGTCTTTGGTTTCTTTATGGCCTGGGGCATTGGTGCCAATGACGTGGCCAACGCCATGGGTACCTCGGTCGGCTCCCGTGCCCTGACGGTCAAGCAGGCGATTATGATCGCCATGTTGTTCGAGTTTCTTGGTGCTTATTTGGCCGGTGGTGAAGTAACGGCCACTATCCGCAAAGGCATTATTGACACCGCAT
>CAYWXW010000146.1:0-3877 GCA_964462265.1 uncultured Porticoccaceae bacterium | reverse complement strand
CCGTGGGTATTTCGGTGGACGCCGTGCATTGGCCGAAGGTCGGTAAAATCGTCGCCAGCTGGGTGGTCTCGCCAGTACTGGCCGGTGTCATGTCCTATGCCCTGTTCAAAAGCGTACAAACGCTGATCCTCAACCACAGCGACCCCTTCGTCCGCGCCAAGCGCTTCATTCCCTTCTATATGTTCGCCGTGGGTTTCCTGATGGCCATGGTGACCATGCTTAAAGGTCTCAAGCATGTCTTCAAAGATGAAGGCTTGAGTATGAGCTTTGGCGAATGCGCCCTCTATGCCGCAGGCGCAGGTTTGATTGTCACTATGATTGGCACTTACTTCCTCAGTCGCATTAAAGAAGATCCCAACACTGATCCCAATGACCGCTTCGCCAACGTCGAGCGGGTATTCGCAGTGCTAATGGTCTTCACCGCCTGCAGTATGGCTTTTGCCCACGGTTCCAACGACGTCGCCAATGCCGTCGGCCCACTGGCTGCTATCGTCGGCATCATTAAAACCGGCACGGTCACTGCGAAAACCATGATGCCGAGCTGGATTTTACTACTCGGTGGCGCCGGTATTGTTCTCGGCCTCGCCACCTACGGCTTCAAAGTGATGGCGACCATTGGCCAGAAAATCACTGTCTTGACCCCGAGTAGAGGCTTTGCCGCCGAGCTGGGTGCCGCCGCAACCGTGGTGCTGGCCTCGGCCACCGGCCTGCCCATCTCCACCACCCACACCTTGGTCGGTGCGGTGCTGGGTGTCGGCTTTGCTCGGGGCATTGCCGCCATCAACTTGCGTGTGGTGGGCACCATCTTTATGTCCTGGCTGGTGACCCTGCCTGCTGGTGCGGGTTTGTCGATTGTCTTCTTCTTTATTCTCAAGGGTGTCTTTGCCACCTGATAAAACAGTACGCGAATAAAAAAACCGCAGCCTAAAACTGCGGTTTTTTTATCCCTAATGATGTCCTAAAGCACGGTAACCGATACCCCTAAACTGACCGCTATTAATTGTCGCCAAACCGGAATGCGCCTCATTGTCACCAATGTCGGCAAAATCAATTTGCTCAAACCCCTCCAGCTGGGTCTGTAAAGAGGCTAGCTTCAGAGTCAATAACGACAGCAATCTAAGGCGATAGTGGCGCCCATCCTGATGCCAGTTCGCAGACAGAGGCAAGGCCTGTTCATCTAACCAATAGAGCTCTACTTTAGCTGAACCAAAACACAGTGCCTTGCCCTGTGCTGAGAGTTTTTCACCGCACCTCGGCAAGGTTCGCCAACGCGGATCCAACTGGCGGCCAATTAGCCGCAGGTCGGTGGGCAACGCGGCATTGCTGCCAAGTGAGGTAATATCTCCTGCGCCGTAGTTAATAATCAGCTGTTGAGGAAAATAAATACGCTGGTAGAGCACTGCGCCCCGGCTTGAGCGCTGCCACATTTCAGCCACACCCTGCTGTGGGTACTTTCGATATACGCGATTTGCGCTACGTTGCACATTAATTAGCTGGGTACGCTTGATAGCGCCCTGTCCATCTAGCTCAAGTATTTCGTAATTGGCTTGCAGGGCTTCGCTCGCATGACCGACGAGGGCAAACAAAGAAAGCGCGCTAAATAGCGCGCCTCCTGTTTTTTGCAATCGCTTAACAAGCTGACCTGGCGATGGTATGTGCAAGCCTTTGTTCGCTTTGCTCATACCGTTTATCTCTGGTGGCTTACTTTCCTGGGGGAAGACATGCGTCTGGAGGCCTTACGCATGATGTGGTAAATGACATTTTGTTCCATAACCCCATGTACCAGATGCGAGCCGGGGCCGGTTGCATAAATGGCCACATCTTCAGCAGCGTGAGTTTCCGAACCCAGGTGAATCAGTGCCTCCTGGTGGTAGCCTGTGCTTTCGGTGTCAACGCCATTGAGATCCATGCGTCCAGGGTCTGCGGCTTCACCATAACGCGCGTCGGCATTCGTCTCATCACCCAAATCGGCAAAACCGAGACCGTTGGTATAGCCAACCGTGGTGTAGGGAAGCTCATCTTTGTCCAGAGCTGGCGAGTCTTCCGGCTCACCACTCGAATCATTTTGAACCACTTTTCCGAGGATGGGGTTACCGCGAGTGGGATAACCCGCGATGGTGAACACATGGCTATGGTCAGCAGTAACAATAATTAAAGTGTCATCACCTGCCATATCAACGGCTTTTTGTACCGCGTTCGAAAACTCGATGGCATCGGTCAATGCATTGTAAGCACTGCCCGCATGATGCCCGTGGTCAATACGTCCGGCCTCTACCATTAAGAAATAGCCCTTGCGGTTTTTGCTCAGGACATCGATAGACTTTTCAGTCATCTCGGTTAATGAGGGCTCGCCGCCAACATCGTTACCCCGGTCAGCCTCGTAGCGCATATGCGACATATTAAAGAGACCGAGTAGATGGTCGGTGTTATCGGCATCGACGGCATCAAACTGGGCCTTGTTCCAGACATAGGCAGAACGCTCGTATTTACTCAGCCATTCCTGTGTTAAGTCACGGCCATCTTGCCGTTCGCCTTTGCCACCATCTTCGGGGTCAGCACCTTCTTCACGCTTGATAAAGCTGCGTCGGCCGCCGCCCAGAGCCACTTCAAGCCCATCGCCATAGGGGAATTCAATCAACTGACTGGCGATGTCCTGGCAAAGTTCAGGATTAGTGAATTTACTGGCATCGCGGTCATCTTCGTAATTGCGATCAACAGTGTGGGCATACGTCGCTGCCGGCGTTGCATGGGTAATGCGTGCAGTGGAAATAATGCCGGTCGACAGACCACGTTCTTCTGCCTCTTCAAGGAAGGTCGCCGCTTGTGCGCCCTCGAGTGTGGCGCAGTCACCACGAGTAACCGTAGAGTCCACACCAATAACACCAGCCTTGGT
This sequence comes from uncultured Porticoccaceae bacterium, assembly GCA_964462265.1. Lineage (GTDB taxonomy): Bacteria > Pseudomonadota > Gammaproteobacteria > Pseudomonadales > Porticoccaceae > Reddybacter. Next base: position 984 of record CAYWXW010000146.1, on the reverse strand, counting down.
TTTGATGCCGGACATCATTGCGGTCATGGTGCCTGCGGAATCGGGTGTTTGCTGGTTGGTGTTATAGGTTTTGGCTAAGGCGGTGTAGGGGAAGTGCTCAAATGACAGCAGGTTTTCTTCACCAAAACCGCCTTTGCGCTGACCCTCAAGAATGCGCGCTGCAGTGACGGTAGAAACGCCCATACCATCGCCAACAAAAAGAATAATATTTTTTGCCTTGCCTAGACCAAAATGCCGCTGGTGGCGACTCTGCTCAACGGCGCTGGCGCCCTCGTCATACCATTGTTCAGCGGTTTTAATTTCAGCGTTAACGCCAATACTTGTACCGAGTGCCGCCATCGCTGTGGCGACACACAAAGATTGTTTGATTTTCACGGAAGAATCCTCTGCTTGCTCAATGTGGGAGTCGCAAGCATAGGCAAGGCTTGTGTCATTCATTTTACGTTGCGATGACAGTTCCCCTACGCCACTACAGGCACCCAGCAGGCACACCGCCACACTCAGTATTGTTCGCCGAGTAATCTGGTAATGGCGCTTCAACACAAGCATTCCCCTCGGCTGGGCGCTTGATAGAACACCCGCGTATACCGTAAGCACTTCGCTTTCTCGATAAGATTAAAAGCAGAGTCTCTGCCGCTCACACTCTCCACTGGGCCATGCCCTACTGAAGCCTCCAAACGCAGGATATTGAGCCTGATATTCATTGCTATTTATCCACAAACAGCGGCGCTATTATTGGCCGCATTGATTTAAACCAGGGGCCAGTGAGTACTTGCTCATATATCATTGGCCACGTTCAGCGGAGTATAAACTGTTGCCTGTCAGCCTAAAATCACCGACTCGCGAGAGACTTAGCTCCTGGAAACCTTAGCCCCTTCAAACCTTAGCAACTGACAATCAGCACACTATGAAAAAGCCTTTAGTCATCGATTATTACAGCGACATTCTCTGTGTTTGGGCGTGGATAGCCCAACGCCGTATTGA
>CAYWXW010000145.1:0-7991 GCA_964462265.1 uncultured Porticoccaceae bacterium | reverse complement strand
GGTTCGACGTGGCAGTGATACTGCACCATAACACTGAGGCGGCCATAGGTTTTTTTGCCCTCGGGCGAGGCGAGGCGATCGACGACTTCTCTCTGCAGCATAAAGTGCATGTCGTGGATGCAGGCTTTATACGTCAGTAGATGAAAGAGCAGTGGTGTCGAAATGTTATAGGGTAAGTTGCCGATGACGCGTAGCGGCTTCACTCCGTCAGCGAGGGCGCCAAAGTCAGCTTTCAAGGCATCCATTAGATGCAGTTTAAAGTTTGGCGTGCCGGCGTATTGATGCTCGAGCTTGTCAGCGAGGTCGCGGTCAATCTCTACCACGTCGAGCTGGCAGCCTTTGTCGACCAGATGACTGGTGAGCGCGCCCAGGCCGGGGCCAATTTCGACTAAATGCTCGTCGCTCTGAGGGTTCACTGCACGAATAATTCGGTTGATAATATTGCCGTCGACTAAAAAATTTTGGCCGAAACGCTTTTTCGCCTGGTGCGTGCTATTGCTCATTGTTGATTCAGCCATTACCTAGTGTTTCATAGGAGCTTTCGCGGGTACTGGCAAGCTTGGCCGCGCAGTCGATAGCATAGGCAAGACTACCGGTGCTGGCATTACCGCTGCCGGCTAGCTCCAGTGCGGTGCCGTGGTCGACGGAGGTGCGAATAAAGGGCAGCCCCAGGGTGATATTTACGGCTTTGCCAAAGCCCTGGTATTTCAGAACCGGCAGCCCCTGGTCGTGATACATCGCCAGTACCGCATCAGCATTATCCAGGTATTTTGGCGTGAACAGGCTGTCTGCCGGTAGCGGCCCTATCAAGTTAAAACCCTCTGCGCTAAGTTTTTTCAGCAATGGCGTAATGGTCGTAATCTCTTCTTTGCCCAGATGACCATTCTCGCCAGCATGGGGGTTGAGACCGCAGACCAGTATGCGAGGTCGCGCAATAGCAAATTTATTGATCAGCTCACTGTGTAAAATTCGCAAACAAGTTTCGAGCAAGTCGCTAGTGATAGCTGCTGCAACCTCACTTAAGGGCAGGTGGGTTGTGGCCAGGGCAACTCGCAAGCCCTCTGTGGCCAGCATCATCACTACGTGCTCGGTATTACTGTGGTCGGCCAGATATTCGGTGTGGCCGCTAAAGGGGATGCCAGCATCGTTAATGACGGCTTTGTTGATGGGGCCGGTGATTAGTGCGCTGTAGGTGCTATCCAAACAACCGGCAATGGCCTTATCGAGGGATTGAATAATAGCGGGGGCATTCTGCTTGTCGACTTGCCCGGGCTGTGCGGTTACGGCGAGGGGGCAGGGTTCGATGGCCAATTCACGGGGGGGCAGGGGCCGGGGTGAGCCCTCAACAGGGCGCAGTGTTAGTGCTAGCCCTAGCTGCCGCGCTCGGTCTTGCAGCATCTGTGGGTCGGCGATGGCGACCAGTTCGTGGGGGCAGCCGTTTTGAACCAGTTGAATCAGCAGGTCGGGGCCAATGCCAGCGGGCTCTCCCGGCGTGACGGCCAGTCGTAGTGTCACTGTTTTATTTCAACGAAGGCCTCGCTGCGAATTTCCTGCAGCCAAATAGGTAGCTCCTCTGCGTATTTGCGCTGGCCCAGAGCGTTCCTTGCCTGGTTAACTATAAGGGTTTCGCTGAAGTCCTGACTACGCCGTCCGGTGACCTGAATAATATGCCAGCCAAATTGGCTAAATACAGGCTCGCTCATTTCATCGACTTCGAGGTTGGCAGCGGTGCTTTCGAAAATGGGCACGAACTGGCCCGCTGTTGACCAGCCAAGCTCGCCGCCCTTTAGTGCGGTGCCTGGGTCTTCGGAAAATTCTCTGGCAATATCGGCAAAGTCTTCGCCGCCAACGATGCGCGCTCGCAGTTCGCTGATTTTTTCCAGGGCGTCTTCTTTAGTGAGAATCTCATTGGGCTTGACTAGAATGTGGCGGATCTCAGTCTGCTGTATCAGCTGTTCGCCGCCACCGCGTCGCTCGTAAAGCTTTAATAGGTGAATGCCCGCATCACTTTGCAAGGCTTGTGATATTTCACCGGGCTTGAGTTTGGCCAGTGCCTCGCTAAACAACGGGGGTAATTGTATCGCTTTGCGCCAGCCCAAATCCCCGCCTTTGAGGGCGTTGGGGCCTCGTGAATGGACAATCGCGACATTGCGAAAGTCATCGCTGTCGATAGCCTGCTGGCGCAATTGAGCGGCCTGCTCAAGGGTGGCGCCGATTTCTGCTGGACTTGCGGAGGCGGGTAGTGTCAGCAGCAGATGCCCGACATTGAGGTCGGGGGAGGTCATTAGTTGCCCCTCTTCTGAGTTGAGGAAGTTGTCGACTTCCTGATCGCTGATCTCAATGCGTCGCTTGACGATGCCCTGCTGTACACGGCCAATGATCATATCCTGGCGAAACTGAGTGCGTAGTTGGGCCAGGCTCAGGCCATCGCTGTGAGCCATGGCGACAAATTCATCAAAGCTCAAGTTCTGTTGTTTCGCCGACTGCTGTAGCGCGTTATTGAGTTCTTCGTCGCCGATTTTGATGCCGGCTCGCTCCGCCATGGCGAGTTGAATGCGGTCGAGGATCAGCTTGTCGAGCACCTGGGAGACAAGAGCCTCTTTGGGCGGTGTTTGTTGGCGCTGTTGCTGTTGAGCCGCCTGGCGTTGTATTTGCTTATAATACTGATCAGTGTGGGCGATCAACTCGCTTTTCATCACCACGTCTTCGTTAACAATGGCGGCAATGCCATCGAGGGGCACCAGCTCTGCCCAGCAAGTTGATGCTGTGCACAACAGGCCCAGGCCCAGTGCGCGCCAGGCCCTGGGCAGTACTGGGTTTTTGCGGGTTGCCAAGGGGCTCGCTTTATCTTGGTTCATAGCCATAAATGCCGTCGCTCAGAATGCTGTCAAGGGTTCCACCGGTGCCGGCTAGACCTTTTAATTGAATTTGCAAGAAAATGCCGTCGTCGTATTCCAGCTCTTCTTCGGGGATTAGTAGGTCATCGTCTCGGTCTAGCCAGTGGCGGGCGATAATGGCTGCGCGCCAGCAGCAACTGTTGTATTCGATACCACCGAAAACTTCGAGTTCCCGACTGTTGGTTATGTCCTGGTTCCAGCGCGCCATCAGGCTCCAGCGGCGGCTAATGGGCAGGTAGGCGGATAAATCGGCCTGCTCTATATCGGCGTCAAACTCCTCACCACCAACAAAGCGTGGGTCTTCCCGAGTATAGCGATAGCTGGCATTAAATCGCGCTTTGTTATTGCCGCGATAGCGCAGGCTGAAGCTACCTTTGTTGACCCGGTCACTGTCGTCGTTATAGAGAATATCGGACTGAAAGCGCCAGCGCTTAGTGAGCTTGGCGCCAAACTCGGCGGCGAGATCGGAGTCATTGCGGCGCAGCTCTTGATTGGGCGCTAAATAATTGAGGGCGACCTCTCTATCGTCCAGATAAAAGATCTGGCCGATACTGGCGTGCAAACGTTCGATGCCGGTGTTGGCGTCAATCAGGCGAGTGGTCAGGGCTACGGTGACCTGCTCTGCGTCGCTGATGCGATCGCCGCCGGAAAAGCGCTCATCGCGAAACAGTTGCTGATAGCTGAAGGTCAGCTCGTCGCTGTCAAAATCGGGGTTGTCGCTCTGGTCTTTTGATTTGGCGTGGAGATAATAAATGCGTGGCTCAAGGGTTTGCGTGTGATTGCCAAACAGGCTGGAGGTGCGCTCGAAAAACAGGCCGGTGTCGATAATGCCCACTGGCACGGTTGCCGAGGGACTGTCATCGCCGCCGGGTGCGAGAGGGTCATCGAGGTCGTAGCTCAAGTGCTTGAGTTTGAGAGTCGGTCGGAAATAGCCCCACAGCCACTGCTTGTCGAGAGTGACGGCGTAGTCTGAGCGCAGGCGGTCACCGGTGACACGGTTTTTGTCGTTGTGATCGAAGACGGTGAATTGATTGTTCAGTTTGACGAGGATGTCCTGAGCGCCGGCCTGAATGCGGTACTCGCCGTTGGCGTGGATGCGGGGTAATTGTTGGTACTGCTCGTCGGTGTTGTTGATTAAGTTTTGATATTCGGTGGCGCTAATGCCCAGGCCCCAGTGGCTGGTTCTGTAGTCGAGGCCGGCAAATTGCTTGAGGTAGCTCTGGCTGCGGACCTCGAGTGTGGCGTTACCGATGTCACGAAAATAGTCTTCGTCGCTGACCTTGGTGTAGTCGATGGCGCTGCCCCAGCGCTCGCCAATGCCACCGCGATGAACGACATTGGCAACCCAGCGATCTTCTCCCTGCAAGGGTTTCATTTGGGTGATGGGGTCAACTTTAACGTCGCCGCCGTCATCATCGCCGAGCCAGGCTCCGCCGAGAGTGGTTTCTGTCACCCTCGAGAGGTGGCGCAATTCAAGCTCCAGCATCTCGCCGCGCTCCTGTATATACCGCGGGGTGATGGTGGCGTCGTAATTGGGTGCCAGGTTGAGATAAATTGGCTGTGCGTAATCCAAGCCGTTTTCATCGCTAAAACTGATCTCTGGGAACAGCAGTCCGCTGGCGCGACGGCCGTCGACGGGGTAGCGTATCCAGGGCAGGTAAATGATAGGTACATCTTTGACTTTAATGCGCACATGTTTGGCGGTGGCGATGCCTGTTTGCGGGTCGATAGCAATGTTGCTGGAGGCCATCGTCCAGGTGTTATTGCCCGGCTCGCAGGTGGTATAGGTGGCATTGTCGATAAAAATCATGCCGTCTTCCTGACGTGCAACGGTGCCCGCCGTGCCACGTATGGCCGCTTCATGGAAGACCCAGGTGGCGTCATCGACAGCGAGTTCGCCGGAATCGAGATTAAAATGCGCTTCCTTGCCAAGCATCAACAGGCCTGGCTCGCGAAGCTGCACATTGCCCTCGAGGGTAGCGGTGCGCGCATCCTGGTTGAGGATGGCAGTATCGCTGTGCACCTGGCGGTAACCCTGGGATATTTGTACATCGCCCTTCATGGTGGCGACATTGTCTTGAGCTTCGGTGCTGGTTGAGCTGGCGCGCAGGGGAGCGTCGTCGGGATTCAGTTCGGCATCGGGGTAGTCGCGGGGTGGTTCGACATAACGACCGCAGCAGCCGTCGGCCTGGCTTTGTTTTTGTTCTTCGCTAAGCGCAGCTTCGTCGACCCAGTCGAGGTTGCGCGGCGTATTAAGTACTATTGCGTCTTTTTTTGCTGCCGCTTTTTCCGTGGCCGCACGGCGTTTTAAGTTTCTGTGGGGTGGCTTGGCATAGGCCGGGCCGGGCACGGTGTACTCGGTGCAGGACCAGGTGCCGGTGGCCGTGGTGTCACAGCGCCATTCAATATGACTGTTGTTGGCGGCGGGCTGAGACTCGGTTTCGCTCTCTGCACTCAGTGCGGAGGTAGTGCCAAGCACTCCACAGCAAAGGCCAAGTAAGCGCAGGGCTGTCATTCGAAGGGGTGTGGCGTGTCGATGGTAGAACCTGGCAGAAAAGGTCGATGGCATTCTTGTTATCCGGTTGCAGCCTTGAGGGGCCGTCAGTACTTAAAACTGTAATCAGACATTTTACCTAAAGTAAGCGAGGGTGCGAGTACCTCATGGGGCTTTAGGCTAAAATAAGTGCTTTCAAGCGCTTTGTCTGGATTTTTATGGCTGATTTAAATGCTCTGCAAAACTGGTTTGGCGAATTTCAGCCAGGCCAGTTGCCCTCTGCCGGTTTAGCGTTGACGCCGGTACCCGGCGATGCCGGCTTTCGATCCTATTTTAGAAGCAATACTCAGCCACCGTTTATTGCCGCACTGGCGCCGCCCGAGCACGAAAATAATCCGGCCTTTGTGAATATCGCCATCGCCATGGCCCAGGGCGGTGTTCATGTGCCAAAAATTGTTGCTGTGAATTACGAGTACGGTTTTCTGCTGCAGGAGGATCTGGGTGAGACTCTGTATCTCGATGTGCTCAACAATGAAAGTCAGGGCCCGCTCTACGACAGCGCCGAGGCGACGCTGCTGCAAATACAAAAACTGCCGGCCGATAGCGCACTCTTCCCCGCCTACGATGCCGCGTTACTGCGCCGCGAGCTTGAACTCTTTCCCGAGTGGTTCGTTAGTGGACTGCTCGATGTAAAACTCGATGCCCAGACTCGCAGTTTGCTCGATGAACTATTTGCCGTGTTGCTAAATAGCGCTGGCGAACAGCCACAGGTGGTGGTGCACCGGGATTTTCACTCGCGCAATTTACTGGTCCTGGACGATGGCGGTGCCGGTGTTATCGACTTTCAGGATGCCGTGTTCGGCCCACTGAGTTATGACCTGGTGTCGCTGTTGCGCGATTGTTATATCCGCTGGCCCCAGGCTCTGGTTGAGCAGCGAGTAGAAGGTTTTCGCCGTAAATTATTGGCTCAGGCAAGGGCAGAAGGGCAGGCAGTAAGCCTGCCCGACCGTGAAACTTTTCTACGCTGGTTTGACTTGATGGGCTTGCAGCGGCATTTAAAAGTGCTGGGCATTTTTGCCCGCCTGTCGTTGCGCGATGGTAAAGCCCGTTATTTAGATGACCTGCCACTGGTGATGCGCTACGTGCTTGAAGTTGCACAGAAATACCCTGAAACCCAGGGTTTTTACCACTGGTTTATTGAATGCCTGGAGCCGAAAATTATCGACCAAGGCTGGTATCAGCCCTGGCGGTCAGCCGGCGAGCCCGCATGAAAGCGATGATATTGGCGGCGGGTTTTGGCAAACGCCTACGCCCGCTCACCGAGCACACGCCAAAGCCTTTGCTCGAGGTTCGCGGCAAGCCCCTGATCGTTCACCACCTCGAAGCATTGGCGCGAGCAGGTATCAAAGAGGTGGTGATTAACACCGCCTGGCTGGGTGAAAAACTTGAGGCCTATTTGGGTGATGGCAGCCGGTATGGCGTTAGTATTACCTGGTCGCGAGAGGCCGAGCCCTTAGAAACTGGCGGTGGGATTTGTCAGGCACTACCCCTGCTCGGCAGCGAGCCCTTTTTGCTGGTCAATGGTGATGTGTGGACGGACTATCCTTTCGAGCAACTGCTACTGAAGTCGCTTGAGAAAAAGCATCTCGCCCATTTGGTACTGGTGCCTAACCCCGAACACAACCTGTCTGGCGATTATTGTTTTACCCGTCAACAAAGCCATGATGGGCGGGAGGTGTTAAGTGGCGTTTTAGCGGGGCCGGTGCCGGTTGGGCAGCTAGAGGGTCGTCAAACCTACACCTTTAGCGGTATTAGTTTAATGAATCCAAAGCTGTTTGCCGCGTCGACCAGCGGCGAGGCCTTCCCTTTGCGTGATGTGCTTAGCCCTGCTTTTCGGGCAGGTCATATCAGTGGCGAACTTTACCGGGGTGAGTGGTGTGATGTGGGTACGGTGGAGCGCCTGGAAGAACTAAACAGGCAGATGCGCTAAACAGGTAATAGCCGCCCGAGGGCTTATTTTAGAGGGCGGCAGTGAGTAAAACCTTCTCAGCCAAGTCATTTTATAGCTACAATGGGGCGACTCGGCTCAGCTCCCGCTAGCCGCTCCTCTATTCATGGAAATTTTCTGAGGCCGCTATGTTCTCATCGCTCAATGCACTTGCTCCCGATCCCATTCTCGGTCTAATTGCTCTGGCAAATAAAGACCATAATCCCAATAAAGTCGATCTTGGCGTTGGTGTTTATAAAGACGAGTCAGGTGCTACACCCATTATGGCGGCCGTTAAAACGGCGGAACTTAGCTGTTTTGAGAAAGAAGCGACCAAAGCCTATATCGGCCCCGCCGGCCCCGCAGAATTTAATAGTGGCGTCCGCGAGCTGATTTTCGGTAGCCAACATGCGGCACTGCAGGCAGATAGAGTGCGTACTGTACTGACCCCCGGTGGCTGTGGTGCGCTGCGAGTGGGTGCCGAATTCCTCAAGCGTTGCTCTGAAAATGCCACGATTTGGGTCAGTGACCCCACCTGGGCAAATCACATTCCTCTGCTCGGCAATGCCGGTTTAAAACTCGCCGAATACCCCTACTACGAGGCGGGTAGTGA
>CAYWXW010000144.1:0-8012 GCA_964462265.1 uncultured Porticoccaceae bacterium | reverse complement strand
GCCAATACCGGGCGCGGTCTATTTACTGGCGTAACGGAGGGTGACATCATTATTGAAGGTACAATCAACTGCCTCGGCTCCATTGATATGGGTTTTGACGGTTACGTTTGCCTTTCTCCACCCCAATAAGTAACGCACCATCCATGCATAAAAAAGCCCGCTTACATAGCGGGCTTTTTTATACATATCACACTGAAAAACCATTCACTGTTTAAGGCAAACCATCAAACTCCACACCTTCTTTCTCTGTCGGCAGCAAATCTTCACGGCTAATATCCATGGCCAGCAAAATATTGGCCGCTACATAAATTGATGAATAAGTACCCACCATCACACCTACGATCAAAGCAATTGAAAAGTTGTGGATGAGCTCGCCACCAATAAAAAACAGGGCTAGCAGCACCAACAATGTTGTTAGCGAGGTAATAATGGTGCGGCCCAGGGTTTGGGTCAGCGACTCATTAATCACGCCAAGCGCATCGACTTCACGCAGCAGGCGAAAATTTTCGCGAATGCGATCGGAGACCACAATAGTATCGTTCAGAGAATAGCCAATCACCGCCAGCACCGCCGCCAACACGGTTAGATCAAACTCGACATTAAATAGTGAGAAGAACCCAAGGGTAATGATGACATCGTGTATCAAGGCGCAAACCGCTGCGATGGAGAACTTATACTGAAAGCGAATCGCCACGTAGAGCATCACCACCGCCAGTGCCGCAAGCATGCCAAGGCCACCGTCATCACGTAATTCTTCGCCGATTTGTGGGCCGACGAATTCGATGCGCCGCAACTCTACGGCTGGATTAGCCACCCTGAGCACGGTCATTACCTGATCGGACAAACCGGCTTCAGGCTGCCCCTGCAGGCGTATCAAGATTTCGCTCTCGGTACCGAAGTGCACCACCACCGGGTTTTTAAAGCCGTTCTGCTCTAACGATGAGCGCACCACACTTAACTCAGCCGCCTGTGGATAGGCAACTTCTATTTGCGTACCCCCGGTAAAGTCCAGGCCGAGTACCAAACCCTTGGTTGCCAGTGAGCCAATAGCCACAATCAGTAGCACTATTGAGCCTATCGCTGCCAGGCGGCGGCGCCCCATAAAATCGTAAATAACCTGTTCGCTCATAATCGCGTTCCAGTTGCCTTCATTAAAGGACTAAATCCAAAGCTTCTCGACGTTGCGGCCACCATAAACCAGGTTGGCCAGTGCCCGCGTACCCATAATCGCGGTAAACATTGAGGTTAAAATACCCAGCGATAAGGTCACTGCAAAACCCTGAACCGGGCCAGAGCCAACGGCGTAAAGAATAACCGCAACGATCAGGGTGGTGACGTTGGCATCGACAATAGACACAAAAGCGCGGTCGTAACCGGCGTGGATAGCCCCTTGTATGGTTTCGCCATTTTTTAACTCCTCACGAATACGGGAGAAAATCAGCACGTTGGCATCCACCGCCATACCAACTGTCAACACGATGCCGGCAATACCCGGCAGGGTCAGGGTCGCACCCAACAAAGACATGGCCGCAATCAACATCACCAGATTCAAGCCCAACGCCAGGTTGGCAAACACACCGAACACCCGGTAATAAACCAGCATAAACAAAGCGACAATCGCCAAACCAAATTGCACAGATTTAACGCCGATGGAAATATTTTCCGCGCCCAGTGATGGGCCAATGGTACGCTCTTCAACAAAATACATGGGGGCAGCCAGTGCACCGGCGCGCAGCAAAAGAGCCAGTTCAGAGGCTTCTCCGGGGCTATCGAGGCCAGTCACCCGAAACTGCACACCCAGGGCACTTTGAATGGTTGCCAGACTAATAATGGTTTTTTCAACATAGGGCACAGCGACGGAAACTTCGTCACCCGCTTCATTAATCTGCTTTTCAAGCCGGGCTTTAGACTCGATGAACAGCACACCCAGGCCACGCTTGATGTTGTTACGAGTTGCGTAGTGCATGTCCCGCCCGCCCCCGGCGTCGAGGGTAATATCGACCTGGGGCATACCATTTTCATCATACCCGGCATTGGCATTGGTCACGCTGTCACCGCTGATAACCACCTTTTTTTCCAGCCAGGCCGTGCGACCCTGGTCGGATTCACTGCGAAAAGCAAACTCTTCACGACCGGCAATTTGTCCCGGCTTCGCCTCAAGACGAAATTCCAGATTGGCCGTTTTACCAATAATACGCTTCGCTTCGGCGGTATCCTGCACACCTGGTAATTCAACGACGATACGATCTCGCCCCTGGCGCTGCACGATGGGCTCTGACACACCCAGCTCATTCACTCGTTTGCGCAGCGTAGTGATGTTTTGTGCGACGGCGTAGGCTTCTTTCTCTTTTACCGCAGTTGTAGACAGGGTCGCACTGACGACAAATAAGCTGCCATCCCGACTTTCAGTCGGTAGCAAATCACGAAACTCTTTGCGGATTAATGAAGTCGCCTGGTCTTGCCACTCTTTTTTAGTAAAGGTAAAAATCAACACCTGATCTTTTAGGCTGGCTGCTTTATAGCGAATACGCGCTTCTCGCAGGGTGGCTTTAGCCTCGCTCAAACGGGTATCGAGATGGGTGGTAATCACTGATGCCGTGTCGACCTGTAGCAGAAAGTGCACACCACCACTGAGATCGAGACCCAGTTTCATCGGTGCGCCACCAAGGTCCGCCAGCCACTCAGGCGTATTGGACGCAAGGTTAAGAGCAACGACATAGTCGAGGCCGAGGGCCTGCTGTACGACACTTTTGGCAGCCAGTTGCTGCTCGGCATCGCGCAGGCGAATTAGCACACTTTTGCCATTTAGCAGCTCACCAAAATAGGCGATGCCGGCCTCGTCCAACGCAGCGGTAGCTTGCTGCATAAGACTTTCGTCCATGACCATAGAACCACTCTGCCCGGACAGTTGAATAGCGGGGTCGGGGGCATAGCGGTTGGGCAGTGCATAAATAAAGCCTGCAATGACCACCAGTAAAATCAGTAAGTACTTCCAGAGCGGGTAACGGTTCATTAATTGTCGCTTCTTTTATCCCGGTAACGGTGGCGCATTATAGGGCAATTAGCCACCGTGCCCACCCTCCATAAAAAATTTAGCTCGCGGTTTTATCACCCGCCTGCTGACGATAAAACTCTTCGGCAAAATCATCGAGCCGATGGGCTTCAATGGCCGTGCGAATATCGGCCATCAACGTTTGGTAGTAGCGCAAATTGTGGATGGTATTGAGCTGGGCACCGAGGATTTCTTTGCACTTGTCGAGATGGTGTAAATAGGCGCGGCTGAAATTTTCACAGGTGTAACAATCGCAATTGTGATCTAGCGGGCCGGTGTCATGGCGGTGGACGGCATTGCGAATTTTGATCACCCCACTGCTGGTGAACAAATGGCCATTGCGCGCATTGCGGGTCGGCATTACACAGTCAAACATATCAATGCCACGGCGCACGGCCTCGAGAATATCTCCCGGTTTACCGACACCCATTAAATAGTGGGGTTTATCGACCGGCATCTCTGGTGACAGGCAATCGAGCACGCGCAGCATGTCCTCTTTTGGCTCGCCCACCGACAGCCCGCCAATGGCATAACCGTCAAAACCAATAGCCTTTAAACCGGCGATGGATTCACGACGCAATGACTCGTGCATGCCGCCCTGGACAATGCCAAACAAGGCCGCCGGATTATCGCCGTGGCCATCTTTACTGCGCTGCGCCCAACGCATGGATAGCTCCATGGAAGTGCGCGCCTCGCTCTCGGTCGCGGGGTAAGGCGTGCACTCGTCAAACACCATCACCACATCGGCGCCTAAATCGCGCTGCACTTGCATGGATTTTTCCGGATCGAGAAACACCGCACTGCCGTCGATGGGCGAGCGAAAGGACACACCGGCCTCGGTGATTTTGCGCATCGCGCCCAGGCTGAACACCTGAAAGCCACCGGAGTCGGTCAAAATCGGCCCCTGCCACTGCATAAAGTCATGCAGGTCACCGTGAGCTTTAATGACCTCAGTACCGGGGCGCAGCATTAAGTGAAAGGTGTTGCCGAGAATCATATCGGCACCAATCGCTTCAATATCTTTCGGCAACATGCCTTTGACTGTGCCGTAGGTGCCGACCGGCATAAAGGCCGGTGTCTCGACCACACCGCGGGAGAAGGTCAGCCGCCCGCGCCGGGCAACACCGTGGCTGGTTGTATCGGTGGTATCGAGTTCAAATTTCATAGGGCATTTTTCATTTTAAAAGAGTGGCCGAATAAGGCTGTGGTTTGTCGGCGTTGGGGTTGCGTGTAATGAACATGGCATCGCCGTAACTGAAAAAGCGATAGCGCTCTTCGACAGCGTCTTGATAGGCCTGCATAACACTTTTATAGCCGGCAAAAGCCGAGACCAGCATTAATAGGGTCGACTCGGGCAAATGGAAATTAGTAATTAGCACATCGACCATTTTAAAGTCATAGCCGGGGTAAATAAAAATATCGGTTTCGCCCTGCAAGGGCTGCATCGTGCCACTGGCACCGGCGGTTTCAAGGCAGCGCACACTGGTGGTACCCACAGCGATCACCCGCTTACCCGCCGCTCGAGTCGCCTCTACCTGGGCACAAAGCTCGGCATTGACCTCTAAGGTTTCGCAATGCATTTTATGATCGAGAATATTATCGGCGCGCACCGGCTGAAAAGTACCGGCGCCGACGTGTAGTGTACTAAAGCCCGCGTTGACACCCTTCGCCTCTAAGCGAGCTAATAAGCCGCCATCAAAGTGCAGGCCCGCCGTTGGTGCTGCCACCGCGCCGGGGCGCTGGGCGTAAACAGTTTGGTAACGCTCTTTATCGCTCACCGTATCGGCTCTATCTATATAGGGCGGCAGAGGCATGTGGCCGACCTGCTCCAGCACCTCGGCAACGGCGGCCGCACCGGTAAAGTCGAGAAGAAATAAAGCGCCCTCGCGAGCCACCATGCGCACAGTAAAACCGCCATCGAGCACAATATCACTGCCCGGCTTGGGCGACTTACTGGCGCGCACATGGGCTAGCACGCGGTGTTCGCTGAGTACCCGCTCGACCAGCACCTCTACCGCACCACCACTGGCCTTGCGACCAAAGAGGCGCGCCGGAATCACGCGGGTATCGTTAAACACCAGTAAATCCCCCGGCTCGACGAAGTCGATAATATCGGGAAATTGTCGGTGCTGAAGCTCACCCGTAGGGCCATCGAGCACCAGCAAGCGACTACCCGTGCGTTCGGCGGTGGGCTGGCGGGCGATTAATTCATCGGGCAGAGAGTAGTGAAATTGCTGACGCTGCATAAGCTTTAAGGATGTGTTCCAGGGGCAGTCTTGAAAACGCGCAAGCCTAACGGAAAACGCCGGCCTGTGCCAACGCAATGCCAGGCCAATATCAAGCCATCGCCCGCGTGTTACCAGCGCGACAAGCCTGTATGTAAGCGGCGAGTTTCGGTTGACCCCGGCCAAGTCGCTGCTATAATCCCCGGCCTGCGTTTCAGAGCGCAGACCTTTTCGTCAACTCGAAAAGCTACCAAGCTTAATAGATATCCCTCTGTGCCGGAGTGGTGGAATTGGTAGACACGACGGATTCAAAATTCTCAAGCAATTTTGTATCCCAAGTGAAAATTAAGCTTTTCTGTGGTGTACCTGTGAAAGGATTTGCGGGTAGTATAAAAAAGGACTGTCGGCAGACAATAAATGTATTTAGTGCCAGAGTGGTGAAATTGGTAGACACAGGGGATAAGCGAAAGCCAGTGTCTTTAAAAAACTGAGTCCCCCTTGCGAGCAATCGCGAGTGAGAAAAACTGGATGAATTGCTGGAAACTCTAAGTCTAGAAATAGATACGACAATCAGCAGCCAAGCCGTCTGAGACGGAAGGTTCAACGACTACCTGAGCTGTTGCGAGATGGCTTAATAACAGGAAGTAGCTTGGATTAGAGCCCAAGTGAAACAGCGTCCAGCCCCTAAGTATATTAGGGTGATGATATAGTCTGGCTAGCATCGAAAGATGGTAGGTTAATGTCAAAATCCCCCGCCTTCACGGGTGTGCCGGTTCGAGTCCGGCCTCTGGTACCATCTTCCCCCCCATATAAACCCAACGGATTATTTCCTACCCAAAATCCAAGATAAAGCCTTGGGATACACCTGGGATACAAACGGGAGTAATCTAAATCTCTTTAGCGTAACCCCACACTCTGACCGCTACCCACCACCTTCTGACAAACCTGCTTAGCTCCAAACACCTCTACAGTTCCAGGCTAGCATTTCCTTGCTTGAAGCTATTGCTCTAACATATCGGAATGAACCTGAAAGCTCACTATTGTCCAATCGATATTGATAGACCTTAATTAGTGCCCGTCCATAAACGTGAAAGGTACTGAAAATTAAGGAATAATTTGATTTCAGGTATCAAAAAAGGCCCTGAGGTTTAGTAAAATTGTTTTCGACGAAGAAAATAACCCAATCATTGCATAAATTTTGTCAATTTATAATCAAGCCACTTTTTTCAACTGGTCCAGATAATGCAACAACTCGGATTTGACAGCGGGGTTCGCATTCATGGTCAGCGTCAGTTGCCCTTGTGGTCTGGTTAAGCGACCCGCGCGCTGGATCAGCTTGCGCCGCAAGGTGCCAAGTTGTGTAAATTCCCACAGTGGTGCGCGGCGATCAGTGGTTCGCCTCGCTTTGGGCAGGCATTTCATCTGCATCTCCCGGTTCAGATTGTGGGCCAACATGGCGGCGAGCACATAGACCTGGTTGCCGGCGAGTTTTCGAGTCGGGACATAATCCATTTGAGTCTGCGATTTCAGCTCGGCGAACAGGCCCTCCTGTGCGCCACGGCCGTTGTGGTAGGTCAGCACATGTCTGGCCGATACCCGTTTGTTGGTCACGATGACCTTGAAGTCGTAGCCGTACTCGTATGGCACGAAGAGGTCCAGTTGCACGGGCTCTTTGTACTGCACCCGGCAGCGTTGACGAATACAGACGAAGCGGTGGCGTCGGCGCCAGCTCTTGGGCTTCCAGGCCGTCTCGAAGAAGCTCCAGCGATCATCGAGAGTTTGCCAGCGCTGGCGATTTTCGACCAACGCCTTCAGTGCTGCAAAGCGGGCAAATGGCACGCTGATGGTGAACTCCACACCGAGCGTCTCGAGCCTGCGGATGGTGGTATCGCTGAAGAAGGCGCCGTCCATGCGCACTTCAATCACGCACCGGGGCTGTATGGCACGCACCTGCTGGATACAGGCCTCAATAAAGTCCTGTGCGCCGTTGCTGTCATGGACATTGCCCGGACGATGCCAGACATCAAGCACCTGGCCGGTCTGGGCGATGGTGCAAAACAACGGATAGTAACTGCGCTGGCCTTTCTTTTTGCGATTGAAGCCCACCGCACTGCCTTCGGCAAAGCGCCCGGTAGAGATAACCGAGCCGTCGAAGTCCAGGGTGATCCGCGCCAGGCGCAGAGCCTGCAGCCGCGAGCTCACCAGTTGACGATTGGTCTCGCGCAGCTGCTCGACACTACGGTCATCCATCCCGGCCAGGGTGCGGCTGACCGTAGCCACATCCGGCAGGCGCGACACGCCCAGCATGCGGCGGACCATCGGATCATCCTGGTAGTAACGCAGATCTTGCAGACGGCGGTGACCGAGAAGCAAATGGACGATCAACAGCAGCACGATCAAGCCATGGCCAAAGATCGGACTGACAGTGAGATGGCGAAAGCAACGGGTGAGTTGTGCCTTCAGTCCCAGCGTGGCGAACAACGACTGGAACAAGACAAGACCGGCGTAGGAGGTGAGTTTTTGGTCCTCGAATCTGAGGCTGGGGAGGCTATGGGTTTTACGATGGACGACACTTTTGCTAAGCTTCACGCGAACGGTCTCCGTTGGTTGTTTTGGCAGGTGTGGTGCCACCAATTCTACCAATTGCGGGACCGTTTTTTTATGCCTGAAATCCATTATTTTCCGATTTATTGGCGGTTTCTGGATGTCACTATTGGTGACTTCCAGCGACAAAG
>CAYWXW010000143.1:0-8100 GCA_964462265.1 uncultured Porticoccaceae bacterium | reverse complement strand
TATGTTTTTGCTTCCTTCAATCCAGATATTGTTTTGTGAATCTAAATAAACTTTTTCGATATACGATTCTTCATCCTCTACCATATAATGTACCTCAATTTGGTTTTTATATCGGTCGAATGTCATCAATTGCGAACCGGAATGTAACCAAAGGTTATCATTTGCATCAAAAAACATTTCAGCAAATAATAATCCATCATAAACGGTATAAATTTCACCGTCATATTTTATTAACAAGGACTTCATGGGAAGATAACTGGAATAAGGAGGCAGATGAACTGAAGTATCCTCAATCATTGTTTGCATCCACAAATCATTATTTTTATCAAAATCAATAGAATAAAAATATTCATAAGGTATCGTATCATTCTCTGTAAATATAATTTCAGGCTCTTGCAAATCTCCATTGACCGGAACCAGTTCCTCGTTGCATGAAAACAGAATAACACTAAGAAAGAATAGACAACTGAGAATTTTCATATGACATAATTTGACAAAGTAGATAAATTTATGATGAACGAAAGTAGTAAAAGGTTGCTTAACATTCTTAGAAATTTAAGTATTATTGGATTCAATTAATTGAAATAATCATGATTCGAAAAAACATATCAATTATAGTTGCCATTGCAGAAAATTTCGCAATAGGTAAAAACAACGATTTACTGTTTCACCTTCCAAACGACCTCAAACGATTTAAACAAATTACAAGTGGACACACAATAATAATGGGAAGAAACACCTTGCTTTCATTACCAAAATGGCCACTTCCTAATCGTCGGCATATTGTAATTACGGATAAAAAAGACGATATTTTCTCGGGTTGTGAAGTTGTTTATTCGATTGAAGGTGAAATGATCGGTTGTCTTGGGATATCAGAACCATTTGGAGGATCTGATGTTGCTGGTATGAAAACTACTGCTGTTAAGAAGGGTGATCATTATGTGATCAATGGCCAGAAGGTGTTTATCTCCCGCACCGAGCACTCCGACTTAATGGTATTGCTGACGCGCACCACGCCCCGCGATGAGTGTAAAAAGCCCTCCGACGGCATGTCGGTCTTTTTGGTTGATATGCGCGAAGCCCTGGGCAATGGTCTGACCATTAACCCGATTAAAACCATGCTCAACCACGCCACCACCGAATTGTTTTTTGACAACATGCGCGTACCAGCGGCCAATATGTTGGGTGCCGAGGGCAAGGGCTTTAAGTGCATTCTCGACGGCATGAATGCCGAGCGCATTCTGATTGCCTCCGAGTGTATCGGCGACGCCCGCTTCTTTGTCGAGCGCGCCAGCGCCTATGCCTGTGAGCGCGAAGTCTTCGGTCGGCCCATCGGCCAGAACCAGGGCATTCAATTCCCCATCGCCCGCAATTACGTTGAAACGGAGGCGGCGGCGCTGATGGTCTACAACGCCGCTAAACTGTTCGACGAGGGCAAGCCCTGTGGCTCAGAGGCCAATATGTGCAAGCTGATTGCCTCCGAGGCCTCGTGGCATGCGGCCGATACCTGTCTGCAAACCCACGGTGGTTTTGGCTATGCCCAGGAGTACGATATTGAGCGCAAGTTCCGCGAAACACGCCTCTATCAAACCGCACCGATCTCCACCAACTTAATTCTCTCCCATGTCGGTATTCACGAGCTTGGTATGCCTAAGTCTTTTTAAACCAATTGATTAGGCTGTTTATATAATTCATTTGATTTGAAGTGATTGATAGGGTTTTACAATGACAGAGATCGATTTAGAGCACCTGAAGCAGTGGGAGGGCAAGACTGAAACCCACCACGATGTGGTTTCACTGGCCACCGCTCAGGCCATGGCGGCCACTCTCGACTGGCAGGACCTGCCACAGGCCGGCGATGCGCTGGCCAAGCCCGGGCACTGGTTGCACTTTTTAGCCACTGCGCGCCAGTCCGATATCAGCACTGACGGCCACCCAAAGAAGGGTGGTTTTTTACCCCCCGTGCCACTGCCGCGACGCATGTGGGCCTCGGGCAAAGTCGACTTTCATGCAGCTCTGCATATTGGTGATGCGGTACGTCGCGTTAGCACGGTGAAGAGTGTGACCCACAAGCAGGGTGGCAGTGGCAATTTGGTCTTCGTCGTCGTTGAGCATGAAATATACAGCGGCGATACTCTGGCCATTAGCGATACGCAAAACCTCGTTTACCGGGAAGACCCCGCCCCCGGCGCGCCAGCACCGAAGCCGATGACGCCAAAGTTTGAGGCTGAATTCAGTCGTGACGTGATGCCCGATCCGGTCCTGCTATTTCGCTTTTCAGCCCTGACCTTCAACAGCCATCGCATTCACTACGACCGCAACTACGCGATGAATGAAGAGGGCTACGCCGGTTTGGTGGTACACGGCCCGCTGAGTGCGACCCTGTTGCTCGATTTGGTACGTAGCGAATTGCCCGATGCTGAGATTGCCCACTATGACTACCGCGCCGTGCGCCCGCTGATCGATGGCAATGCCTTCAAAATTCAGGGCTGTCGCAGTGATGAGGGTTTGAACTTGTGGGTTGTTGACCACGAGGGCGCGATGACCATGCAAGCCAAAGTCGTATTGAAGGCGTAAATAAAAGAGCAACCTTAAGGAAATAAGTGTGAACCAAAAACTTTCTTCACAACCAGAGTTGCCCCTGTGGCGCTCGGCGCTATTTGTACCCGCCAATGTTGAAAAATTTGTCGCCAAGGCCCACACCCGTGGTGCCGATGCCATTATTCTCGATCTTGAAGACAGCGTGATTTTGTCGGAAAAAGACAATGCCCGTAATGTTGTGCCCGCCGCAGCGGCCACGGTTGCCGGCCACGGTCTCGATGTGTTGGTGCGCATTAATCGCCCCTGGCGTTTAGCGGTGCGCGATCTCGAAGCCGCCGTGTGTAAAGACGTACACACCATCGCCGTGCCTAAAGTCGCCAGTGCCGATCATATTCAATTTATCGCCGAAGTGATTGACGAGCTAGAGGTGGAAAAACAACTGCCCCACTGTCACACGCGCATTCTCGCCTTTATTGAAGGGCTTGATGGGCTCGAGAATATCGACGCCATCGCCGCCGCTTCAGACCGGGTGTTGGGTGTGTTTATTGGTGCCGAGGATTTCTCCTCAGAAGTGGGCATGGAGCCGAATGAGATTGGTTTGATGTACCCCAATCAGCGCGCTGTGTTTGCCGCCCGTAAAGCCGGTGTACTACCGCTGGGCTTTGTGGGTTCCATTGCCGATTACTCTGACCTCGATGCCTTCCGGGCGAAAATTCGTCAGGCCCGGCAGTTGGGCTTTAGCGGTGCTTTGGGTATTCACCCCAGCCAGATCGGCATTATGAATGAAGAGTTTATGCCCTCGGTCGAAGCGGTAGAGCACGCTACGGGCTTGCTGGCCGCCTACGAAGACGGGCTGGCTGCAGGGCGTGGTGCCGTGGAGTACAAGGGTAAAATGATTGATGCGCCAGTGGTTGCTCGCGCTGAAGAAACTCTGCGTAAGCACCGTGCTTTGAGCGCAAAGCAGGCTTAATAGCAAGTTAGAAAAAGGCTAGTCTTTGCCCATGACACGCCGTCAATACGTCCCTGTAGGCTCGTTATCGGCATCCATGCCTCTAACGGTCATGAACAAAGACGAGCCTTTACCGAAAACATTTTGGCGACGTTGTAGTTATCAGCTGTCGCCACCATCGTTAAACCAACAAAGGAAAAGACCATGACCGAAGCCGTATTGTACGAACAGACGGGTCGCATCGTGACCATTACACTGAATCAGCCAGAGACACGCAATGCCCTGTCGGATGTATTGGTGCCATGCTTGATCGAAAAATTGAACCAGGCTGAGAATGATGAGGGCGTTAGCTGTGTAATCCTCACCGGTGCTGGTAAAAGCTTCTCATCGGGCGGCAATCTGAAAGAAATTCGTGCCATGACCCAGGAGAAGAAACTCTCCACCCACCAGATTCGCAACTGGTATCTGGACATGATTCAGCAGATTCCCCGCACTATGGAGAAGATGACCGTGCCGGTGATCTGTGCCGTCAACGGCCACGCCATTGGTGCGGGCTGTGATTTAACCATGATGTGCGATATCCGCATCGCCTCTGAAAAAGCCCTGTTTGCCGAGAGCTTTATGCGTGTTGGTTTAATTCCCGGTGACGGTGGTGCCTGGTTTTTACCTCGCGTGATTGGTCTGTCTCGCGCCTGCGAGATGAGCTACACCTGCGACATGATCGACGCCACTAAGGCCGATAAGTGGGGCATGGTCTCCGACGTTGTCGCCCCCGAAGCCCTGCTCGATGCCGCCATGGCTGTGGCCACTCGCATCGTCGCTCACCCGCCTTTGGGTATTCGCTATGCCAAGAAGCTTCTGGTTGAGTCGCAAAACATGCCGCTCTCTGGTGCGTTGGAAATGGCGGCGGGTATGCAAGCGACACTGCAGAACACCGAAGATCACTTAGAAGCCATTGATGCGGCTCTGGAAAAGCGCGAGCCTGTTTTTAAGGGGAAATAGATTAACCCTGTTTTACACAAGGCCAGGTCGTTGACTGGCCTTGTGTAAAGTGAATAAAAATCCTTGCCGCCGAAAAGTGGTAGGGATTTTTTATGTTAATCACTTTAATAAAGCGTGTTAAGCCTTTGATATAACACTGCCCAGCTGCTTGCTCATTAGTAGTAGGTGCCTGAGCGGGATAAATTGCGCTACACTTTCGCCGCTTTATAGCGCGGGCCTTTAGCGTCGGCACAACCCTTTGCCGCCCGTACCACCAATAGGATAGTGAAGTATGTCTATGGAAAACCGGTCGATTTACGACAGTGATCATGAATTATTCCGCGCCAATGCCCGGCGCTTTTTCCGTGAAGAGCTAGAACCCAATATTGAAGAGTGGGAAAACGCCAGCATCGTGCCCCGTGAATTCTGGCGCAGTGCCGGTGAGAAAGGCCTGTTGTGCTGCGGTATTCCCGAAGAGTACGGCGGCCCCGGTGCCGACTTTAAATACAATATGATTTCCTCGGAGGAAATCGGTTACGCCATTGGCGGCGGCAGTTGTGGTTTTGCACTGCAGTCCGATATTACCGCCTACTATATTCTCAACCACGCCAGCGAAGAGCTGAAGCAGAAGTGGTTGCCGCCTATGGTCAGCGGCGAGGTTATTTCCTCCATCGCCATGACCGAGCCGAGCACCGGCAGTGACTTGCAGGCGATTCGCACGACGGCCATTCGCGAGGGTGATGAGTATGTCATCAACGGCCAGAAAACCTTTATTACCAATGGTCAGCATTCCGACTTCGTTATCGTGGTCTGCAAAACCGACCCCACACTGGGCGCTAAAGGCATCAGCCTGGTGATCGTCGAGACGGGCACGCCGGGCTATGAAAAAGGCCGCAATCTGGACAAAATCGGCCAAAAAGCCGCCGATACCTCCGAAATGTTCTTCGCCGATGTACGGGTGCCAGTCAGCAACCTGATCGGGGAAGAGGGCAAAGGTTTCGGCTATTTGATGAGCGAGCTACCCCGTGAGCGCTTAACCGTTGCCTTTCGTGCCTGGGCCGAAGCGCAGCGCGCTTACGAGATTACCGTTGAATACACCAAAGAGCGTGAAGCCTTTGGCAAGCCGCTATTTGCCCAGCAGAATACGGCCTTTAGTTTGGCCGATGTAGCGACTGAGCTGGCCGTGGGCTGGGCCTATCTCGACCAGTGTCTGGCAAAAATTGTTGATGGCACTTTGACGGCTCAAGAGGGCGCCATGGCGAAACTGTGGACCACTGAAAAAGAAGGTAAAATTGTTGATACTTGCCTGCAGTTCTTTGGTGGTTACGGCTACATGCGTGAATATCCCATTTCACGTATGTACACCGATGCACGGGTACGCAGGATTTATGGCGGATCAACCGAAATTATGAAGCTCTTTATCGGTCGCTCTCTGTAATTGCAGAGACAGTACAGGGTGATGTAGTACGACTATATCGTTAACTTTTTAATAGCTATTCATTTATAGGAAATATCATGGTTGGAATAACAGCTTTCGGCGCTTATTTGCCAAGAATGCGCTTGCAAAAGCAGGTAATAGCAGATGCTAACGCCTGGTTTGACCCCGGTTTAAAAGGCCTGGCAAAAGGTGAAAAAGCCATTTGTAACTGGGACGAAGACACTATCACTATGGCGGTTGAGGCTTATCAGGATTGTCTGGGCAATGCTCCCGGTCAGGCGCCAGCGGCACTGCTGTTGGCATCGACGACGCTGCCATTCGCCGATCGTCAGAACTCTGTGGTGGTTGCCGAGGCGCTGAACTTAGACACCTCCGATCTGCGCACCATGGATATCACCTGCTCCCAGCGCGCCGCCACCTCGGGCCTGTTGTCGGCACTGGATATCGCCGCCGCTGGTAAAGAGGCTGTGTTGGTTGCCTCCGAGCACCGCAAGGCCAAGTGTGCCTCCCGTGAAGAGATGCTCTACGGTGATGGTGCTGCCGCGATCGCCGTCGGTGGCGAAAATGTCATTGCCGAGCTGATTGCCAGCCAGAGCCAGGCCGTTGATTTTATCGACCACTACCGTGGTGAAGGTCAGGACTTTGACTACGGTTGGGAAGAGCGCTGGGTACGCGACGAAGGCTATATGAAAATCGTTCCCGATGCCGTCAATGCTGTACTGAGCAAGGCTGGTGTCAGTGGTAGTGATATTGCCCACTTTATACTGCCCACCGACCAGGGCCGCGTGCCGGCCATGGTGGCTAAAAAACTTGGTATTAAAGCTGAAGCTGCAGCTGACAACCTGCTGCAGAGCGTCGGTATTACTGGTGCCGCCCACGTCATGTTGCTGTTGGCTCACCGTCTTGAGCAGGCTGCACCGGGTGATCTGGTGCTGGTCGCTGGCTTTGGCCAGGGTTGCGATGTGCTGCTATTTAAAGTCACCGATGCCATTAGCAAGCAAGCTGCGGGTAAAGGTGTTTCTGGCCACCTCAGTAATGGTCGCCCTGAAACCAACTATAATAAGTATCAGTCGTTTAACAATTTGCTCGAGAAAGAACTGGGCAAGCGCTCGGAAGTGAACAAGCAGGGCTATTTATCCGCCATGTATCGTGCTCGCGGCCTGACTAACAGCTTCCTCGGTGGTAAATGTACAGCCTGCGACAC
This sequence comes from uncultured Porticoccaceae bacterium, assembly GCA_964462265.1. GTDB lineage: Bacteria > Pseudomonadota > Gammaproteobacteria > Pseudomonadales > Porticoccaceae > Reddybacter. Next base: position 987 of record CAYWXW010000143.1, on the reverse strand, counting down.
CGTGCAAATGCCCAAGCATAAGTACTGTGTTAACCCCGAATGTGGCGCTTTCGATACGCAGGTCGATTACCCCATGGCCGGTGCCATGGGTGAAATTGCTACCTGGACAGCCGATACCTTGACCTTCGACTATAACCCACCCGCCTATTTTGGCATGGTCACCTTTGAAGGTGGTGGTCGCATTATGATGGATATGAGCGAAGTCGACGCCGAAACCTTTGATACGGGTTCCAAAGTTTCCATGCACTTCCGCCTCAAACAAATCGATGACCAGGCCGGTTTCCGCAAGTATTTCTGGAAAGCAATTCAAGTCTAACTATCAGCTTAGGAGCTAAATATCATGGCAAGTGGAATTAAAGATAAAGTCGTTATTTTAGGTGCTGGCTGTAGCAAGTTTGGCGAGCGCTGGGATTGTGAACCGGCCGATTTGATGGCCGAAGCCTTCGAAGAGTGCCTCGCCGATGCGGGCATTGAAAAGAATCAGATCGAAGCCGCATGGCAATCGACCGGTATTGACGCCTACAGCGTTGGCCCCGGCGCGATGCCACTGAGCATGGGTTTGCGTTTACCCGACATTCCCGTGACAAAAATTGAAAACTACTGTGCCAGTGGCACCGAGGCCTTTCGTGCGGCAACTTATGCCGTTGCCTCGGGCGCTTGCGATATCGCCCTGGCGGTAGGTTTTGAAAAACTCAAAGACACCGGCTACGGCGGCTTACCCCAGCGTTCACGCGGTGTGGCTAATGATCTCTACTACCCGAACCTGTCGGCACCGGGCATGTTCGCCCAGTTGGCTGCCGGTTATCGCGGTAAGTATGGCACCAGTAAAGAAGATCTGAAACGCGCCATGGCGCATGTCTCGGTGAAGAGTCATGCCAATGGCTTGAAGAACCCCAAGGCCCATTTGCAGCGTGCCATTACTATGGAGCAAGCCCTCAATGCTCCAATGATCGCCGAACCCATTGGTTTGTTCGATTGCTGTGGTGT
>CAYWXW010000142.1:0-8227 GCA_964462265.1 uncultured Porticoccaceae bacterium | reverse complement strand
TTGCTTTCTGCTGCACTTTCCGTAGACTCGCGCCCCCCAGGCGTTACCTGGCACTCTGCCCTATGGAGCCCGGACTTTCCTCCATCCCGACCGTCATTTGCTCAATAAAGAACGAACAACAAAGCGGAACAGCGACTGCTCAGCCGACTCCCGGGCGAGAGGTTAGCAGAACTTGGCGAGCAGACAAGCAGAAACTATAAAACAATGGCTAGAGCGACAAAATAGCACCACTGATTCGGGCTAACATCACCCTAAAAAATAGACTATTATTGGCCCACAAAGTTGACCCAGAAAAATAAAAACAAACGCTTAACGAACACGAATACTCGCAACAAACACTCAGTAAGAAAATACTAAAAAACACCACTTTAAAAAAAGGAGCACCGCTATGCCACAAGTAGAAACCGCCATGGGCCCCATTGATGTCGACGACATCGGCATGTGTCTAATGCACGAGCACATCATTATCGCCGACTGGGATATGCGTTCTAACTATGACGATTACGTCGACATTGAAAAGGAAGTACCGAAAGCTGTTGGCTCACTGACCGCAGCGAAAGAACGCGGTGTAAAGACCATTGTCGACCTCACACCCGTCAACCTTGGTCGCGATATTCGCTCCATTATCGCCGTGTCAAAAGCCAGCGGCGTCAACGTCATTTGCCCCACCGGCTTTTACTGGACGGAAGAGGCCTGGATGCACGGTTGGGATGCCAAGCATCTGTCGACCTATATGATCCGCGATATTACCCAGGGCATTCTCGACACCGACGTTAAAGCCGCCATTATCAAATGCGCCACTGACCACACCGGCGTCGACGAATTCAACAAGAAGCTCTTGCAGTCCACCGCCATCGCCCACCGCGAAACCGGCGCACCCATTTCGACCCACACCACCATTGCCAATACTTCGGCACGAGACCAAGTTGCCGCCTTTAAAGAGTTTGGCGTCGACATGAGCCGCGTTGTGATCGGCCACCTGGGCGACTCGACAGACATTGACTACCTGGAAGAGATTCTCAGCAGCGGCTGCTTTATCGGCATGGACCGCTTCGGTCTCGAAGCCTTTTTGCCCACCGACCAGCGCGTACAAACCGTTGTCACCCTGTGTGAAAAGGGCTACGCCGGGCAGATGGTTGTCTCCCACGATGCCTGTAGTTTTCAGGATTTTTTCGACGGCGAATACGTCGAGAAATTTGCCCCCAACTGGTGTTACGAGCACGTGCCCCGCGACGTTCTGCCCGCACTGTTAGCTGGCGGCGTCAGCCAGGCCGACGTTGACACCATGATGGTTGCCAACCCGAAGAAAGTCTTTTCAACGGGTGGCGGTTACTAAGGTTGATCTAATCTAGCTGACAAACTAACTTACAAAAAAGGCGCGCTGATGATCATCAGCGCGCCTTTTTTTATTCTGTAGCTCAAAGCATAGAGCCAGAATTATTTAGCCGCCACCCTGGGCCTGCGAATCAAGCCCTCCTGGGTACACGACGCCACCAGCGCGCCGTCGCGACTGTAAAACTTGCCGAAATTCAAACCCCGCGCACCCGAGGCCGAGGTGCTCTCCATCATATACAGCACCCACTCATCCATGCGGAATTCCCGGTGGAACCACATCGCGTGGTCGAGGCTCGCCGCCTGCATACCCTCGCTGGAAAAGCGCTCGCCGTGGGGCCGCAAGGCCGTGCCCATCAGATAAAAATCAGAGGTATAGGCAAGCAGGGCCCGGCTCCTCCGGCAAAGACTCGGCCATGGCCATGCGCAGTTCCGATTCGCAAGGCAAGTCCTCGGGGGCGGGCACATCGGGCATCTCGACTTGATGTGAATAACCCTCCTCCGCCTTCTGAAAAGACACCGAAAGAATAAAGATCGGCTCACCTTTTTGAATCGCCACCACCCGACGGGTGGTAAAACTGCCACCGTCGCGCACCCGCTCGACATCGTAAATAATCGGCACCGTTTTATTGCCCGGGCGCAAAAAATAGGCGTGCATGGAGTGGGCCTCTCGACCCTCAACCGTCTCCCCCGCCGCCATCAAAGCCTGGCCCAGCACCTGGCCGCCAAACACGGCAACGGCACCAATATCCTGATTTTGGCCGCGAAATAAGTTTTTGTCTAAACGCTCGAGGGTGAGCAGACCAAGTAATTCGGTGGGATTCATACTACATTTACTTCCTGACAATAATTTCTAATAAAAACTGAGGGACTACGATGCACACAAAAACAATTTACGCAAAAAAAACCGCCCATATTAATGGCTATCAAATGCGCTATGTGGAAAGTGGTGAAGGCGAGCCCATCGTGTTCTTACACGGCAACCCGACCTCATCCTATTTGTGGCGCGACATCATACCGTATTGCACGCCACTCGGGCGCTGCATCGCCCCCGATCTGATTGGTATGGGCGACTCGCAAAAGCTCTCACCCAGCGGGCCCGACAGCTACCGCTTTATCGAACACCGCGACTACCTCGACGCCCTGCTCGACCACCTCGGCGTAGACGAAAACGTCACCCTGGTACTGCATGACTGGGGTTCGGCTCTGGGCTTCGACTGGGCCAACCGCCACCGCACTGCGGTGAAAGGTATTGTCTACATGGAAGCCATTGTCAAAACCATCAGCTGGGACGAGTGGCCACGCTCAATGAAGCCCATCTTTGAAGGTTTCCGCTCACCAGCAGGAGACGCCATGGTGCTCGACAACAATGTCTTTATCGAGCAAGTGCTCCCCGCATCCATCATTCGCAAACTCACCGAAGAAGAAATGGCTGAGTATCGAAAACCCTTTTTAAAGCCCGGCGAAGACCGCCGCCCCACGCTCACCTGGCCACGACAAATACCCATAGAGGGCGAGCCGGAAGATGTAGCCGCCATCGTCGACAGCTATAGCCAATGGCTAAGTACAAGCGACCTGCCCAAGCTCTTTATCAACGCCGAACCCGGCGCTATATTGCGTGGCCCAGCGCGAGACTTTTGCCGCACCTGGCCCAACCAGAGCGAAGTCACAGTGGATGGCATTCACTTTATTCAGGAAGACTCGCCCGATGAAATTGGCCAGGCGATTGTTGACTGGCTACGATAATTTACGAAGCAGGGAGTTTCCTGCTAGCATGGCAATACAAATATAAAAAAATATGAGTATTGCCATGTCTAAGCTACCTGCTTTACCCGAAGTCACCAGGGTTTATCAAAACCACCACATTGATAGTACGCGCTGGCAGGTATTTAAACCTCGTCCTGATGACATCGTTGTAGCCACGACACAAAAATCGGGAACGACCTGGACTCAGCAAATTATTTCTCTGCTTTTATTTCAGGATGGCCCACCGCCTGCGCCATTTCACGACTTATCGGTATTTGTCGATATGCGCATGACACCCCTTGATGAGCTTGAAAAAAACATCGAATCGCAAACCCATCGGCGCTTTCTTAAAACCCATACCGCCCTTGACGGCTTTCCTTTTCACCCTGAAGTGAAGCATGTGTTTGTTACGCGAGATGGTCGCGATTTGTTTATGTCACTGTGGAATCATTATTCCAATTACTCGAAAGACTTTCTCGCCATGTTGGACGCAATGCCAGACCGTGTTGGCGACCCCTTTCCCGCAGCGGGGGATGATATTCATGAATTCTGGCCTGACTGGATTGGCCGAGGTTGGTTTGACTGGGAAGATGATGGCTACCCCTTTTGGTCGCAGTTGCACGTGATAAAAACCTGGTGGGAGTATCGCCATCTGCCCAATATCCTGCTGGTGAATTATGCCGATATGCTAGCCGACCTGTCGGGCCAAATTAAGCGGATTGCCGATTATCTTGATATCGATATAACACCCGAGTATTTAGCCAGGGTGACTGAGTTGTGTACCTTCGAGTCCATGAAAAAACGTGCCGACGAAGTGATACCCATGGCCGAAATGTTGTTTGACGGCGGTGCACAAACCTTCATTAACAAAGGTTCTAACGGACGCTGGCGTGAAGTGCTAACAGACGAGGAATTAGCCACTTACGACGAGCATATTGCCAAAACATTGAGCCCGGAATGTGCACGCTGGCTCGAAAATGGCGGTGCTTATTAATACCGCCAATGGGCTAATTTAATAAAGGTGTAACCAGAAAACTAATTAATTTTAGGACAAATAATGACGTACTTACCTTTAACAAAAGAACAGCAGAATCTCAAACAACTCGCCGCTAAATTAGCGACGGCCGAGTTGGCACCGCGCGCTGGTGACACCGATAAAACGGGCATCTTTCCCCGCGCCTCTCTCGACGGCCTAAAGGCCAGCGGCTTATGGGGTTTGCGTGTATCTAAAGAACACGGCGGGCTGGGTGCTGACCTTTTATCGACCTGCCTTGTCGTAGAAGAGCTTGCCAAGAAATGCGCCTCTACCGCAATGTGCTACAAAATGCATGTTGAAGCGGCCGAGCTTATCAGCAGAATGCCCAGTGATTATCAGGCTGAACAGTTTGTAAAAAAAATAGCGGCCGGTGAGATTCTCTGTACCGTTGCCGGTGGAGAAACCTCTGGCAAGGGTGACAACTGGGTGCCGGGTATGGTTTTGTCTTCGGTCGAAAAAGGCCCAGAAGGTTACGTTATTGATAACCTGCGTAAGTCCTATGTGACATCTGCCGGGCAGGCCTCGCACTATTTCATGCTGTGCCGTGTTGGCGCTGAAACGAAGGGCCATAAACTGTCGGCATTATTTATTGAAGCCGACAAAATCGAATGGGAAACCCTTGAGGACTGGAATGGCCTGGGCATGCGTGGCAACAATAGTATGCCGATTCGCTTCAATGGCACCGTCCCCGAAGATAATCGCATTGGTGACGAAGGTTCGGCACTCAAGTATTTGGGAGCCGTGATGATGCCCGTTGTTGCCCTCACCTATGGTGCAGCATATTTAGGTGTGGCATCGGGTGCTTATGAGCTGGCAATGGAGGAGGCATCAAAGGTTCACCCCAGTGGCGCAAAGCGTCTCGACAGCCCTATCAATCAGCGTCGCATGGCTGAATTGAGCGCCAAAATAGAAGCGGCACGTGCATTACTACACGTCGCCGCAGCAGCCGGAGATGCTGGTCAGGTGGCAGCACCGTTGCCTTATCTACAGGCCAAGGTCACTTGCTCTGAGGTGGCCGTGTTGGTGACACAGGAATTAATGACCATGTTTGGTGGCACTGCCTTTGCCGCACGCTTACCTTTTGAACGTTATTTTCGCGATGCACGAGCAGGGATGATTATGGGTTTGGCAAACGATGATGCGTATCAGACAATTTACGGTATGTTATTTCCTGAAAAGAAAAAATAATGTGTCGAGTTTAAGCCCGAGCGTAAACCAGGGAGCGTTCTTGCAATCACGCATTTTGATTTATTGGGATTAAAGGATAGGCGTCCCCTTTAATCCTTTTTGCCTTACTGAACTACGCCAAATAAGATGTTGGGATTATCCGGCGGCGGCGCGTTCAGCGCTTAGGGTTTTTGCAAAACCCATCAATTGCTCAAAGTTGTAGGGTCTTTCTTCCATTGTTTCTGGATCCCATACACTGCGACTAGAGCGTTGCAGAATATTCCCACCGTAAACGTGAAGGCCGCACAGCTCCTGGCCTGGAGATGTTTCAATGGCATGAATGGCGTCGGCACGGAGGGTGAAAATACCCGTTTCTGGTGTTAATACAACGTCCTGCTCCACTTCTACACCGCCATTACTGGTGCGGCGATAGAGGTAATTTTTTTCCTCGCCTTCCAGAATGCCGATCATTGCCCACATTAAATGATTGTGAATTGGGCTAATAAAGTTAGCGGGGGTGGCTACGCGTAATACAGTAAGATTTTCATCTGAATAGAGTGGGGCAACGCTCTTCCCAGGGCTAGCGTCATCCAGAGCCTGTTGCAAAGCATCGAGGTCGCTGAAAGCATCCTCCATTAAGGCTTTGACTTGCTGTTGAGGCCTGTCACTTAGTACGGCCTTCTTACAGTCTTCTATGAATTTTTCGATATCGAACATAATTATCCCCTGTGGTCTCGTTTGTATTGGCGGTTAAATTTATTTTTTAGAGTTGGTTTTGCGAATTATAGGTTCAATTATTTATATATTCAATTATTTATATATTCAATAAGTTTATGCTAAAGCCCGCTCTTCCTGAATATGACGGCCTGATTGAGGCACGTCTAAAATATATCGATTTGGAGAAAAACTATGCTATATCAAGGTGATAACCCGGCTTTGCGCCGATTTTCCATCGTACGGGTAGCCAAGGGGGTCTGCCCCTTTTTGCTTTAAGCTCATGCTACAGTCAAAAATTTGGACCCATGAATGACAATTGCCAAGCACCCATCAAAGCTGAGTTTACCGCAGACTAACCCCGGCGTTGCCTCAGTACTGGAATACCTAATTATTAGATTCCCCTATATTGATGCGCATATTTGGCGACAGCGCATCGCCGATGGCAAGGTACACCGCCACGACGGCTCGCTGATAACGACACCGTCGTCCTTTCAAGCTCAACAACGGATCTACTATTACAAGGAAGTCGAAAACGAACCCATCGTGCCGTTCAAGGAAACCATCCTATTTCAGGATCAGCATATTTTAGTGGCCTATAAACCCCACTTTCTAGCCGTCATCCCCGGCGGCATTTATGTCAATGAATGCTTACAAAATCGCTTACGACAAAGCACAGGCATTGAGGCCTTACAAACCCTACACCGCCTGGATAGAGTGACCGCAGGCTTGGTGCTGTTCTCTGTTAACCCAGACACCCGCCATCGCTACCATCATTTATTTGAAACACGACAAATACACAAAACCTACCAGGCCATTGCCCAAATCAGTAACGGTGAAAATATTATCGGCCAAGAGTGGGACATTAAAAATCGTATCGAGCGGTCAAAACCACGCTTTTGCATGCGTGTGACCGAGGGCGAAGCCAATAGCCACTCGGTGATTCGCTGCTTGCAACAAACGACTGAAAAGGCCTTATTTGAATTAAACCCCGTTACGGGTAAAACCCATCAATTGCGCGTTCACATGCAGGCACTGGGCTGGCCGATATTGAATGACAAATATTACCCGCAATTACAGTCGCTAACGGCCGACAACTATTCAGCACCATTGCAGTTACTGGCAAAGGACCTGAAATTTATTGACCCGGTGACTCAGCAGCCAAGACACTTAAGTTGTGACAGGAGCTTATCGCTGGAATGAACTGAAAACGCTAGTGGCGGACAAGCTTTTGAGCCCATCATAGGGCCGGTCATTCACATTCTAGCCAGCCATAAACCCCCACTGGATTGGCATTGTTAACTTGGCCACCTAGCCAGAGATGATAAGCTCGGCTTATCAGGAAATATAGATGGGTGCCCTAAATGATCCAGTGTAGATGGCCTAGTTAGCCGTGCAATGAAATGCTTGATCGCAAGACCCGACCCCGTTTTCCTATGCGTATCAAACAATTTACGGTATGTTATTTCCTTAAAAGAAAAAATAATGTGCCGGATTCAAGCTCGAGCGGAAATCAGGGAGCGCTCTTACAATCACGCATTTTGATTTATTGTGATCAAAGGGTAGCTTCCCCGTTAACTGATTCTACTTCCGCGAAAACAATCTAGGGCATGCTGCCACGATTGAAACCACTGGAGATTTTGATGAACCTCAAACATGAATTTACTTTTACCGCAATGCTGAAACCGCCACTGCTCATAGGTGCCGGCCCGATTGGTACGCGCATGTATTTAGAGGTGATAGGCGGAGAGATAACCGGTGAACGGTTGCGTGGAACGCTTTTCGGCGGTGGCGAATGGGCGCTGATTGGAGCGGACGGCTTCCTCAGGGCTGATGTACGACTACAGGGCGAAACCCATGATGGCGCTAATTTTTACATCCAGTACACAGGCCTCTTGGAATTCAACGAGACTGTTCAGAATGCTCTCGCGAATGATCTGGGAACGGACTTCGATGAGCAGTATTTTGTTACGAATCCACGTATCGAGACCGGTGACGAGCGATACGCATGGCTCAACACGACCTTCTTCATAGGCGAAGGCCATATTCTCCCAGGGCATGGAGTTGAGTATCGTGTATGGCGCCCTGAATAAAGACTAATTACGATCCTTAAAGTTGGCGCCGTTACATGCCGCCTAACAAATCGCTGCACTGGTGGCCGGATTGGTTATATGCGCCTAGATGTGAATAATGAATGTTCATGTCGCAACTCTTATATCCAGTGGGTTAATA
>CAYWXW010000141.1:7396-8228 GCA_964462265.1 uncultured Porticoccaceae bacterium | reverse complement strand
TCATCGTCGATGTCGTCCCCCCATTCATAAATGGCGGCTAGATTGGCAGTGCCGACGAAACGTCCCCATTCGCGCTCGACAAGCAATGCGCTCGATGCTTCCCATTCACCGCCTTCTTCTTTTTCCAGCTCGAATAGCACACCCCAGTCTGCTGAATATTCCCCTTGTTCTGTCATCTGCCATTTAAGCTCGGCCTCGTAAGCTTCGACCTCAAAAGCATTGCCGCCGTCTTTACTGCCAATTAAATAAATTTCGCTGAACAAATTCTCGGTGAGCGATTGGCCGTAGCCGAGTTTGTAGGATTGATGGTCACTCAAATCATCATCATTTTCATAAAGCGAACGAACTTCAATCTCCTTTTCAAGGGGCTGTACATAGGGATGATAAATTTTACTTACTACTGATCCATCAGCCAGTACAGGGTGTGCGGAGAAAATAATTAACAGGTAGGTAAAGATCAGGCATCTTTTTTTGCCTGCTGGGAAAAAATTTGGGGGCTTGATTCTCATGGCGTCATGCTTGCTTGTGTGTTGGTGGATCGGCTGTAGAAATGATAGGAAACAACAGCGACTATGAGTGAGATAAAAACACTACCCGCGTAAATACTGACTTGTAGCGGGCTGGGCGTCGCCTCATAACCAATCAGGGCGTAAAGCAATTGTCCGGGAATGGAGGGTTCTGGTATCCAGCTCGAGGTATTCCACAGTGGTTGCTGTGACGGTAGGAGGTCAGCTTGCATCAACAACATGCTAGCCTGGGAGCACATACCTGCACCCACTAGCACTAGCAGGCCGAGAGCGACAATAAGAGATAGCGATTTATGGAGTGCGCT
>CAYWXW010000141.1:0-7386 GCA_964462265.1 uncultured Porticoccaceae bacterium | reverse complement strand
GGGTTTCTCTATTATGAATAAACCCTGAAAAATAAATCAGTATTTCCGAACCCTCGCGAATAATACTCAGGCTAAGGGCAAGACCCATAAAGAAAAGTAGCGGTTTTTTGTTTGTTGTCGCACGCAAATAGAGTTTCAGCAACAATGCTATTAGCACTAAAATCACCGCGTAAATCAGTATTTGCAATAGGGCATTACTCATCTCATAGCCCAGACCATCGTAAAGGTTCGATATCCAGCGCAATTGCCAGGCGAATAGCAGGGCGCCAGCAATACCGCTACTGATACTAATGCGCAGCCAGCTATGGCCGATACTGCTAAAGCGTGTCGCGGCGAGCAATGTGGCAATCAGCAGTGCCGCTTCAAGTATTTCTCGTAATACAATAATGACGCTGGTTAATAGCATAGGGCTTTACTCCACAATGACTTTGCCCTGGGCCGTTTTTGGATTAAATTCACCAAAAAACGGGTAGACACCGGGTGGCAGGGGGCCAATAAAAATAGTTGCCGTGCTATTGCCCATAATGACTTTTTCACGGTTTAACTCCCAGCTCTCAAACTCCTCAGGTGTGGCATCGCGGTTGTGTATTCGCAGTTTGACTTTGGTGTTGGCGGGGATGGTGATTTCAGAGGGGACGAACAAATGCCGCTCGATATTAATTTCTACAAGGGGTTTTCCCGCTTGTGCTAATGCGGGTAGCAGCACAAAAATCAGCGTGCAAGCAGTGTGTTTACAACAAAGCTCAATCCAGGTCTTCACTATTATCAAGGGACTAACCGCCGTTGCTCCGTTAATGTTGGAAATATAATGACAACCGCCAGGCCACTAGCAAAGCTTGATTCTTTGAAATAAATTTTTGCCTGGTAGAGATCGACAATCAGTTTGACAATAGATAGACCCAGGCCACTGCCCTGTTCGTTGGAGTCGTGGCGATCGCCGCCGATACGATAAAAACGCTCAAAAACACGCTCCCGTTCGAGCTCATCCATACCTGGACCAGAATCAATAACGCTAAGGCTAACCTTACTATCAAGCTTTTCGATAAGTACTTTAATATGACCGTGTGCGGGAGTGTATTTACTGGCATTGCTTAATAAGTTTTGCAGCAGGGTGGTGAGAGTGAAGTTGTCGCCATTGATAATACAGGCGTCGCCAATTAACTCGATGGACTGTTGCTTGCGCTGAAAAGAACGGTATTGATCGGCAATCACCTGCCTGGCAAGTTCACTGAGATCAAGCGGTGCCATTCTCGCCTGGTAATGTTCGGGTGAAATACGGTAGAGCAAGAGCATCTGTTCGATTAAATGTTCCAGCCCCGTCGCTTCATTTTGTAGCTGTAAAAGAACAGGATTATCGGCGGGCAAGTCATTGCCTAAATTGTGAATATGTAGCTTCAGTGCGGCAATGGGCGTGCGCAGCTCGTGGGCAGCATCAGCACTGAGGCGTCGCTCTCTGGCCACTGAGAATTCAAGCCGTTCAAGCAGGGCATTGATAGCATCGACAACAGTTTTTAATTCTTTAGGCGGGTTTTCTAGTGCCAGGATGGACAAGTCGTCAACCTGCTTTTTCTCAAGTTCATCGGCGAGGCGGCGCAATAAGCTAAGCCCGTGGCCAATAATGATCCAGATAAGCAAGCCGGTAATGGGCAAGCCTATAACGGTGGCCGCAACGGACTCGATAACAATATTGTCTGCTAGCAGGAACCGTACATCTGCGCGCTCCGCAACAACAACCCACGGTGCATCGTCTGCTTCATGGTCTACCAGAATTCGCCAGCGATAACCGTTGAAATTCTCATCGTAAAAGCCTTTCTTGAAAGCGGCAACAGGCTGAGCAGGGCTATTTGCAGAATGGTAGAGCAAGGTGCTTTCGTTGCGCCATATTTGGAAGGCGATATGACTATCACTTTTTTGTGTCGTAGAGAGTTTTTGTCGATGAGCGTTTTCACTATAGATAGCACCAATGAGGTTGGCAGTGTCGACGAGTTGTTGGTCAAAGGCCGCCTCTGCTGCTGACATACTAGAGCGATAGCCGTGCAGGGCAGCGAGAAAACTGGTTAATGTTATTGCCGACAGTACGGCGATAATTAAATAGGAGCGAATTGATTTCACAACACTTGAGGTTTCATCACGGCTTGTTCAGAGGCTCCCTATGTTTTCTCAATAGTGTAGCCGACACCACGAATGGTTTTAATCAGCTCTGCCCCGAGCTTTTTACGCAAGTGGTGAATATGTACTTCGATGGCATTGCTGGCGACTTCTTCGCCCCAACTATATAGCTTGTCTTCCAGGCTGTCGCGGGTGAGTACCTTGCCGACATTGAGTAGTAGCGCTTTCGCCATTGTGTATTCACGCCGCGACAAGTCGACTTGTCTGCCAGTTTTCATGACTTCACGACTTGCCGTGTCGAGGCTGATATCGCCAAATTCAATCTTGCTGGAGCTGGCTGTGCCGAGCCGACGTTCAAGTACCCGTAGACGAGCTTCGAGCTCTTCAATTTCAAAAGGTTTGCACAAATAGTCGTCGGCACCAAGATCGAGGCCGCTGACTCTATCATCTATTGAATCTCGGGCAGTAAGAATTAATACCGGTAACTGACTATCAAGTTTGCGAATTTGACGCAGCACGTCAAGACCATCCATATCCGGCAAACCAAGATCGAGGGTGACCAGGTCCGGTTTGTCATTTTGTACCGCCTGTAGTGCTTGCTGGCCTTTGCTGACATGGTTAACACTAAAGCCCTTATTTGACAGGGCTAAACTCAGACCCGCAGCGAGGGAGGGGTTGTCTTCGATGAGTAGTAGTCGCATGGTTCTAATCTCTTCAAACTTTAGCATCTAGCAGGTTAGCACCCAGCACTTTAGCTGCTGATACCTTATCTCTTACTATGGAAGTTCAGCGCCACATTCAAACTACAATGCGAGTTTTTTTTTCGTCTCGGCGAGGAGTACGGCAATCTCTGCCTGTCGTCCTTTATCTGCCAGAGGGCGTTGAGGACGTGGTTTAGCATTTTGCGCTTTTACCAGGTGTTGCTCTGCTTTGCGATATTGCTTTTCCCCCAACAGGTATTGGGCGTAAAAATAATTACTGTCGATGCCGTCCGGATTAATAGCCATGGCTTTTTTCAGCAGCGCTTCAGCCTTTTCATTATCACCAAAGCCTATGGGCCAGCCGGGAACCTGATAGTAGAGCGTGCCAAGGCTGGTGTAGGCCGAGCCCTGCAGTACCTGGCCGTCAATGCTAATGGCCTGCTCTAAATCGGCTTTGGCGGCTTTGGCGTATTTCAGCGCACCAAGGCCACCTTTAACACCGGCAAATGTCGATTTTATAATGCCAGACCAGACCCAGATACCGGCCTCGTTAGCTTGTGCACTGGTTGCAGTTTCAACATCAGCGACGAGTTGTTGAAAAGCCTTAAACTGTTTTTTATCCTTCAATTCATAGTTTGCAATAGCCCAACGGCTTTGCAGATCTGAAATAGTGGTTGACGCCACTTTTTGTGTATTGCCAGTACTTTGCGAAAAAACGGGCATGCTGAAAAGGATGCAGCTTAGAAGCGTAATGATTGCGGTTTTCATTTTTAGTCCTTGTGGATTGTAGCTAATCGACGAATAACAGGTAATTGCTTGCTGAGGCTGGAATCAACAAGCTTAGGCAGTAGACCATTGAGCCGTGCAAAGAATTTTTCCGGCCAGCCAACATAACAATTAATTTGGTTTTTTTGTAACTGTTTGAGTAGGGCTTTGGCAACAATGACCGGGTCATCTACAGCGTTACCCAGCGCGCTATTGAGATCGGCGACTCGAGAGCTATTAATAGCGGTGTTTGTCGCTCGTGGTGCCAAATAAAAGACCTGTAAACGACTATCGGACAACTCGCGACGCAGTGCTTCGCAATAGCCTCGCAAACCGAATTTACTCGCACAGTATGCACTAAAGCCGGGATAGCCGATGGCACCAAAGGTAGAGCCAATATTAACCACGCCACCGTCAGCCGTGCTTTGCAATAAAGGCAATAAACGTTTGGTGACTAAAATAGGCGAGGTGAGATTAATGGCGATGAGCTTGGTGATGTCACTATCGCTTTGATCCTCAATCATCTCAAAAGCGCTGATGCCGGCATTGTTAATTAATAGGTTGACTGGGCCATTGCCGACGCAATAATCAAACAGTTGATTGCGGCCATCTTCACTTGAAAGGTCAGCGCCGACAAATGAATGCTCACCGTTGAGGGATTGAGCGAGATTTTCAAGTTTATCGGTGTTTCGTCCAACCAGTATCAGTCGTGCGCCATGGTTGGCGAGTTCTTGGGCCATTGCCTGACCGATGCCGCCTGAGGCGCCGGTCAGTACAATGGTTTTATTTTGTAGATTCATTAAGTTCCTCCTTTGTTATTTTCCACACTCAAGTGCGATGGCATGACCCTGCTCTGGAGCAAGGCTGCGAAAGATATCGCCGTAGAGACGATAAAAAACCTGAGCGCTGTGAATAATTAGCGCTTGCTCGTGTGGCTCATTAATTTGGTTCATTAATCTCTCAAACAATTTGACATGTTCTATGTCGAGCATCCCGTGGGAGCGCAAATAGTGAAAGGCGTTATCGGGTAAGCCCAGGGCACTTTGTATGGCGCTGGCTGCAGAGTCGGCCATGTGAATACTGGTGCCTTCTAAGACCTGCACCATGCCGAAAAACCCCAGTGGGTTGAGCCTTTGTACGGTGTCGTAGGCATAGGCGACCAATAACTCTGTCGCCAGGTTGGGCTCTTTCAAACGTGCTTTGTCGGGATCAAATCCAGCGGCGGCAATATCATCGAGAATCCACTGTTCATGGCCGAATTCTTCTTCAATGTATTCGGCAACGGCTTTGAGCAGCCAGCCCTTGTCATCGGGCAAACGAGCACCGACCGCCATCAATAAGGGCACGGTGTGTTTTACGTGTTGATAAGCCTGGGCGAGAAAGGCGGCGTAATCTTCGCGACAGATGTCACCACTAAACATGCGGGAAAAAATGGGGGCGGCCATTAAGTATTGGCGTTGGCTTTCAGTTTTTTGCTGCAGTGAATCGTAGAATGGCATTAGCAGTGAACCTCTTCATGCCCCTCGTAGAGCGAGCTTATTTCATTGGCGAGTTGCTGTTGAATGGCCTGGCGGCGGGGGCGACCATTGCTGGTCAATAATTGCCTGTCACGCGTCAGTGCCTGGTCTAAGCAGTGCCAGCGTTGAATGCGAGCGTAATCAGGTAGCTGTTGATTGACAGTATTGATCCACTGCTCAATCTCTTCTCGGTTGGTGTCGGGTTTGCGTGGTTGCACTAATGCCGCGCAATAGGGTTTTGCATCGCCAACGACAATAGCTTGAGCGAGGAGGGGGCCGGCGAGTAATTCGCACTCGACCCACTCGGGGCTGATATTGCGACCAAAGCTTGAAATCAGCCGACTACCTAGCCTGCCTTCAATAAATACAAAGCCTTCGTCATCGATATAGCCAAGATCCCCTGTTGCCACCACGTTTTGTCCCCAACTTGCCGGGTCATTAACGTAGCCGAGAAAGGCGTTGCCCTTAGTCTGTATTTCGCCATCTTTTGTATAAACACTGTGGGATGACAGGGGCTTACCGACACTGCCTATACGTTCTTGGCCTGGTGCATTGAGACAGACCACGGAGCTGCACTCAGACAGACCGTAGCCTTCATAAACGGGCAAACCGTGTTCACGGGCTTTTTGCAGAAGAGCCGGGGATACTTTGCCGCCACCAACGGCGACGAACAACAGAAATTGAGGTGGCTGCCAACCTTTTTCACAGGCTTGTACCAGGGCCAGTAATAACTCTGGCACCAGTATTAAGCTGTTAGCCTGATAGTCGGTAAGCCGCGTCAGTAGTTTCTCTATATTGAGAGCAGAGCTGCCGTGCATGCCCAGATCCATGAGGGAGGGTGTAATGACACAGCCATTGGCCAGCAGGGGTGCATAAACGCCGGCGATGTTTTCGAGCAATGTCGACAGTGGCAGCAGGCATAAATGACAGGTATCGATTAACTGTAAGCGCTCAACAATGCCCTCGGCGACCGACAGTTGTTGTTGATTAGAAAGGCACACACCTTTAGCTTCACCGGTGGAGCCAGAGGTAAAGGTGATTTTAGCCGTGCCATCGGGCAGGGCGATATTGCTGGTCATTAATTGCTGGCAACTCAGCTTCGTCAATCTTAAGCAGGTGATTTCGACGTCATTCGAGCTGGCGAATATTTTTTCACTGATGACGGCATCGACTCCGCTGCTATTCAACGCGTGCTCTCGTTGGCCGGCGGAGAAAAACAGCGGTAGGGGAACGAGGCGAATTTTGGCGTATTGGCAAGCCAGATCAACAATGATCCATTGGGGACTGTTATCGGCATGAAGCGCCAATGACTCGATGCGCGCTGTGCGCAACTGATCGGCGCAGAGCAGCACCTGGGCATGGAGTGTTTTAGCGGTAAACACCTGCTCGGAGCCGATAAGTACAATGGCTTCGGGATCTCGGTCGGCGCGTTCTGCCAGGGCAGAAATCATTGTCTTGTGCAAACTCTTGCCCACTCCCTAAGTAATAAATTGATCATGTAAGTCTCAGCGACGACAGCCTTTAGATACGACTGGCAATGGCGTTGATAGCCTGTTTATGGGCTGTTAAGCACACCTGCATTTCTGATGACAGCGCTTTGCGCATGGCCTCATCGATACAACCCACCATGACTTGCGGACGTGTTTCATAATAGGAACCCCAGTTGTCACCGGCATCGATACGCTCAGCTCTAGCCTCGCCAATGCATTGCAATGAAAAGCCCATGCTTGCGACCAGAGCTTGCACACAAGGGGTAGCGGTGAACACTATCCAGCGATACCCCGCCTGGTCGAGTAAGGCTGACAGTAGAGTGAAAAGGAGGGTACTCGCGGCTCTTTGGCTGGCCGCAAGATTACCGATCTCGACGACCCTTTTTCTATCAACAGGGGTACAGAATTGCTGACTAATGACTTGCTCAATCGGCTTGTCGAGATAGGCTTCGAGGAACAGGGCTTGATTATGTGCGCTGCTCAGTCCTAGAGCAGCATATGTTCGCTGCCCATTTTTCAGTGCCAGCAAATGGGGCAGGTAGTGCTCGATAGCGGCGTGATGGCGACGAGCATAGCGGCGGGCGATGTAATCTTCGAGTTCTGACCTAAGCGGATGGCCGGCGGCACACAGGCTCAAGGAGTAGTCCGTGGTAGGGTCAGCCGTAGTAGCTTTAGCCCTGGTAGATTTAGACGTAATTGCTTGCGGCAATTGCAGACTTTTTTTATCTAGCAGGGTACCTTCAGGGTCTCTCAACAGCATGGTTTGCATAGCTACCTCGATATGGATTTTGGCTTCGAGACTAA
>CAYWXW010000140.1:5708-8545 GCA_964462265.1 uncultured Porticoccaceae bacterium | reverse complement strand
CGCCCTGGTGGCTGACGGTCACCGGCACGGCCTTTGCCATTATTATTGCCAAGCATCTCTACGGCGGCATGGGTTACAACCCCTTTAATCCGGCGATGATCGGCTACGTGGTGCTGTTGATTTCCTTCCCCCTACAAATGAGCGCCTGGCTTGCCCCAGAGGGGCTGATGATCAATGGCGCAGCGGCTATGACACCTGACATCCTTCCCTCCCTGCAGATCGTTTTCACGGGCAATACTGTCGATGGCTACACGGCGGCGACCCCCCTCGATGCCTTCAAGCACAATAGCGGCTTGCTGGTGGAGCAGTTTTACCAGCAGACGCCGCAGTTTTCTCAGGGGCGTTGGGCTGGTTTTGGCTGGGAGTGGGTCAATATTGCCTTCTTGCTCGGCGGCATCTATCTGCTGGCGCGCAAGGTTTTCACCTGGCATGCACCAGTGGGTATGCTCGCCGGTCTTTCGGTGATGGCGCTGTTTAATTACGATGGCGGCAGTTCAGCCAGCAATGGCTCGATCATCTTCCACCTGCTCAGCGGCGCGACTATGCTCGGTGCCTTTTTTATTGTTACCGATCCTGTCACCTGCGCCGCGAGTAACCGAGGCCGACTGATTTACGGCGCCCTGGTTGGCGTCATTCTATTTCTAATACGCAGCTGGGGTAACTACCCCGACGCCCTTGCCTTTGGCGTACTACTGATGAATTTTGCCGCGCCCTTTATCGACTATTACACGCCGCCACGCACCTATGGCCACGGTAAATCTGGCACCATCATCCACCGCTCGAAGGAGGATTAAAGGTGGGCAGCCAACTGGAAAAATCCATGGGTTTAAATGGCCGAGTACTCGGCCTGTTTGCGCTGATCACCTCGCTGCTACTTGCTGGCACCCACCTCAGCACCAAAGATAAAATCGCCGAATCACAACGCCGTGCCGCGCAAAAAGCCCTGCTCGAAATCATTCCCGAAGCACGCCACGACAACGATATTCTCACCGACACTCTGAGTATCCCCCAACACTACTGGTCAACACTCGGCCTTAAAAAAGGCGCTGAATTACACCTCGCTCGCAAAGACGGCGAGGTGCTTGCGATCATTGTGCCCGCCGTGGCACCGGACGGTTACAGCGGCGCCATCGAGATGATTGTCGGTATTAATAGGGACGGCAAGGTTGCCGGTGTCAGGGTGCTCAACCACAGTGAAACCCCCGGTTTGGGAGACAAGGTCGAGCTGAAGAAAAGCCCCTGGGTGCTCAGCTTTAATGGCAAGTCTATTGGCTCACCGCCGGCGGCGCGCTGGAAGGTGAAAAAAGACAAGGGCGATTTCGATCAATTTACCGGGGCAACTATCACGCCTCGCGCCGTGGTGGCGCAAGTGGAACGCGCACTGCATTACTTTGGCGAAGATAGAAAGCGTATTATTGAGGCCGCCGCTCTTTCGCACAACGTTTCACCCAGCTCTTCACTCAACGACACGGCGACAAGCGAAGCCAGTCGCGCAGTGATCAACGGCACACAGGGCGACGAAAATAACACGCAAAATGAAGCGGGAGACCAACCATGAGCGATGTAAGCTACAGCGAAATAAGCCGCAACGGTTTGTGGAACAACAACCCCGCACTGGTGCAGTTACTCGGGCTCTGCCCCCTGCTCGCGGTCACCGGCTCGGTGGTCAATGCCCTCGGTCTCGGCCTGGCCACATTAGCCGTACTGGTCGGCTCCAATATTGCCGTCTCACTGATTCGCCATCAGGTTGGGGATGCCATTCGTATCCCCGCCTTTGTCATGATTATCGCCACCTTCACCACCTGCACTGAAATGCTGATGAAGGCTTACACCTACGAGCTGTATCAAATTCTGGGTATTTTTATTCCACTGATCGTCACCAACTGCGCCATTCTCGGCCGCGCCGAAGCCTTTGCCAGCAAGCAGCCAGTGCTGCCCGCCGCCTTTGACGGATTAATGATGGGGCTGGGTTTTGGTGCCGTGTTACTGCTGCTCGGCGCAATTCGGGAAATTATTGGCAGCGGCACCCTGTTCGCCAATATGGATCTCTTGTTTGGCCCCATGGCCGCCAACTGGGGTTTTCAGCTATTCGGCGACAATTACGGCTTTTTGGTGATGATCCTGCCACCCGGTGCTTTTCTGGTAACCGGTTTATTAATCGCCCTAAAAAATATCATTGATAGCCGCCAGCAAGCTCGGCTTGCAGAAACCAGGAGCGCACCCCTTAAAGGCTCCAAACGGGTGAGAACGACGGGCGCTATTCAGTAGGTATCGAAGAAAAAGGCGTCGAAAAAACAAGCATTGAAAAAACAGCTCAGCCATAAAAAAACCGACAAATGTCGGTTTTTTTATGCACGTAAAACTAAGCGACTAGGTCAGAAGCTTTTTAGCAATGGACTCCATCTTACCCGCCAGATCAAAGTCCAAATGGGTGATACCGCCAGACCGGTGGGTGAGTAAAGAAATCTCCACCACATTCCAGACATTAACCCAGCGTGGATGATGGTCGAGGGACTCACAGGCCAGGGCCGACTGCGCCATAAAACCAAAGGCGTCGCTAAAACTGGCAAACTCGTAGCGTCGATTCAGCTTACCGTCGCTAATAGCCCACGGGGATTGGGCATTAGCATTGAGTGCCGCGAGTTGGCTATTGAGTTCGTCCTGGGTAAGTAGAGGTGGCTTGGCCATTGTTGTCATCCTTTTTTATCGTTAGAGAGATGTTTGTTTTTTTTCCTGTTAACACTTTTTGCTTTTAACACTTTTCCTGTTAACAATAATAGCGTAATCCTCAACAAACTTGGATTTCTTAGGGCTAGTAAAGTTAGGGCTAGTAAAGT
>CAYWXW010000140.1:0-5608 GCA_964462265.1 uncultured Porticoccaceae bacterium | reverse complement strand
CCTGACGATAGAGCGCCAGATTATTGAGTCGATGATCAATCATTCCCACGACCCGCTCGTAGCGCTCATCACCGAGGCCGCCGTAACGACGCTCGAATGTGGCCTTATTCAGATTCTCTTCAAGCCCGCTGATATCGGCCATTAGCAAGGTATCGCCCCGGCCCTTGGCGAGCCTGCTTTGCAAAGTGCT
This sequence comes from uncultured Porticoccaceae bacterium, assembly GCA_964462265.1. Classification (GTDB taxonomy): domain Bacteria; phylum Pseudomonadota; class Gammaproteobacteria; order Pseudomonadales; family Porticoccaceae; genus Reddybacter. The sequence continues at coordinate 5,418 of CAYWXW010000140.1, read as the reverse complement.
TGCCGATGCAGAAGAGGCCACGGCACGATCAGCAAAACGTACGCCGGCCATATCAGCGGCGAGATCTTTAAAGCTAAAACCACTGCCGCTGCTGGCATCGTCAATCTCTTTACGCAGGCCTATGGCGTTGGATATTGCCCCGCCGCCCGCGACAGCAAGTGCGGCAGATGTCATAAAATGCTGAACCAGATCTCTGCGGCCATGGAGCCGTAACTTCGCCCGCCGTGGCTTTGGCCAATCTCGAGCCTCTGGAATAAGCGTGCTGAGCCCCCCACCATTAGCGTAGGCAGCCAGTACGATAATAGCGGCTTTGTTTTCCACCACCGGATCAGCACTTTTTGAACGCAGCTGTGCAAAGCGAAATGTCGCTTCGAGCAGACTGGTAAAAGTCAGTTTTCTACCCTGTCGATCCACCTCTGCAACGAGAAAGTGATTATAAGCGGCCAGAGCCTGACGCTCGTCGGCAGTAATCAGGCGCCCGCGTAGCGCCTCGATCGAATCTGCCCGCCATTGATACGTGAGAGCGACATCTTCAGCGCCAATATTAAGTGCCCGAATCATCTTTTCCCCCTCTTGCACAAGGGGGGCTGTGTCTATGTGGTCAATGGCAATTGGCAGCACAGCGTCAATAAGGGCGGACGGAAAAGAAATCTGCCCCACTCTCAAAGAGTGGATATTTAAAGCCTTTATGCCTGCATCACCTGCGCTACTGCCTATTATCGCTTCGATATTGAGATAGCTCGAGGCCTGCTGTTTATAGGGCAAAAATGCGGATATATCCCAACTGCTTTTGAGCGCCAACAGGCCCTCTTTAATTTTCAACACCGCGCCAACAGAATTGAGACGCCGGGCAAGATGGCTGGCCAGCAGGTTGAGTTCTTTTTCACTAAGGGTGATTGTTTTCGTCTCACCGCTGCGTAAATCCCCCGGCCTGTGTTGGCGCAAAATTTGTTTAACGCGATCAATATTCGTCGCGTTCAACGGGGCTTGCTCGGCAACCAGCGGTGAGGATTCTATACACAAGGCGAGCACGGCAAGCATGCCAAGCAGCAGCAATAAGGGGGTAAAAAGACAGAGGCGAAGCAACAGAGTCATCGGGCTAGTGTCTCACACTACAGGCTTCAATATGACGGGAATGGTGGCTATGGCTGGAGCCGTCCCCGCCTAGTTTGAGCGCCCCAAGCTCTTGTCAGCCTCGCTTCAATCTCTCTTCAACCTCAAGCACCAATCGAGTGGTGGCAATCAGGCTATCGGGTGTCAGGCTAATGGAATCAATACCCAGTTCGACCAGAAACTCTGCCATGTCAGGGTAATCCGACGGCGCCTGTCCACATAAACCCGAATGACGATGATTGCGCCGGGCACCCTCGACGGCGAGACGAATCATTTGTTTAACGCCCGGGTCGCGCTCGTCAAAATCGAAGGCGACGATTTCAGAGTCCCTGTCAACACCCAGAGTGAGCTGAGTGAGATCATTTGAGCCGATGGAAAAGCCGTCAAACAACTGGGCAAAATCATCAATTAAAATCACGTTGTTGGGGATTTCGCACATCACGTAAACCTGCAAGCCATTTTCACCGCGCTTAAGGCCGTTGCGTGCCATTGCCGCCAGTACAGCTTTCGCCTCTTCGATGCGGCGACAAAAGGGGATCATTAAAATCACATTGTTCAGGCCCATCTCCTCACGCACCCGCAGCATGGCCTTGCACTCCAGATCAAAACCTTCGGCATAGGCCGGGTGGGTGTAACGCGAGGCACCGCGAAAACCAATCATCGGGTTGTCTTCATCCATCTCAAAGTCGGCGCCACCTAGCAGGGCCGCGTATTCATTGCTTTTAAAATCAGACATTCTCACCACTACCGGCTTGGGGTAAAAAGCAGCGGCAATGGTGCCCACCCCTTCCGACAGGCGCTGGACAAAATAGTCACTGGGCGATGCATAGGCCTGAGTGAGGCTTTGCAGAGCGTCACGCTGCTGGGTGTCACTGACGCGCTGGGGGTAGAGCAAGGCCATGGGATGAGCCTTTATGTATTCAGCAATAATAAATTCCATGCGCGCCAGGCCAACGCCGTCGTTGGGAATAAAGCTGGTTTTAAAGGCTAATTCTGGGTTGCCCAGGTTGACCATGATTTTGGTCCTGGGCCGGGCCAGGTCGTCAATAGGGGTTTCTTCCACCTGCCAGTCGAGTGCGCCCTCATAAATTACGCCCTGATCACCCTCGGCACAATTGACGGTAAGCAGCTGTCCATTTTCGATCGTTGTCGTCGCATCACCTGTGCCCACCACAGCGGTGATACCCAGCTCGCGGGCGATAATTGCGGCGTGACAGGTGCGCCCACCGCTATCAGTGACAATGGCAGCGGCCGTTTTCATCACCGGCTCCCAGTCGGGGGCGGTAATGCTGGACACCAGAATCTCACCGGGCTGAAAGTCTTCAAGCTCACTGGCGTTGCGAATAATCCGCGCCCGCCCCGTCGCTATCGACGTACCCACTGCCCGCCCTTGGGTAACAATAGCCCCACGTTGACTACCGAGCTGATATTGCTTTAGGACGGACTTATTTTGTTGGCTGACAACGGTTTCTGGACGCGCCTGAATGACATACAACTCACCGTCGATGCCATCCTTTGCCCATTCCATATCCATCGCCACGACCTGGTCTGCCTGCCCCGACTTCGTCGAATAGTGCTGCTCGATCTTCATGCAGTAGTCTGCCAGTTGCAGCACCTCGGCATCGTTAATACAAAAGCGTTTTTGCTCGGCCAGTTCGGTGTCTATAGTCTCTGTGGCATGGGTTTTGACCTGAGTTTTAGGCTCGGCACTGGCATAGACCATTTTCACCCGTTTACTGCCCAGGCTGCGACGCAGCACCGCACGATGGCCCTGTTCGTAGGTCGGCTTGTGGACATAAAACTCATCGGGGGCGACCGCGCCCTGCACCACTGTTTCACCCAGGCCGTAAGAGCCGGTAATAAAGGCAACATCGGCAAAGCCCGTTTCGGTATCGACGGAAAACATCACACCGCTAGCGGCGAGGTCAGAGCGCACCATCTTCATTACCCCAATCGACAGGGCCACGGAAAAGTGATCAAAACCCTGATCGACGCGATAGTGAATGGCACGATTAGTAAATAGACTGGCAAAGCAACGGCGGCAGGATTCTATTAAGGCCTCATCGTTACGCAGGTTGAGAAAGGAGTCATGCTGGCCAGCAAAGGAAGCCTCGGGCAAATCCTCTGCCGTGGCCGACGAGCGCACCGCAAAACTGAGTTCACCACTGTACTGACTACGCAGCTGGGCAGTGGCGGCAATAATTTCAGCCTGCAAATCGGCGGGCAGGCCCGCATCGTAAATAATGGCTCGCGCCCGTGCACCGCAGGCGGAGAGAGAACCAATATCATCCGGGTCAAGCTCACCAAGCGTCGCGCGCAAAGCCTCTAGTGCATCACCCTGCGCCAGCACATGGTGATAAGCCTCGGCAGTAATCGCAAAGCCATTGGGCACCTTCACGCCTACGGGAACTAACTGCTGGTAGAGCTCACCCAGTGAGGCATTCTTGCCACCGACAAGGGCGACATCGTCATTACTCAACGCTTCAAACCAACGGATAAAACGGGGGGATTCTCGTTTATTCGTCACCACTTAAGCCTCCTTCCATAGAGTGATATAAAACATTTTCGTTATCGGTGTATATCCTGGCCACATGATTCCCCGGTCTGCTCGATCAAGCGCCTGAGTATAAAAAAAATATGAGACGGTAGTGACAGGGTGAAGTCAATTAAACGCTGATTAAATAGCGTTACGCACGTCATTCAAGGCCCCGCACTGCTACCACCGGTCTCCCTGTCAACTGATTGACCTACCAATGCTGTTTCGGCGGCTAACTTATGCTTAAATCAAAGACTTTTCGGGCGCGCTAAAAATACGCCAATACTGGTTATGCTGGGCTATGGATAAATTCGACAAGCGAGAGCATTTTGCGAGCAGGCATAAATCGCCCTTGTCAAAACGACAGGCTGCGCGGACTTATACCGGTTCACTGGCCGATGAAAATAGCCAGTTAAAAGCGACGATAAAAGAGTTAATTGATAGCGCCCGTTACAACCAGCAAACCCAGGACAGGTTCTATGCCCTTGAACTTTACTTCCTCGAGGCCAACTCCTACGAACTCCTTATTCGGCGCATACTGACCGACCTTAAACGCCAGTTAAAATTAACGCAGGTCGAGTTATTCCTGCTCGACCCTCAGCAGGAAACACAACAACTCATTGCTGAAATATACGGCCAACTGAATTATAAAAACCTGTTCTATACGGATTCAGTCAACGCAATAAAGGCAATTTACTCTGGCGACATTCAGCTTATTCTCAGCAACGAGCAAGAGGACATTACCAAACTTGGCCCCGGCATGAGCCAGAGCGTCGCCCTGCTACCCCTGCGCAGAGGCAACCATATTATCGGCAGCCTGCATTTGGGCAGTCGCGACCATGAGCGCTTTCACCCCGGCCTGGGCGGTGAATTTCTGTTGCACCTGGGTACGATAATTAGCGTCTGTCTAGAAAGCTCCATTAATCAGGAGCGCTACAAACACCTCAGCCTGGTAGACCTGCTGACCCGCGCCAAAAACCGCCGCTTTTTCTTTCAAGCTCTGGGTACAGAAATTGCCCGCTCAAAGCGCTCGAAGAAACCACTGTCCTGTTTATTTATCGACATCGACCACTTTAAAGCCGTGAACGACAACCACGGGCATTTAACCGGCGACCGGGCACTGCGCAGTGTCGCCGACACCATCGTGCCACTACTGCGCCAGTCCGATGTATTGGCTCGCTTTGGCGGCGAAGAATTCACTGTTCTCCTGCCCGACTGCGACCTCAGCCACGCCGAAGAAATTGCCGAAAGAATTCGCGATAAAATTTCACGCGTCAATATTGCCAATGACCAGCAACAGAGTTTTCAACTCACCGTTTCCATCGGCGTCAGCTATTGGCAAGAAGGGCAGCAAGGCTTAGCCGATAGCGAGTCCATACAAAACCACCTCATCAGCCAGGCCGACAAGGGCGTTTACCAGGCCAAGGAAGATGGCCGCAATTGCGTGCGAATTGTTGGCGGTAATACAGTCGGCGGGTAGATCTTGGGGCTTTATCAATAACCGTACGCCGGAGCGACATGAACATTAAATCGCCAAGCTATCAGCTGGGTTCAGCACACCCTTACCACCGGGATTAACAAGATGGGTCTATATTTCGGTCGTAGAGATATCAGAATGCCCCAAGAAATTCGTCAGGGTATCGCCTGCGTTAAGCACCAAAACATGGCTGGCTCTGAGATGGGCGACGCCCACAAAGAGTACTTCTCAGGCGATCAAGCTCTGAAAGCCTCGGGTAAAGACAACACCATGAATCAGTTTTAATGTCTTA
>CAYWXW010000139.1:0-8556 GCA_964462265.1 uncultured Porticoccaceae bacterium | reverse complement strand
CGTAAGTATGCTCACCGTCACTACTGATGGTTTGGGTACGGCCAATCACCCGCGATGAGGGCACGATCTTGTGTCCTTTAGCGCTGAGTAAACGCTGGGTATCACTATTCAGACCCGGCTCAACAAATACCTTGTCGGGCTGCCATTGGTGATGAATGCGTGGTGCCGCCGCTGCCTCAGCGATATTCATTTCGAAATCAACAACGTTCAACACGGTCTGCAGCACGGTATTAATAATCGTACTGCCCCCCGGGCTGCCGGTGGTAAATGCGGGCTGGCCCTGTTTAAAAACGATGGTCGGCGTCATCGATGACAGCGGTCGCTTGTGCGGCTCAATGGCATTGGCCGTACCGCCAATCAAACCATAGGCATTGGGCACACCGGGCTTGGCAGAAAAATCATCCATTTCATTATTGAGTAGAAAGCCCGCGCCCGCAACAGAGATGCCGCTGCCATAGGAAAAGTTCAGGGTATAGGTATTGCTGACGACATTACCGGCTTCATCCCACGTTGAAAAGTGAGTAGTTTGCGGGCTTTCATAAGGCGTCTTTAAGCCCGGTGCAATATCGCTGGAGGCGCTGGCTTTATTGGGGTCGATACCCTGTCGCAATGTTTTCGCATAGGCTTTGTCGATGAGTTGAGCCACCGGTACCGGGTGAAAATCCGGGTCACCCAGGTATTCACTTCTATCGGCATAGGCCCGGCGCATGGTTTCAATTAAACGGTGTAAATAATCGGCACTGTTGTGGCCGAGCTTATTGAGCTCCCAGCCCTCGAGAATATTCAGCATCTGCACTAAATGCACACCGCCAGACGAGGGCGGCGGCATCGCGGCAATGGTATAACCCCGGTAAGTGCCGGTAACGGGCTTGCGCTCGACCACCTTGTAATTGGCGAGATCTTCAAGACTTATCAGCCCGCCGTGTTGATGCATCTGGGCAACAATTTTATCGGCCACGCTACCTTTATAAAATCCATCCCGGCCCTGGCTGGCAATTTTGCCCAGCGTCACAGCCAGATCTTTCTGCTGCCAGCGATCACCGGGGCGCAATAGACTGCCGTCTTCGCGAAAAAAATAGCCTGCAGAAGCCGGCCATTTTCGTAGTCGTTGCTCAGCGTGCCTTAAAGAAAAAGCTAATGGCTGGGTCACGGTAATGCCCTTTTCAGCCAGTTCAATGGCCGGTTTTAATACCGCCGACAAGGGTAAATTACCGTAGTTTTCAAGGGCGTGAACCAGACCTGCCACGCTGCCCGGCACCCCCGCCGACGCATGGCTGAAGCGAGCTTTACTGACATCAACCTCGCCAAGCTCATCGAGAAACAAGTCTCTGACAGCAGAGCGCGGCGCCACCTCCCGATAATCAATGGCAATGGTGCGTTTTTGCTCGGCAAGATAAACCAGCATAAAACCGCCACCACCGATATTGCCCGCCTGGGGCAGGGTCACGGCCAGGGCAAAGCCAGTGGCCACCGCCGCATCAATGGCATTGCCGCCTTGCGCTAATATATCGGCGCCGATTTGACTGGCCAGCATCGACTGAGAAACCACCATGCCTTTATCGCTAACAACCGGGTGGAAGCGAGAGCCATAATCGATAATCGCCGGGGCTTGTGACACGGGGACTTGTGAATGCGCACCCGGAATCATCACCAATAAAAGCAGTACAAGAGAAGAGCGGTGAAAGAATGTCGACACGGGGCACCCGGTTAGAGTAATTGAATTAAGCCATTATCTAAGAATTTAGCGGCGAGCAACAGTAGACTCCGACGATTAGATACGCCAGACGTTTCGTGATTGAGAGCAAACCATTCCCCCTTCAAAACATGCTATAAAAAGAAACTTAAGCCAGCTGTACCCTGACAAAAAATCGCCGTAACAAATAACAGCCCCAGGAGATTGCCCGTGAGTGATAGCGATGTAAGCGACATCGAGTTTTTCCCCATTAATGTTGAACAGTGCGATTGGGCAACATCCCAGGCTGTATTAATGAGTATTCGCCGCGAGGTCTTTATTGACGAACAGGGGGTGCCAGAAGCGGAAGAGTTCGGCACGGAAGATCACAGCGCCACCCACTGGGTTGCCTACGGTAGTGATAATGTTGCCATGGGCACCGCCCGTTTACTCGGTGACAAGGTCGGACGCATGGCGGTATTAAAAAACCACAGGCAGCGCGGCGTTGGCTCTGCGCTGCTGCGCCAAATTATTCGCCATGCGGCAAAAACAGGGTTGGACAGTATTCAGCTGGACGCCCAGCTACACGCGATACCCTTCTACGAAGGTATGAAATTCGAAACTGATGGGCCCATTTTTGACGATGTGGGCATTCCCCACCAGCACATGACCCTCGCCCTGAAGCATTTTTTAAGCCCCCGCGTGGCCCCCCCACCCGTCGATATCAGCGCAGAAGAGCGCAACCATATTGCCCTGGATGGCGCTGAGGATTTTCGCCATCAAGCAAAGATTCTCGCCCAGAGAGCCCAGCGCCAAATTCGCATTTTCAGCCCCAGGCTCGACCCCAATATTTTCGACAACGACGAGCTGCGCAATCACTTATTTAATTTCGCCAGCCAGCACCCCTATGCTGAAATTCATATTCTGGTACAGAACCCACAACTACTGGTGCAAAACGGTCATCGCTTATTACAGCTCTATCATCGCTTGCCGAGTCGCGTGCAAATGCGCACGCTAAAGCCAGGGTGTAAAACCTCACACACCGAGTTTATGCTCATCGACCAGGCCGGGATTCTCTACAAACAATCCCTGAATCGCTATATCGGTTACGCCGTACACTGGTCGCCACTGGACGCCACGGAGCTCGCCAATGAATTTGACACCCTGTGGAATGCCGGTGAAATCGATCCAGAGTTGCGCAGATTGCCGGTTTAAGATCGGCGACTGCAGCGCGGTAATCGTTGCAGCAGACAAGCGAATTAGCGCCCATGCCAGCCCCGGAAAAACAAGCTTAGATAACATGAAATGTGACAGGACTATCATTTTTAGTCCCTGAGCTTTCAAAACATTCTCAACAGGTCACAATGCCCACTATCTGAGGGCAGGATAAGTTATATTTAAAAAAGTATTTCATCCTTAAAACCACATGCAATATTATGTGCAGGGGCAGACAATTTTTATACGACTTTCAGTACCAACCCTATTAACAAGTCTCCTCTTTGCCACTCAGGCTGCGGTGGCAGTCGATACCACACACTATTCTGAAAGCGACTTTTTGGAGCCCATCCCTAAAGTCGAGACTGCCACCCGTTACAGCATACCCCTGACGGAGGCGCCTTCCTCTGTCACCTTGATAACCCGCGAGATGATCGACGCCATGCCAATGGTCAATTTTGTCGACGTACTGAAATTGGTCCCGGGATTTCAGGTGTTTTTTGCCAACGGCTCCATTCAGGCAGCCACCGTTAACGGCCAAAGTGATCGTTTCCCAAGGCGACTGGAAATCCGCATCGATGGCAGAAGTGTTTACACGCCTATCAACTCATCAGTGTCCTGGGAGTCCCTCGGCCTCGACAGTAACGATATCGCCTATATTGAAGTGGTTCGGGGCTCCAATGTCGCCGCCTACGGAGCCAATGCGGTACAGGGTGCCGTCAACATTGTTACTCGTAATCCTTTAACCGACAGCGGTACTGAAGTCAGCGTTACGGCGGGTGACTGGCACACTCGCAATACCAGCGTGCGACACGCCTTTAGAGGCGAGACAGCGGCCTACACCCTGCGAGCCAATTACCGCGAAAACGAGGGCTTTGACCACCTCGACGACCAAAGTTATGCCGACAGCGCCGCTCTACAGGGGGTTTATACCCCCACCCTTCTCGATGAATTTCAGTGGGAAGTGGGCTATAGCGACGGTAACTTCGGCTTTGGCGATGGTGATCGCCCCGAAGATTTTGTCGATGAAGATATCGACACACAGTGGTTTGCGCTGGGCTGGAAACATCAGCAAGGGCGCCATACCCTCAAGCTCAACACCTCTATCAACCTTGGCAGTTATGATCGCAGTCAACAGGTACTACTTACCGAAGAGCTCGACATTAGCCCTATCGAGCTCAACATCCTGTATCCCGGCCAGGTCGACAAACTTATCGAAGTCGAAGATGGCAAGCGCGAGTACCAGCAGTACGATATCGAGCTGCAACACCATTTTGCCCTGGATCAAGGTAGTAATTTCCTCTGGGGGGCCGGTGTTCGACACCAGAATTTAAGCGCCCCTGCCGAGTTCGGCAATGACTCAGACTCCAGCGCCACGATTTACTTTCTGTTTAGCAATATCGACTGGTCTTTTAATCAACATTGGCGTGCAAACTTGGGGCTAATGGCCGAAGATCATGAGCAGCAAGACACTGAGTTTTCACCCCGCCTCTCGATTAAATACCAGCTCAATCAGGATCATCATTTTCGCATCAGTGGCAGCGTTGCCTATCGTCAACCGTCACTCTATGAAAAGGAGCGCCTAATCCAGCGCGAACTCGATTCGGGAGAAATTGCTGACCTGCTTTTTACCAGCGACCCCGATCTCGGATCGGAGAAATTCCAAACCTATGAATTCGCTTATCTTGGTTACTGGTTTAACCATAAACTCAGCCTGGATTACCGACTGTTTCGGGAATATCTCGATGACGAGATCCTCTATGTCAAATATCCCTACACGGATATTAATAACAAATTCCGCCAACTGGAAAATACCGGCAGCAATAGAACCAGCGGCTATGAAACACAAATTCAGTGGCGACCCGATGGCGGCTGGCTAATTGCCGCCCAGTATTACAATACGCGAATGCTGAAGAAACTACGCTCGTCAGAACATATTGCGAGTGTAGTACTGAGCAAAAAGCTCGCTCATAACTGGCACATTAGCGCGGCCCTTTTTCATCAGTCTGAAATACAATGGCTAAGGGGTTCGAGAGTACCCAGCTGGCACCGCTACGATTTAAAAGTGAGTAAAGGCTGGCACTTGAATGGCGCCGATATCGACCTGGCCCTTATCGTGCAAAATGTCAGTGGCGAAGAGTATCTGGAATACCAGGAGGGCAATCAGTTTGAGCAGATGAGCTTCCTAAACCTTAAGGTCAGTTTCTAAAGATCTATCGCTAAGACCTATCGCTAAGATCTATCGCTAAAACTCAGCCCGCAGAACACAACACTATTCCCCCCACAAACGAAAACTCGCCGCCATGCCAAGCATAAGCAGCGAGTTTTATAGCACAGCGCCTGTTAAGCAGATGGCTTCTAAGTAGATGTCCTCTAAACAGATGGCCTCTAAACAGATGACTTGGCGCGACGCCGCATGGCGTGCAATACCGGCTCGGTGTAACCACTGGGCTGCTCGCAACCCTTGAAGACCAACTCACACGCGGCCTGAAAGGCGATATTACCGTCAAAATCTGGCGCCATATTTCGGTAGGCAACGTCGCCGGCATTCTGATCGTCGACCACCACGGCCATCTTCTTCAGTACCGCCAGCACTTGCTCTTCACTACAAATATTGTGACGCAACCAGTTGGCAATATGCTGGCTGGAAATACGCAGGGTCGCTCTATCCTCCATCAAACCGACGTGGTTGATATCGGGCACTTTCGAGCAACCCACTCCTTGGTCTATCCAGCGCACCACATAGCCGAGAATACCCTGGGCGTTGTTTTCCAGCTCTCGCTCAATATCTTCCGCAGACAACTGAATATCGCCCAGCAGGGGAATGGTGAGTATGTCGTCGAGGCTGGCTCGGGGATGGCCGATCAACTCCTGCTGACGCGCTTCGACATTTACCTGGTGATAGTGCATCACGTGCAGGCTTGCCGCCGTCGGCGATGGCACCCAGGCACAGTTGGCACCGGCCTGGGGGTGGGCAATCTTCTGCGCCATCATATTGGCCATTAAATCTGGCATGGCCCACATACCCTTGCCAATTTGTGCTTTGCCGCTGAGACCGCAGGCAAGACCGATATCGACATTCCAGTCTTCGTAAGCGTTAATCCAGGCCTGTTGCTTCATCAAGCCCTTGGGCACCATGGGGCCAGCCGCCATACTGGTGTGTATTTCATCGCCGGTGCGATCAAGAAAGCCGGTATTAATAAAGATCACCCGGTCGCTGGCCTCGCGAATACAGGCCTGCAAGTTGACCGTGGTGCGGCGCTCCTCATCCATAATGCCAACTTTCAGGGTGCGCTCGGCCATGCCCAGTGCCTGCTCGATGCGGGCGAATAACTGCACCGTAAAGGCGACTTCGTCGGGGCCATGCATTTTCGGTTTAACGATATAAACACTGCCTGTACGCGAGTTTTGATAGGGGCTATTGCCCTGTAAATCGTGGAGGGCGATTAATGAGGTAATCATGCCATCCATAATGCCTTCGGGCACTTCTTTGCCACCGTCGTAGAGAATGGCATTGTTAGTCATCAAATGGCCGACATTACGAATCAGCAATAAGCTGCGACCCGGCAGGGTCAACTCGCTACCATCAAGGGCCGTGAAAACACGGTCGGCATTGAGGGTGCGACTGACGGTCTTGCCGCCCTTGTCAAAGGAATCACTAAGGTCGCCCTTCATCAAGCCCAGCCAATTGCTATAGGCCGTGCACTTGTCTTCGGCGTCAACCGTGGCAACGGAATCTTCGCAATCCTGAATGGTGCTGATGGCCGACTCAAGGTATAAATCCTTGATACCTGCAGCGTCATCCCGGCCGACATAGTGGCTAGAATCGAATTGAATTTCGATGTGTAAGCCATTATTTTTTAACAGAATACTTTCTGGTTTTGCCCCATCACCAAGATAGCCGTGCAACTGCTCTGCGCGTTCAAGAGTAACGACATCGCCACTTTTAAGGGTGACGGCAAGAGCCCCACTCTCAATGCAATAAGCCACAGCATCGTGGTGAGAGGCGCTTGCCAAAGGCACACTTTGGTCGAGCAGGTCGCGACCGTAGGCAATAACTTTGGCACCACGCACCGGGTTATATCCCGGCCCTTTATCGGCACCGCCCTCTTCATTGATCACGTCGTTGCCGTACAGTGCATCGTACAAACTACCCCAGCGGGCATTGGCCGCATTGAGTGAATAGCGAGCGTTGGTGATGGGTACAACCAGCTGTGGCCCGGCGATGGAGCAAATCTCAGCATCCACATTTTCGGTAGTGATTGAAAAACTATCACCCGCCGGCACCAGGTAGCCAATGTCCTGTAAGAACTGGCGATACGCAGAAGCATCGTGGGGCTGACCTACCCGCGCCTGGTGCCACTGGTCAATTTGCGTTTGAAAACGCTCACGTATCGCCAGCAACTCTGCATTGCGTGGCCCCAGGTCGTTGAGGATGGATTCAAAACCCGCCCAGAATTTATCGCTATCGATCCCCGTACCCGGAATAACCTGCTCGTTAACCAGTTGATAAAGTTCGCTGGCGACCTGTAATCCGCCGATCTGGATTCGTTCGTTCATGGGCTCTGTTCTCTGCTGTAGCGTTAAGCGCTTATTCTATTACGCAGAGGGGTAATTTATCTAATTTATCGTTTTTATTCCCGGTATTCACCACAGGTATTTAGCTCGATACACATCACCCTTAAAGCTGACCCTCTCGGCGGGCAATATCCGCCAGCAAGCGCCGTATCCACTGATGATCGGGATTGTGCTGCAGCAAGGGACTCCAGGCCATTTTCAGCTCAAAGCTGGGGATCTCAAAAGGCGGTGCTCGCAAAGCGACACCTTGATTGCTCAGCTGCAGGCGCGCCAGACGCGTGGGAATAGTGACAATCAAATCCGGCTGCTGGGCAAGCTGGGCCGCGACCTGATAATGGCGAGTAAACACCGCAATATGCCGCGTTTTACCGATATTCTTTAGGGCCTCATCAACCCGGCCCACACGCTGGGCATCTCGAGGGTTCATCCCCACACTGGCACCCATACCGGTTTTACTGACCCAAACATGGCGGCCAAGCAGGTAGTTATCGAGACTAAATTCGCTCAGCAGGGGGTTTTCGACACTGAGTAAACAGGAGAAATCATCCTCCCACATGGTGAGCTGATGGAAGGACTGGGGCATTTCGTCAAAGCGGTTCAACAGCATATCGACCCGGCCCTGCTCCACATCTTGCAGGCGCACATCGCTGGGCGTAAGAATATCGAGAGTAATGCCCGGTGCCAGCCGGGACAGCTCACTGAGCAGGGGCGCAATCAAGGTCGACTCTGCATAATCGCTGGCCATAATGCGAAACACCCGCTGCGCTGTAAGTGCATCAAAGTCTTTCTGGGGCTGCACCGCACGATCAATATTGGCAAGAATATCGCGCACCTGGGGTTGCAGCTCAAGGGCCCGCTGGGTGGGGCTCATGCCATCACTGGTACGAATCAACAGGGGGTCTTCAAATAAATCGCGCAAACGCCGCAGGCCATTACTCATTGCCGGCTGGGTAATGCCCAGCTGTGCTGCAGACTTGGTGACATTCCGCTCGTGAAGGAGAACATCCAGATAAACCAGCAGATTTAAATCAATACGGCGTATATTCATAAAATTAATAAATGAACCGAGTGGAATAAGTTTAGCGAATTAT
>CAYWXW010000138.1:0-8578 GCA_964462265.1 uncultured Porticoccaceae bacterium | reverse complement strand
CACTCGCGGTCGCCTCACCTGCCCGCTGGTGGTACGCATGCCCTTTGGTGGCGGCATCCACGCGCCGGAGCATCACTCCGAAAGCACCGAGGCCCTGCTGGCGCATATTCCCGGCCTGCGCGTGGTTATCCCCTCGTCACCAGCCCGCGCCTACGGCTTGCTGCTCGGGGCCATTCGCGACCCCGACCCGGTAATTTTTCTTGAGCCAAAACGCATTTATCGCGCCCAGGCCCAGCGCGTTTGCAACGATGGTAAAGCCCTGCCCCTCGATACCTGCTTTACCCTGCGCGAGGGTGAGGATGTCACTTTGATCAGCTGGGGTGCATTGATTGGCGAGTGCACTCAAGTTGCCGATCAAATGCAAGAGCAGGGCATAGCCGTGGAGCTAATTGATGTCGCCACTGTCAGCCCCCTCGATATGGCAACTATTCTGCAATCGGTGGCCAAAACGGGGTGCTGTGTGATCGCCCACGAAGCGCCAAAAAGCGGCGGCATTGGCGGCGAGATTGCCGCGCAACTGGCTGAACACGCCCTGCTCGATCTTAAAGCCCCGGTATTGCGGGTCGGTGGCTACGACACGGTGATGCCCTATGCCAAAAAGGAGGCTCTGTATTTACCCGGCGTGGCAGAGATCAGCAGCGCAATACAACAAGTGCTCAACTTTGCTTAAAGCACCCAGCTAAAACCCGACAAAAGGATGGTCTATGAAGTTCTTTAAATTACCCGACCTCGGCGAGGGTTTGCAGGAGGCGGAGATTATTGAGTGGAACGTGGCAGCGGGCGATACGGTCAGCACCGATCAGCTACTGGTGAGCGTGGAAACCGCCAAGGCGGTCGTCGAAATCCCCTCCCCTCAGGCCGGGGTTATTGCCGCCACCTTTGGCCGGCCCGGCGATATCGTCCACCTCGGCGAACCCCTACTCGAATTTGTCAGTGACGAGGCCGACAACGCCACGGTGGTCGGGGAATTGCAGACCACAAGTGCAGCGCAGAATGCTGACGAGCACTTTATTATCGGCTCTCCCAAAGCACCCGGCCAGCATCAGGCCATTCGCGCCACACCGGCCATTCGCGCATTGGCCGAGCGCTTAAAGGTCGATATCAGCAAGGTCAGCGGTAGCGGCAAGCAAGGTTTAATCAAGGCGGACGATGTCGAAAGGGTGGCTCGGCTAGAGAACGAAAAAGGCCCGCCGACAGCCCTCAAAGGGGTGCGCCGCTTTATGTCGCTGACCATGTCACAGTCCCACGCCGAGGTGGTGGCGGTAACCATTAATGACGATGCGCGGCTGGGCAACTGGAGCAAAAAAGAAGATGCGACGATTCGCTTACTACGCGCCATCGTTGCCGCCTGCCAGGCCGAACCTCTGCTCAATAGCTGGTTCGACGCCGAGGCCATGACCTATCGCAGCCTCGCGACTATCGATGTCGGCATGGCCGTCGATACACCCGGCGGGCTGTTTGTGCCGGTATTGCGCGATGTCGCCAGCCGCAGCGATAAAGACCTGCGCAGCGGCTTGAATCGCTTAAAAAAAGACGCCCTGAAGCGGCGTATTCCCGTCAATGAAATGCAGAAACCGACCATCACTCTGAGTAATTTTGGCACCATCGCCGGACGCTACGCCAACCCGGTGATCGTGCTACCGACGGTGGCCATTCTCGCCGCCGGAGTGATTCGCGACGAGGTT
Source organism: uncultured Porticoccaceae bacterium (assembly GCA_964462265.1). Lineage (GTDB taxonomy): Bacteria > Pseudomonadota > Gammaproteobacteria > Pseudomonadales > Porticoccaceae > Reddybacter. The sequence goes on along the minus strand of CAYWXW010000138.1, from coordinate 6,893 downwards.
TGTGCCGTCAAGGGCAAGGCAAAGGTGCTGCCGGTCATGCCCCTGTCACTGAGTTTTGACCATCGCCTCATCACCGGCGGCGAGGCAGCGCGCTTTATGGCGGCCTTAAAAACCAGCCTTGAAGACTGACCGTCGTTCAGCCGTCCTCAAGGCGAACCGAGCCTAGCCCAGTACGTCACTAATGGATTGACGCAGGCGCTCGATAAACAAATCGATCTCGGCCTCGCTAATCGTCAGCGGCGGCGACATCACCATGTTGTCGGCCACGGCACGACACAACAAACCGTTTTCAAAACACTTATTGTGCACCGGCACGCCGACGCCAGAGGGGTACTTCGCCGCATCTGCGGTAAAGGTGATCGCGCCCAACAGACCATAATTGCGAATATCAATAATATGGGGGATGTCGCGCAGGCTGTGTAGGGCGTCTTCCCAATAATGACCGATGGGGCCGGAGGCACGGGTTAGCAGGCCTTCACGCTCGTAGATGTCAAAAGCAGCAAGCCCGGCAGCGGCACCCACTGGCGCACCGGCATAGGTGTTGCCGTGGAAAATCTCCGGCATACCGCCTGGTGCGGCATCAAAAATGGTCTGCTGGATTTGTTCTTTAATAAACACGCCGCCCATGGGTACGGTACCGCCATTGATGGCTTTAGCGGTGGTCATCAGGTCGGGGGTGACGCCAAATTCAACCGCGGCAAAGGCTGAACCGGTGCGGCCATAACCGGTCACCACCTCGTCGAAAATCAACAGAATGTCATTGTCGTCACATATCTGGCGCGCGCGCTCGAGGTAGCCTTTGGGCGGGGGCACCATGCCACCGGCTCCGACAATGGGCTCGATAATCAGTGCACAGATATTCTCTGCACCGCGCATGGCAATGATTTTTTCCAGAGCATCGAGCTTATCGACGCCTTTTTCGGGCAGCCCACGACTAAAGGCGTTATTGGCAATATCGAGCAGATCGGGCAGGAAGTCGACATTCTCTAAAGTAGGGAAGCCCTTGCGATTATTGGGGATGCCCTGCAGCGAAGTGCTACCAACATTGACCCCGTGGTAACCACGCTCGCGAGAGATAAAGCGGGTCTTGCTGGCCTTGCCACGGGCCAGTTGGTAGCGGTGGGCAATCTTCATTGCGGTCTCGACTGACTCAGAACCCGAGTTGGTGAAGAACACCCGGTTCAAAGCCTCGGGCGCATGTTCGACTAATTTTTCGGCAAAGCGAAAAGTCACCGGCGAACCAAACTGAAAGGGCGGACAAAAATCCATATCCATCAATTGCTTATGCACCGCATCGGCCACTTCTTTACGGCTGTGACCCAGGTTGGCACACCACAGCCCGGCGGTGATATCCAGCACATCACGACCATCGGCGGTGTAAAGAAAGCAGCCTTCGGCACGCTCGATAAGGCGCGGGTTGGCGCGAAAACCCCTGACGTTGGTAAAGGGTTGCCACCAGTTTTCTAAGTTTATATCGAGATCTGTCATTGTTTTTTCCTGTGCCGAGTTCAATATTCCTGCCTGCGTGGAAAAGACCATTACCTACCCGCCACAAGCTGGTCGAAAACCAGCCATTCTACCGAATCTGTCTCATTATTGATCTTGTAATTTATGGGCAACTGTAGATACTATGACTTGGATTTAAATACCCCATTTAACGTATTGATATACCTTAGGATTTAAACGTATGCCTGCCTATGAATTAAAGGCAGAGGGAACTGCACCACACGAATATGGAGATTTACTGCTCAGCTACCTGGAGCAACTGGGCGTGGAGTATATTTTTGGCATCCCCGGTGGCGCCATTGAGCCTTTTTACAACGCCCTGGCCCGCAGTGAGCGACGCGGTGGGCCTCGCTCCGTTACCGCCAGGCACGAAGCTGGAGCCGCCTTTATGGCCGACGGTTACTGGCGCAATTCCGGCAAATTGGGTGTCTGCTGTGCCACCACCGGCCCCGGAGCCACCAACTTGATCACTGGCGTCGCTTCGGCCTATGAAAACAATGTGCCGATACTGGTGATTACCGCTCAAACTGCCCTGTCGGGCTTCGGTACCGGGGCCTTCCAAGAATCGTCGTGCACCGGCGTTAATACGGTTGAGTTATTCAACCACTGCTGTCGTTACAGCACGCTAGTCTCTCACCCAGGGCAATTCGAACACAAACTCACCACCGCGATAATGACCGCCTTTGCCGAGCCCATGGGCCCGGTGCATTTGAGCATCCCCATCGACGTCATGCGCGCTACCCCCACCAACCCGCTGCCCCGAGTCGATTTACCCGACCTGCTGCGTAAACCGACATTGTTTGATAGCGAGGCCGTGGGGCGACTCTACAGCGAACTCAAGCTGGCCAAAAAACCCCTGTTTGTGATTGGCGACGGCGCCGGAGAAGCTATTGGCCTGATCCTCAATCTTGCGCTCGGGCTGAACGCCCAACTGGTCGTCACCCCCCACGGCAAAGGTTTGGTTAGCCCCTACCACCCCTTGTTTCGCGGGGTTATTGGCTTCTCTGGCCACCAAAGTGCACAACAATTACTCACTGACCCCGAAGTCGACCGCATCTTTATCATTGGTGCACAACTCAGTGAATGGGCCAGCCAGGGCTGGGAGCCTGAGCGGCATCAGCAGCGCATTATCGATATTGAGGCCAGTGAATCGAACCTGACCAAAACCCTGATGGCGAGCCTGCACGTCAGAGGTCGTCTCGAGAGCATTTTCGAAGCGGTGCTGAAGCGTTTCGCCAATAACGGCTTCGACAGGCCTTTTCAAGCGGCCGCTACAGATGACGCCAAGCAGCCAATGTCAAGCAACGAAGAACTACCCCGGCAGTTTTCGCTGGACGACGAAGATAAGTATCAGTGTGATGCCAGCCCCATCAAGCCCCAGCGCCTGATGCGAGAGCTACCCAATATCTTTCCAGCAAACACCCACTACTTAGCCGATGTCGGCGCCAGCTTCTCCTGGGCGACCCACTACCTGCACCCCCACGACCGGCGCGTTTCCGGGCGTCGCGACGCCAAAGGCGGTCTGTTTCGCGCCACTCTCAACTTTGCCTCCATGGGCTGGGCTATAGGCAGCGCTATAGGTACCGCCCTTGCCCGCCCCGATAAACCCGTCGTTTGTATTACCGGCGATGGCAGCCTGTTGATGAACGGTCAGGAAATTACCGTCGCAGTTGAAGAAAACCTCCCCGTCGTCTTTGTGGTACTCAATGACAGCGCCTACGGCATGGTCAAACACGGCCAGCGTATGAGCGGCGCCGAAGAAATCGGTTTTAGTCTACCAACGACTAATTTTGCGGCTTTCGCCGCTGCCATGGGCATTGAAGGCCACATTATTTATTCTGCCGAAGACCTGTTACAACTTGATTGCCAAGCTTTTTTCAAAAAACAGGGGCCAACTCTGCTCGACGTACGTATCGACCAGAATGAAGCACCACCCATCGGACTGCGAACCCAGGCGCTGAAACAAAACACATGACAGACAACAGTGAAAAAACCCGTGAACAAATCACCACTAAAATTTGGCGCGAAGAGGCTGAACCCGACAATCCTTTTGCCGCAGCAAAAAGCTATTGCGCAGGCTTTGATGTCTACGGAGATTTACTCGGCAAAATCAGTCTTATCGAATACCTCTGGCTGCTCTTCAAACTAGATCCGCCAAGCAAAGCTCAGGCCCGGATGCTGGAAGGACTCGCCGTCGCCCTGGCCAACCCAGGCCCCCGCGACCACAGCGTGCGCGGTGCAATGAATGCCGGTGTCGGTGGTTCCACTCGCGCCTCGGCATTAATCGCCGCTATTTCCATCGGCGCCGGCAACCTCGGTGGTGCCCGTGAAGTCTTCACCGCTATGCAGTATTGGCAGCAATGCGGCACCGACCTCGACAAGTGGCTCGAAATTATCGACAAGCCACCTCAGGAGGAACGCGCCGATGTTTGGCCAGAGATGGAACACACACCCGGCTTTGACCCCAACGGCGCCAGCTGCCCAACACCCGTTAAACAACTACTCGACCACCTCGCTGCCATAGACAACAGCGAAGCTCTGGTTTGGTTGCAAAGCCATCGCCAAACACTGGAGCAGCACGCCGAATCGCCACTGGCGTTTTCGGGCGTCGCAGCGGCAACCTTGTTCGCCCTTGGCTTTGAACCCGAACAGGCTGAGATACTTTTTTTGTTGCTCAGGCTACCGGGTGCCGCAGTTCACGCCCTCGAACAGGAAAAGATGGGATGGAGTCGCTACCCCTTTTTCGGCGATGGCCTTACCCTGACAGATGATCCCGGCCCGGTGACAAACGATGACTGAAAAAAATAGAAACTCTCTGAGCGGCCCCGATCTGCTAAAGGCCTTTGAGGACAACTGGCAAACTGAAATGGGCGCCTGGTTTCCGGGTGAGCGGGTAGTGCTGAGAGGAAAGGATGTTTTTACTGAGTTAAGTAGCCAAGGGTGGATGGAATTCTTATTCTATGCCGTGACTGGTAGAAGCTCACCCCTAGCCGCACGAATTATAGAAGGCATTTGGTTAATTAGCTCCAGCTATCCCGACCCTAGATTATGGAACAATCGCATCGCATCTCTTGGGGGAACCTCACGCACCACAGCTGCCCTGGCCGTAGCCGCCGGTAACGCAGCATCTGAGGCCACACTCTATGGCTTAAGGACATCTAGGGGCGCTTTTGATTTCCTCAAAAGAACCAATAAGAAACTGGAGGCTGGCATACCACTAGACACTATCATCAAAAAGGAATTAAAAAAGTATCGCGCTATCTATGGCTATGGCCGCCCCTTAGTCAATGCCGATGAACGGATTGCACCACTTATAAAATTCGTCAAATCCGTTGGCGCTAAAGAAAGTAAGTACATTTCTTTAGCGCTTTTAATTGATGATTATTTCCAAGCATCAAGATACAAATATCAAATTAACATTTCTGCCATTGCAGCAGCCGTAGCTGCTGATTTTGGTCTTTCTATTGATGAGTTCTATTATCTCGCAACACTATCCTTTGTTGGCGGTATTTTCCCCTGCTACATAGATAGCCGAGAAAAACCAGAAGGTGCTTTTTTCCCACTGGCGGTCGACAGGATTAACTCTCGATCAAAACAGGCAAACCGTTTATGGATACCCCAGCATTGAACATAAAAATAGCAACACTGCTTTTTTTACTTTGTCTAAACTCTGTTAACGCAAATGAGTATTTAGAGGAAGACGACTTAGCGTCGCTATACGGTGATGAAGATTTTGTCAGCATCGCAACTGGAATATCTCAACCAGTATCACATGCACCATCAGTAGCATCAGTTATAACAATAGAAAAAATCAAACAAATTGGTGCCACTGATATCGATGAAATATTGGAAACTATTCCAGGGCTACACGTTGCCAGAAGCAGCTCAGGCCAAAATCCGATATATACCTTTCGAGGCATATATTCTGATTTTAATGCTCAGATTCTCATGTTGATAAATGGCATACCTATGACAAATTTATTTCATGGGAATCGTCATCAAGTATGGGGAGGCATGCCGGTTAACGCTATTTCCCGCATCGAGGTCATTCGAGGAACGGGGTCAGCTATTTATGGAGCCGATGCTTTTGCCGGTGTCATTAATATTATTACAAAAGCGCCTTCCGAAATTAATGGGACCTCTACTGGCCTCCGCTATGGCTCAGCCAACACCAAAGACCTCTGGTTACAAACCGCTGGCTCATTAAAAGAAGTCACCTATAGCGCTATTCTTGAGATGCGTAAAACAGACGGGCAAAGCGAAAAAATAACTAGCGATGGCCAAACATTTTTAGATCTTGTTTCTGGAACATCGGCATCACTTGCACCATCCAGTGTCAACAAGGAAGGTGAATCACTTGATGCAAGGCTAGAACTAGCATATCAAAAGTTCACGTTGCGCACGGGCGCCCAAATAAGAAATCATGGCGGACTAGGTGCGGGGCTTGCCCAGGCACTCGACCCCAATGGACAAGCTGCAAGCAACCGTTACAACTTCGACCTGAGTTATGACGATGTCAATTTCTCTGAAAACACAAGTGTTAAGGCTACTGTTAATTACCTCCAGACTTCTCAGGAAGTAGACGAGGACTTTATCCTTTACCCACCCGGATCAACGGGTTCACCTCTGAACCCAATCCCTTACCCCGATGGCATTATTGGCAACCCCGAGGTTTACGAACGCCATTATCGCGCCAACCTGACTGGCACATTTCGTGGCATTGAACGACATGAATTAATGGGAGGCGCCGGCTATTATTTTGGCGAAATTTATAAAACCAAAGAAGAAAAGAATTTTGGTATTGATCCCTCTACAGGCTTTCCGATATTTCCAGGTAGTCCGTTAGTCGATGTGTCAGATACACCTTTTGTTTTTCTAGCAGAAAATGAGCGGGAAAACAGCTATGTATTTGTTCAAGATGTCTGGCATCTTGCAGACGACTGGGAGCTAACAACAGGCATTCGTTTTGACCACTATTCAGATTTTGGTGACACCACCAATCCCCGAGTCGCACTCGTTTGGTCCGCACGACATAACTTGACAGTAAAAGCGCTTTATGGAGAGGCTTTCCGAGCACCCTCGTTTGCTGAAACCGGAGAACAAACAAACCCCATCGCACTTGGTAATTCTAACCTGAAGCCAGAAACACTAAAAAGTTACGAACTGGCTTTTAATTACAAGCCCACCTACAACCTAACCATGGATCTCAATCTCTTCCAGTATTACTGGAAAGATATCATTCAGTTTGTGCCCGACCCCGGTGGTACCCGCACAGCACAGAATGCCGGTGAACAAGATGGCCACGGGATTGAGCTTGAGGCATCGTGGCAGATCAATGAGTACCTGTCAGTGCTAAGCAATTACTCCTGGCAAAAATCTGAAGACGA
>CAYWXW010000137.1:3474-8627 GCA_964462265.1 uncultured Porticoccaceae bacterium | reverse complement strand
CTTGGCGGCATAAATAATCAGCATAGGAGCTTGATATGAGCGAAACGGAAACAAACAACAATATGCATTACATGGTGCTAAAAGAGAAAGAACCACAAGTGGTGCTGGACTGGTATCAGTGGCTCCACGGGGACAAATAAAAAGGTGTGCGAGCACAGCTTAAACGCTGTACCTCGCTGGATGAAGTGATTGTTGAACGGGGCTTTCTGCGCCTGAACCTGGCACTGCCCCGCTTGAGGCAATACGATTTAATGGGGGTGGCCCTTGTCGCTGGCGTGTTGGCTGTCGCGAAAACTAACGATGCAGCGACACTGGCCACTTTACTTGGCAAAGCCAAAGAAGGCTCTGACAATCCAGTTTTTAGCGAGCTGCGCTTTCAACGTCTGCTGGCATCTGACAGTGAAGAGCAGCTTTTTCAGAATATTCGCCGTGCGGTGATACAGGCCGGTGAAAAAGCCAATCCACTGGCATTGGCCGACAGTCTGTTGCATTGGCACCGAGAGCATCGCAACCCGGACTGGTTCAAGGGCAATCGCCAGTGGCAGTACCAAATCGCAAAAAACTATTACACCGAAGTGTTCAAATATCAAAAGGGAGTTTAAATATGACCCAGTTTATTCAATTGCACATGCTCACCGCTTATCCGCCATCTAATCTTAATCGGGATGATCTCGGTCGCCCAAAAACGGCTATTGTCGGTGGTACCGAACGCTTGCGTATTTCATCCCAAAGCTTGAAGCGGGCCTGGCGTACCAGTGAGCATTTTCAAGACGCCCTTGGTGAATTTAAAGGAACCCGCACCAAGCGACTTGGGGAAACGGTTTTTCAGCAGCTGTTGGAGGAGGGGGTTGCCGAAAAACAAGCGATTGAGTGGGCTGCAAGCATTGCCGGAGTATTTGGTAAAAATAAAAAAGATAAACCACTGGAAATTGAGCAACTAGCCCATGTTTCACCCGTTGAATGGTCGGCGGTGATGGCTTTGGCAGCAACGCTAGCGCAGGAAAATCGAGTTCCGGAAGAAGATGAATTGAAACTGCTAAGGGGGACCTCGAAAGCTGTCGATATCGCATTATTTGGCCGTATGCTCGCTTCCAGCCCAGCCTACAATGTCGAAGCTGCGGCGCAGGTTAGCCATGCCTTTACGGTAAACCCGGTAAAAATTGAAGATGATTTTTTTACCGCAGTCGATGACCTCAATGCCCATGAAGAAGACGCAGGCGCAGGGCATATGGGCGATGCTGGTTTCGGCTCAGGCGTATTTTATATCTACTGTTGCATCAACAAAGATTTGTTGCTGGAAAACCTGCAAAACGACGAGACACTGGTCAAACAAACCATCGCAGCACTGGTGCAATCCGCTGCCACCGTAGCCCCCACAGGCAAACAAAACAGCTTTGCCTCCCGCGCCTATACCTCTTACCTATTGGCAGAAAAAGGCAGCCAGCAACCACGTTCTTTGTCCGTGGCATTTTTGCAAGCGGCGCGTGGTGGTAACCCACTTGATCTTGCGATTAACAGTCTTGAAAGCCAGCGCAGTAATTTTGAAACGGCCTACGGCGCTTGTGCAGACGATCATCGAACCATGAACGTGCAAAGTGGCACAGGCAGCCTTGCAGAAATTATTCAGTTTGTTACGGAGTAACTATGCGGGACTATCTGGTTTTCCAGCTTTATGCGCCCTTGGTTTCCTGGGGTGATCAAGCCGTCGGGCAGGAGCGCCCCTCGGCCGATCACCCCTCGCGTTCTGCCTTGCTAGGCTTGGTGGCCGCTGCGCTGGGCATAGATCGCGCCGACGAACAGCAGCAATTGGCTCTGGCCGAAAGTTGTCATTTTGGTATGAAACTTTGCGCCCCCGGTTTGGCGATGCGGGACTTCCATACTGCTCAGGTGCCACCGAGTAATAAAAAAACGAAACATCTCTACACTCGACGCGATGAGTTAGCAGAGCTAGCGAGAATAGCGGATCCAAAGATCGGCACCATATTGTCATTTCGTAGCTATCGCCAAGACAGCGCGAGTATTGTTGCGCTTTGGCTTGAAGGCGATACCAAGTACTCGCTAAAGCAATTTGTAGATGCCTTGCAATCCCCGCATTTTCATCTGTATTTGGGGCGAAAAGCCTGCCCTTTGGCGCTGCCGCTAAACCCTGTCGTGAGCACTTGTGAGTCAATGAAGAAAGCCTTGGATAATTATCGTCCCGCTGATGAGCTGTCGCGACTAACCGATAAGGCTCCGCCGCGTTATTACTGGGAACCTTCAAATCACAGTGGCTTACAAGAAACCTATCGTGCACCTCGTTACGACCAACCCATAAGCCGCCAGCGCTGGCAATTCGCCAGCCGTGAAGAGGCGGTGTATCTGTCAGGGGAGGATCAGCATGTACCTCAGTAAAATCACCTACTGCCCCGACCACCGGCCTGAAATGGTTCAGCAGTTAACCCTTCACAGAAATTTGTTTCATGAACACCAGATGATCTGGAATCTTATGCCGCACGATGCAGAAGCAAAGCGGGATTTTCTTTATCGTAAAGATGAAAGCGAGCGATTGCCGTTTTACTATCTACTTTCGGAACGCAAGCCTGAAAATATACCGGCATTTCTGCATGTGCAAAGCAAATCGTTTGCACCAAAACTGGCCGTGGGCGAGCGTTGCCAATTTAGCCTGCGGGCTAATGCGGTAGTCACGCGTAAAGCCGATGACACCAGTAAAAGACGTATCCGCAGGGATATTATCGAGGCAAAAGCGGACGCCTATAAACAACGATTTAATGACCCGTCTGACAGGCCGCCCAGTGCCATAATCCATCACGAGGCCGGAGAAGAATGGTTGCAAAAGCGCGGGGAAGCCTGCGGTTTTCGATTGGAACAGTTATTGGTGTCAAGTCATCAGTTTCATCAGGTGCGCAAAGCTAACGATAAAAATATTCGTCAATTTACGAGTCTGGATTTTCACGGGCAGATTGAAATCACTGAGCCAGATGTTTTTTTAAAACAGCTGTTTATTGGCCAGGCTGGAGATGATGGCAAGCCCCAAATAAGTCGTGGCCTTGGCCGCTCAAAAGCCTTTGGCTGCGGGCTGATGCTAATTCGAAAAGGGTAGCTAGATCAGGCGCCCGCAAAGCCCATTGATGAACATCAATAGATTAAAAAGCAGGCAGCAATGACCTACATCCCCCTAAAACCCATTCCCATAAAAGACAGGGTCTCGATGATTTTTATCCAGTACGGCCGCATTGATGTCAAAGATGGCGCGTTTGTTGTGGTCGATAAATTAAATGCAGAGCGGATGTTGATTCCCGTTGGCTCCGTCGCCTGTCTAATGCTTGAACCCGGCACCCGTGTATCTCATGCCGCCGTTAAACTTGCCGCCACAACTGGCACACTATTGATTTGGGTCGGCGAAGCGGGCGTGCGGCTCTATTCCGCTGGCCAGCCCGGCGGAGCACGATCGGACAAACTGTTGTACCAGGCCAAGCTTGCGCTGGATGACGACTTGCGTTTGAAAGTCGTGCGTAAAATGTTTGAAATGCGTTTTGGTGAACCCGCACCGGAGCGCCGCAGTGTTAACCAGCTACGAGGCATCGAGGGCGCACGGGTACGTAAAACCTATGAGTTAATGGCCAAGCAATATGGCGTTAAATGGCAGGGGCGGCGTTACGACCCAAAAGATTGGGAAGCGGGTGATGTGATCAACCGGTGCCTGAGTGCTGCGACCTCCTGTTTGTACGGTGTTACCGAAGCGGCGGTACTGGCTGCGGGCTATGCGCCTGCTGTTGGCTTTATCCACAGCGGAAAACCACTCTCCTTTGTTTACGATGTTGCAGATATTTTCAAGTTTGAAACTGTCGTGCCCGTAGCGTTTAAAGTCGCCGCCAAACACCCCAGTAACCCTGATAGTGAAGTCCGAATCGCCTGCCGCGATATTTTTCGCAGTAGCAAGCTACTTAAGAAAATTATTCCCAGCATTGAAGAGATGTTATCCGCAGGCGGTATCGAGCCACCACCACCTCCCGAAGATGCCCAGCCACCCGCCATTCCAGAACCGGAAAGTATTGGTGATGAAGGCCATCGGAATGGATAAACCATGAGCATGTTAGTGGTTGTCACCGAGAATGTGCCGCCGAGGCTCCGAGGGCGCTTAGCGGTGTGGCTTTTGGAAATTCGAGCCGGTGTCTATATCGGTGACGTCGGTCGAAAAATTCGTGAAATGATCTGGGAGCAAGTCACCACCCTGGCCGACGAAGGTAATGTGGTGATGGCCTGGTCGACCAATACAGAGTCTGGTTATGACTTCCAAACCTTTGGCGAGAATCGTCGTATTCCCATCGATTACGATGGCCTAAGGTTGGTTTCGTTTTTGCCGCCGAAAAAACTTACTTGATGCCAGCTAATCTAGTTTGCACTTCAGGTTTGAATCCAAGAAATAATCGGTAACTTTCTTTTTGTATAAAAGTTCTTTAACAATCAATAAGGTATGCTTAGTCTGTTCCCCACGACCGTGGGGATGAACCGACATCGGCATGATCGACTCTAAGCGGCCAAATCTGTTCCCCACGACCGTGGGGATGAACCGCCCACCCGGTAGCGGCCCAGGGCGCTGCGGCTCTGTTCCCCACGACCGTGGGGATGAACCGCTCCACAACCCATTCCCCTTATGTACAGGGGTCTGTTCCCCACGACCGTGGGGATGAACCGCATCTGTCCAGCATAAAAATAAGAATGAACGTCTGTTCCCCACGACCGTGGGGATGAACCGGTGGTGGCGTCGGTGTCGTCCTGCACCACTACCTGTTCCCCACGACCGTGGGGATGAACCGGATGAATGTGGTCATGCCTAGCTGCCTGGCTTCTGTTCCCCACGACCGTGGGGATGAACCGGTTTATCAGGGGCTTAATGGCGGCTATCTTTACTGTTCCCCACGACCGTGGGGATGAACCGCGACTGCGGTGTTATCGAGATTAAATCAGTAACTGTTCCCCACGACCGTGGGGATGAACCGGATTGGCAGCTCCCAATAGAGCACGTCCTCTACTGTTCCCCACGACCGTGGGGATGAACCGGGATTCTAGCTAAGCGCCTGGTCTTGCTGGAGCTGTTCCCCACGACCGTGGGGATGAACCGCAGTAACAGATTTACAAAAGGCGGCGGATTT
>CAYWXW010000137.1:0-3464 GCA_964462265.1 uncultured Porticoccaceae bacterium | reverse complement strand
GCTGAACTGTTCCCCACGACCGTGGGGATGAACCGGCTGCCAAATGTCCGACAAACGAAGAAATTGACTGTTCCCCACGACCGTGGGGATGAACCGGGGTGTCGCTTTCGTATACAGCCTCATCGTTTCTGTTCCCCACGACCGTGGGGATGAACCGCCCAGCAAGCGGAACTACAGCGCTTGGTCGACCTGTTCCCCACGACCGTGGGGATGAACCGGCTTTTTCTTATCCTCAATAGCGCCAGAGCCCCTGTTCCCCACGACCGTGGGGATGAACCGACGGCGGCCCTGTAAAACTTATTTCAAAAGAACTGTTCCCCACGACCGTGGGGATGAACCGTATTTATGCCCGAAGGATTCGATGAGCAAAAACTGTTCCCCACGACCGTGGGGATGAACCGGTTGATGAGTTTGATAATTTAGTAAACACATCCTGTTCCCCACGGCTGTGGGAGCGTATCAGGTTTGTGCTAGGTTCACGGTGAAGCGCTCGAAGCTGTTTATCAGGTTGTACTACTCTGTTGCTTCCTGTGAGCGAATGGGCGCTACCAGTGGTCTTTTCAAAGATGGCGCTGACGTTGTTGATTTTCATGTTGAGGTCGCAGCGCTTATTCGACTTATTTTAGTCCAGGTGCAATTCGGTGCTACACATGGACATAAGGTAGCACACAGACATAAACTTGCACCAACATAAAAATGACAAGCTGTGGGGTAATAGCAATGACAGATTACAAGGCACCAGTGCGCGATATTCGATTTGTTCGCGACGAGGTATTTGACTACCCCGCGTTGTGGCAGAGCCTGCCCCGCTGTGAGGAGGCGACTCCCGATCTGGTTGAGGCTGTTGTTGAGGCAATGGCTACCTTTTGCGAGGAGGAGCTGGCACCGCTGAATCAGTCCGGTGACGAGGAGGGCTGCACCTGGGCACAGGAGGGCGTGACCACGCCGAGTGGTTTTAAAGAGGCCTATAAAGCCTATGCCGAGAGTGGCTGGGCGGGGCTGACCAGTCCCGAACAATACGGTGGCCAGGCCTTGCCGCCATCAATGGAAAGCATTCTCAATGAATTTGCTGGCAGTGCCAACTGGGCCTGGAGCATGTACCCCTTTCTGGCGAAAGGTGCGCGGGCGACGATTCTCGCTCACGCCAGCCAGGAGCTGATCGATGGTTATGTACCGAAAATGGTGGCGGGGCAGTGGACGGGCACCATGTGTTTGACCGAGGCCCACTGTGGCACCGACCTCGGGTTATTGCGCACCAAGGCTGAGCCCAACGCTGATGGCAGCTACTCTATTAGCGGCAGTAAGATTTTTATCTCCTCAGGCGACCACGACATGGTCGAAAATATCGTCCATATCGTCATTGCCCGTCTGCCCGATGCGCCCCCGGGCACCAAGGGTATTTCTCTGTTTTTAGTCCCTAAATACCTGCCCGGTGCCGGTGATAGTTTGGCTGAAAATGGCGTTAGCTGTGGCTCTATCGAGCACAAGATGGGTATTAACGCCAACGCGACCTGTGTCATTAACTTTGACGGCGCCACAGGATTTTTGTTGGGCGAGCTTAACCGCGGCCTTAATTGCATGTTCACTTTTATGAATACCGCCCGCGTCGGCACCGCGATTCAGGGCATTGCCCACGGTGAGCTGGCTCTGCAGGGTGCGACCAAATACGCCCGCGAGCGCCTGCAAATGCGCTCCCTGAGTGGGCCGAAAAACCCCGATGGCCCGGCCGATGCGATTATTGTTCATCCTGACGTGCGGCGCATGTTGTTGACCATTAAATCGCTGACCGAGGGCAATCGCCTGCTGGCTCATTATTTGTCGTCTTTTCTCGATATCACCAAGCTCAGTGAAGATGAGGCTGAACGCCAGCGCGCCGAAGATTTACTGGCGCTGTTAACGCCCATTGCCAAGGGCTTTATGACCGAGACCGGCTTTGAGTGTGCCAGCCACGGGGTGCAGGTTTTCGGTGGTCACGGTTATATTAGCGAGTGGGGCATGGAGCAGAATATGCGCGACGCTCGCATCGCCATGATTTACGAGGGCACCAACGGTATTCAGGCTCTCGATTTGCTGGGCCGCAAGGTGCTGGCCTCCAAGGGCAAATTGCTCGGTGGCTTTATTAAAGAGGTGAGTACTTGGTGTGGGGCTGAAAGCGCGAGCAGTATTAAAGCTGAGCGTTTACCGGCATTGACAGCGGCTCTCGCGCAATGGCAGACCCTGACTCAGGAAGTCGGCGTGAAAGCCCAGCAAAACCCCGAAGAGGTGGGTGCGGCTTCTTTCGATTATTTGATGTTTTCGGGCTATGTCGTACTGGCTTACCTGTGGCTGCGTGCCGCCGAGGTGGCTGAGACGAAGCTGGATGAGGGTAGTGAGGAGAGTGACTTTTATACCGCCAAATTAGAGACCACACGCTTCTACTTTGATCGTATACTACCGCGCATTCAAACTCTGGCGGCGACCATCAGCGTCGGTGCCGATTCGCTGATGGCCATGGATGAATCGCGCTTTGTTGTCGGTCTTGAAATTGACTAGGCTGGATTAATGATGGCTATAACCCTGGACATAAATGATGGATAAAAACGACAAGCTCTCTGCCGAAGATCAGGCGCGGGTTGATGAGTACCTGGCGCTGCCGACCCACCAAGTCGAACGCAGGCCCTACAGCCCCTGGAAGTTGCTACTGGTGTTGTGGGCGGTGGTTACCGTGCTGGGTGGCCTCAGCTACTATTTTGCCTGGGTCAATGACGTGCTTTAAGTGCCGATTTAACCCTTTCTCCTAATCCAAGACGGGTCTTACCTTAGGCTTTGAGTTAGGCTCCGTTGTTTGAGTGCATTTATCGCTTAAGCGGTAAGTTTACTCGCTTATAAAATCCCTTTAGAATTCATCGCTTTTTGCCTACCTGGTTTTCGGTGGGCAAAAAGCTTACGGGTCTGCTGGCCTGGTATTTATCAGGTGCATCAAGCTAGCAATTGTATGCAGGCTTTTTTGAGTTTTCACTTTCGAAGAGACGGCGAGCACTATGAGCAGTACAAATTCCAACTACCCCGAAATCCGCGAAGCGGTGGCCAAGCTTTGCAGTAAGTTCCCCGGTGAATACTGGCGCGATCTGGACGATACCGATACTTACCCAACGGA
The DNA here is from genome assembly GCA_964462265.1 of uncultured Porticoccaceae bacterium. Taxonomy (GTDB): domain Bacteria; phylum Pseudomonadota; class Gammaproteobacteria; order Pseudomonadales; family Porticoccaceae; genus Reddybacter. Next base: position 328 of record CAYWXW010000137.1, on the reverse strand, counting down.
GTTTGTTCAGGCCCTGACCGATTCGGGTTTCCTCTCAGTATTGATCCCCGAGGAATACGGTGGTGCGGGTCTGCCCATCGAAGCGGGTTGTGTCATTCTCGAAGAAATCCAGCGCAGCGGCTGTAACGGCGGTGCCTGCCACGCCCAGATGTACACCATGGGTACCTTGCTGCGCCACGGTACTGACGAGCAGAAGAAGAAATACCTGCCCGGTATTGCGGAGGGCTCACTGCGCCTGCAGGCCTTTGGTGTTACCGAGCCGACCAGTGGTACCGATACCACACGCATTCGCACCATGGCTGTACGCGATGGCGACGACTATGTGATC
>CAYWXW010000136.1:0-8693 GCA_964462265.1 uncultured Porticoccaceae bacterium | reverse complement strand
GAAAAGTATTAATTAGAGCGCTTGATATGGCGAAAAATCGCCGTCCGGGGCACCCCTTTAAACGCCGAGGCATTCCGCCGATTTAAGCGGCTATTGCAACCCGCTCAACGCCCCCAGCCAATCGGCCGGGGGAACGCTGTTTTCTGTTAGCGTCAATAATCTCAGGCACGGCCAATGGCTTTGGCCACTTCTCTCTGAAAGTGAATCAGCGCCGGTTCGTTGCGGCCAAAGGTACTGTGGCTAATGGCGCCACTGCTCAAACCGATTTGAATACCCTCGACACCGGGAATATCTTCTTCCAGCACGGTGCGTACAGCCAGATCCATATTGCGCTCCCAGTGGTCTTTCGCCGACTGTGTTTCAGCAGGCTCGGGGATGTAATAGTCCATCTGCACAATACACTCGTTGGGCTTGCCAGCAATGGGGTAAGAGCGCCATAGCTCAACGTGGTCACGCTGCATGACCAGACCTGCGTTGGGGAAGAGTAAATAAACCAGTGCAGAGTCAGGCACGATGTCCCAGCTCTCTTTCGGTTGATCCCTTTGCTTTTCAATGGATTTGCGAATCACCGCCTCGCGTAAGTTTTGCCCATAGGTGTCGAGTAAACAGAGGTTGTGGTAGAGCAAGGGGCCAACTGTCGTGGGATGCAGTGGTGCAAAGTGGTAGGGCTCGAGGAAAGTATCGAGCATTAACTTCCAGTTCATTTTACAGTGCAGTCTGCGCTGGGCGTAGGGATAGTAATCTTCAAACTGATAGCTCTGTAAATCTTCGACAAGGCCCTTATCAAGTCCGCCGAGTTGGGCGTCAATGTCGAAGTCCTTACCCGCCGTTGGGCAAACCCAAATCATGCCGTATTTTTCTATCACTGGCAGTTTCACTAAACCATGCTCAGCTTTATCGACACCAGGGAAACTCACCTGATCGGGCAGGACTTTAAGCGTGCCGGTGAAATCATAGGTCCAGGCATGATAGGGACAGGTCAAACCCGTTTGAGCGCGACCGCAGCCCTTTACCAACTTGGCACCACGGTGGCGGCAGGTGTTATAGAACGCGTTGATAGCGCCGTCTTTATCCCTGACTAACAATAGGGACACACCGGTATCATCGTTGGTAATAAAGTCGCCGGCCTTGGGTAAATCACAGGAAAAAGCAGCGAGCAGCGGATAATTCTTGAACAGAATATCTTCTTCCAGGGCAAGCCAGTCTTTGCAGGTATAAGAGGCAACGGGGCTCAAATAAATATCATCAACCCGCGTTGTATCGTTGTTATCGAGCAGTTTAAAGGCTCGCTCAACCATATCAATACGCGTCTCTTTTTTCATGGAAGTTTTTTTATAGGACTGTTTTCATCGCGCTTTTCTCACCCAGGCTTCGTCTTATTGTTATTGAAGTATTGCCAGCAGGTGGGCAATGCTTCGGCGATTATCGAAGCCGTTGATTAGAAAAGCAATTGCGGGAAATCAAACTCAGCTGCGTAAGACCCGGGCGGGGCCATAGGCAGCCTAATAGGTAGGCGAGAGTCAGGCGATAGGCTACTGAAAGGTGAACCCGTTTTAATGTTCGCGGGTCGAAAAGAACTCGATTTCTGGATAGCGTTCAATGGCTAAACTGAGGTTAACCCGCGTCGGTGCGAGATAGGTGAGGTGCCCTCCGCCATCAATGGCCAGGTTGTCAGCCGCTTTGCGCTTAAAGGCATCGAGGGCTTTTTCGTCATCGCTATCGACCCAGCGGGCGGTGTAGATATTGACCGGTTCATAAATGGCTTCGACACCGTATTCATCTTTCAGGCGATAGGCGACCACTTCATATTGCAGTTGGCCCACTGCGCCGACAACAATATTATTGTTCTGCCTCGGGTAGAAAACCTGGGTCGACCCCTCTTCAGAAAGTTGTTTCAAGCCCTTATGTAACTGCTTCATTTTCAAGGGGTCTTTCAGCCTTATTGAGCGAAAAAGTTCCGGTGCGAAGTGAGGGATGCCGGTAAATTTAAGTACCTCCCCCTCGGTAAACGTATCGCCGATTTGTATGGTGCCATGATTGTGCAGGCCGATAATGTCGCCGGCAATGGCTTCGGATACACTACTGCGCTCGCCGGCTAGAAAGCTCACAGCATCGGCAATTTTGACATCTTTGTTAATCCGTACATGGCGCATCTTCATACCCTGGCGGTACTTGCCCGAACAGATGCGCATAAAGGCGATGCGGTCACGATGGCGGGGATCCATATTGGCCTGAATCTTGAAAATAAAGCCCGTTAACGCTTCCTCAACAGGTTCGACATGACGGTCGATAGTATCCCGACCGATCGGCGCGGGCGCCCATTGTACAAAGTGATTGAGCATCTCACGCACGCCAAAGTTACCCAGCGCGGTGCCAAAAAATACGGGGGTTAAGGTGCCATTGAGATAGGCCTCGAGGTCGAAAATATTGGTTGCACCGCGAACCAGCTCGATCTCCTCGCAAGTGCGTTCGTATTCAAAACCCAGCAGCTCCCGCGCAGCATCGGAGTCGAGTCCGTCAATCTGCACGTCGTCGGGTACCTGACTGCCCTGGCCCTGTTGATAGACATGAATTTTGTCCTGATAGAGGTCGTAAACCCCTTTAAAAGCCTTACCCATGCCCAGGGGCCAGTTGATGGGCGCGGCATTAATTTTCAGTACCGTTTCAACCTCATCGAGCACGTCGATGGGCTCACGCACTTCTCTATCCATCTTGTTAATAAAGGTCAAAATTGGCGTGTCGCGCAGACGGCAGACATCCATTAACTTGATGGTGCGATCTTCCACACCCTTGGCGCCGTCAATCATCATCAACACGGAATCAACAGCCGTTAAGGTGCGGTAGGTATCTTCAGAGAAGTCACCGTGGCCCGGTGTATCGAGCAAGTTAACGGTGCAGTCATTGTAGGGAAACTGCATCACCGAAGAGGTCACCGAGATACCCCTCTCCTTCTCCATGGCCATCCAGTCGGAGGTGGCGTGGCGGTCACTCTTTTTGCCCTTGACGGTACCGGCGACCTGAATGGCATTACCAAACAGCAGCATCTTTTCGGTCATGGTGGTCTTACCCGCATCCGGGTGAGAAATGATGGCGAAGGTTCTGCGCTTATTCACTTCATTGATAAAATTGGCATCGGCCATGGAGGTGTTCCCGCTTAAAATAGAGGCTGAAATGAATCTTTAAATGTGCCAACCTTGTGTTAGACAAGGCGACACTTCAATACTGGCAAAATGGCGGCGATTATACAGCGCAGGTATAAGCACTAAAAGCGCCTAAATACTTGTCGTCACTAAGGTCTATCGCCCCTGCATCTTCTGGATACGTCTATTCTACAGTAACGCGCTCAAAAACAGCTTCGTTGCTAGCCCCAGCCTAAGGTAAAATCGCCGATCTTTTCCGCTCGACGTCTGCCCAAATATGCAAATATATCTCGCCCCCATGGAGGGCGTTATCGACCACCATATGCGCTATCTGCTCGATCAATTGGGCGGCATAGACCTGTGCGTCACCGAGTTTATTCGCGTCAGTAAAACAGTGTTGCCGAATCATGTTTTTCTCAGCGCCTGCCCCGAGCTAACGCCACTTGCAGAGCGGATGGCCACAAAGGGCTCACAGTACGGCTCCACGAATACTACCCGACTACAACTACTCGGCAGTGACCCCGAACTCATCGCATTGAATGCGCAAAAAGCGGCAGAGCTGGGTGCTACAGCCATCGATTTAAACTTTGGTTGCCCGGCCAAAACGGTCAACCGCAGTTACGGTGGTGCCCGCTTGCTCGACGAAACAGCTCTTCTTCACGAGATCGTTAAAGCTACGCGGGAGCATGTGCCACCGACAACACTGGTCACGGCCAAAATTCGCCTCGGTTACGAAGACCGTAGCAGCTATTTACGCAACGCTATCGCTATCGCCGAGGCTGGCGCCGATGAGCTGGTTGTTCACGCCCGCTCCAAGGCCGATGGATATCAGCCCCCTGCTTACTGGGGCTATATTGATGAAATACAGCGCCAGCTCGATATACCGGTGATTGCCAATGGTGAAATTTGGACGCTAGAAGACTACATCGCCTGCCGTGAGCAGTCGGGCTGTGACAGCGTTATGCTGGGGCGTGGGCTATTGGCTCGCCCCGACTTGGGCCTGGCTATCAAGGCCTATCAACGGGGCGACGATTATCAATATATGGTCTGGCCGCAGATTGCAGCATTAGCCCTGAAATTATTGCGTCTGACACAAGCCCATTACCCGCCCAAACACATGGGCAATCGTATTAAACAGTGGCTGTTTTATTTAATGCGTAGCTACCCTGAGGCAGGCACGCTGTTTGAAAACATCAAGCGCTCCAGGGATTTCAATTTTATTGAGCAAGCCTTAATAAAACAAACTGTGACCTAACACTCCTCAGCTGCCTTGGCTTGATTTGACTTGGCAAAATGCTCTATTCCATCAACTTAAAAAACTGTTATACAATAGGTTGGATACGCATAAATAATTGGCGAAGATATTATCTAGCCAAGACTAAAAATAATAACGGGTAAAACTAGTGTTAATATCACTACAAAGCCCTTGCCCTAAGTTGAAAGTTTTTTGAAATACCCGAACCGAGCTACACACAGAGTAATACCTCTAAGCTGTAGAAATAATTCAGGTTGGCGCCAAACCTAAACGGAATCAATGGGTTAACGGTGATGCCTCCCGAATGTGCCCGCTAAATATACCCGCTAATTATGCAAACAAGGATGAAGCAAAATGTGGCCCCTGAAGATATTACGCCCACTAGCACCGCCAGCTCAAGACGATGACTTAATCACTAATTTTCGTCTCAATTTCGAGATGTATTTCGGCTTCGCCACTTTTCTCTTATTATTTCCCTACGTCATTAATCATCTTCTACAAAGCCGCTTTATGATGGCGGCAACGACCTTTAGCATCGTCTTATTGTCATCCCTTAATTCAATTTCAATTTTTCGTCGTAGAACAAAAATATTTCCCTTTGCCTATTTTTTCGTGCTGATTTTAACGACTCTTGCAATCGGCCTGGTTTTACAAGGCGCAACTATTATCTATTGGTACTACCCTTTCGCTTTCATTGTTTTGTCTATTGCTGAACACCGCCAGGCCAGAATAATGCTTGCCCTGAGTATCCTTGTTTTCGTGCCGGCTGTTTTTTACAGTGCTGATACCGGCATCGCCGCCCGCTTTTCAGTGACCTATATTATGGTCTGTATATTTGGCGATATTGTGGTTCGCTTGCTCGACAAAGCTCAAGCCCAGCAGGCCTTGCTAACGCTCACTGACCCATTAACGGGAGCCTTCAACCGCCGTTCTTTTTTGAGTACTCTTGGTGAAGCCGCCGAAAGTTGTCGTCGTGGAATAGGCACCGCCAGCCTGATTGCCATCGACATCGATCACTTTAAAAAAATTAATGACACCCTGGGCCACAAAGCTGGCGATGATGCCCTTAAGGGCGTCGTCAACGCCCTGCTGCTGCGCAAACGTAAGCTTGACAAGGTATTTAGAACCGGCGGTGAGGAATTTATTGTGCTGGCCCACAATATTGAGCCAGGGGAGTCCGTTGCCTTCGCCGATAGCCTGCGTGTCGCGGTTGAACAGGCTGATATACTCGACGGGCAGGTGATCACCATTAGTATCGGTGTTGTCGACTACAGTACTGAGTTGAGCATTGACGACTGGATACGTCAGGCTGATGCCAACCTGTACGAGGCGAAACGCCGGGGCCGTAACCGGGTTTGGCCGCCCTACTTTAGTCGGGAATCCATATTGTCTGCGCAACAAAACCAGATTAATTAGAACAATATTTTTAAAAATTGGGCAGATACACTCTTGCCCTGGTGTTGTCAGCACTGTACTTTTCACGCAGCTACTGGTATTTAAAGCCAGCTTTCAAAGAGGCCCCGTATGCAAAATCATGTGCACCAACAAATACCCCCCGACTGGAAAATCCAGCGCTCCACGCCTTTTTTCACCCGGGCCAACGTGCCCCAGGCTTTACTCAGTCATCACAATACCGCCGAAGGTGTATTTGGGCAGCTCTGCGTAATGGCCGGCTGCGTGACTTATTATGGCTTTCCAGATAAGCACACCTCGGAAGCCGAACGGATTCTCACCATCAATGCAGGAGAATTTACCACCATTGCTCCCCAGTATTGGCACCGGGTTGAACTCAGTGACGATGCACAATTTAATGTTAATTTCTGGTCTAAAAAAGATAAAAACGACCAGCCACTCATTAATACGCAATAGTTTTAATGGCACTCGTCATTTAAACGTAACGGTTGGGCAAAAGCCTAGCTGTAAAAAAACCGCTATTCACTGGAAAAAAACAAGTTGCGATAATAACTAAGGGCCTGCCCATGGCTGTTATCGGTATCGCTCATCACGGCGATGCCGTCAATATAACGCAGGTCTTCGCCAAACTGCCGGCGTAGATCAGCGCGAATATTTCTTTTCTCTGTACGCCACTGGCCAAGAAAAGCACTACCTGATTCGAGGGCTATCATTCGTGCATTAGCAGTATAAGCATTGGGCCATGAACTACCTTCGGGCTGATTACTGGACCAAACATAGTTTATCGCCCTGGTTTTCCAGAAGAAAACGCCACCACTAATAATGACGTAAACCCGGGCCGGATAGTCATCGCCTTCTTTTTGTCGTTCGTTAATATCACCCAGGTGCTTGACGACTAGCCAGCTCCAGTTCAAATAGGGTGTTTTTTCAAGATCAATACGTATTTCTTTATACAGGGCAGAAGCCGAGTTGTTGCTGTCTGCCAATAAAACTTTGTCGCCATTGCGCTCGACAATGGTGTATTGGGTTTGCCCCTGGAAACGTTTTTCAGCCCAGCCAGAAAGTCCATCTGTGGCAAACTGACTGAGCGCAATAGTCTCTGCCTGCAAGGGCAAAGCAAACAGCAGTAAACTGCATAAAACGCGATAAGCTTTGACCATTTCCACTGTTGAAAATGCAACGTTGACAGCTTATTTCACCGTTGCCAGATATACAGAATTACTCGACGCCTCTCCGGTATAGGGGTTGGGAAAAGTAATGGTGTGAGCTTCGCAATTAATAAATATACGGCTCAGTAAATCGCTAAACGCCGCATCGGGTAATTCATTGGACCACAGCGCAAAGATACCTCCAGAGTAGATTTTTTCGGCTAGCCGGTTCAAGGACTCTTCGGTATAGAAACTTTGATTGGCGTTATTCAGCCAGTGGCTGGGTGAGTGGTCGATATCGAGCAAGACAGCATGTACTTTTTTCTGCGGCTGGTTTGTATCAAAACCCCTATCGGCAGAAGTAGCCAACTTAAAAAAATCACCCTGCACTAATTCACTGCGTGCATCCGTGGCGAGAATATCGCCAACCGGGAGCAAGCCGCGCTGATGCCAGCTAATCACCGGCGCCATTATATCGATCACCCGCATCATCATAACGTCCGGGTCTTTCAAGGCTTCTACTGCGGTATAACCCAGGCCCAGCCCACCGACAATAATATCCAGATCACTCTGGTGACCATTGCGCTTCAGTGCGGCCAACCCCAAACTCGAAAGCTGTTCTTCAGCCTCGACGAAAAGACTCGACATTAAAAACTCATCACCCAATTTAACCTCGAAGATTATTTGATTATTCAAACGCGGTTCAGAGCGCCTTCTCAAGCTGATATCGCCAATGGGGCTGGGCTGGCAATCGAGTTCTTCAAATATAAATGACATGGCTAACACCGCTATTTTTTAGCGCAGCCTACTACAACTGTTAAATTTTTACCCTTGATATTTACTGACCCCAGCGATATGCCTAGAACCTAGTTATGTAACAACCCCCGCCTTAATCAGGACTGAGGCCAAAAGGCGAATTTCACGATACACGCAATACCAACGGCTTGGGTAATCTGAGCTTATCGCCACAGGACGAAGCTGATCTGGTAGCCTATTTAAAACCTTTACCGGCAACCACCCCACTATTTCGAGCTTTAAACTGGGGCAATATCAGGCCTTTTTAACGAATTCAGATTTCAACTTCATTGGGCCAATACCCTCAATTTTGCAATCGATATCGTGGTCGCTATCGACCAGGCGGATATTTTTCACCTTGGTGCCGACCTTCACCACCGATGACGAACCTTTAACTTTTAAGTCTTTAATCACCACCACACTGTCGCCGTCGCTCAATAAATTGCCGTTGCTATCTTTGATAACAAGGGCATCGTCATCACTTTCCTCAACCGCAACTTGTGGCCATTCGTGGGCGCATTCGGGGCAGACATACTGATCCCGGTCTTCATAAGTATATTCGGATTGGCACTGGGGACAGTTCGGCAGTTCACTCATAGTGAGCCTTTGTAGTGAGTTGGTATTGTTGGGAATTGTAGTAAAAGGAATTTTAACAAAGGCGATTCTAACAAAAGTGAGCCTTACAAAGTGCTCTTTCTGCATGACTGCGCGATAGAGGAAGTCGATATATTAGCCGCTGAAAACCGCCAGGCGGCCCATACAGCACGCAAGCCTAGCGTCCAAGTCTGCCCTTTAAAGTGTATGATGGATCAGTGCAGACCGAAACCACCACCCTGTGCGAATACCTGGATTAAAAATGCCGCGATCAGGCTGTGCTCGATGATTCTTTAGAAGAACGCACCAAAAGGCGTATGTGGATACGCCACATAACGTTATAAACAT
>CAYWXW010000135.1:4685-8772 GCA_964462265.1 uncultured Porticoccaceae bacterium | reverse complement strand
GAAACAGGAACAGATTCTACACCCAAACGGCCCGGATCAAGGGGCTGGGTCATTTACACATAAAACTTCAACCATCCTCATAGACCAGATCCTCACATAAACCTACTGAAGGGCCATCCTGAGGCTGCCACCAAAATAACACAAAATCACCACGCTAAGGTCTTTAAATGGCCGCTAACAAAACAATTTGGGCCTTGCTACGATATATAGAGGGTGCGGGGATCATTCTAACACGATGCCAGTGTCGCTGAGATCGTATCTTTGTATGAAAAGATTGGTCGTGCCTGTAACGGCACTTGAGGAATTTAAATCGCCCTAGATAAGAAGCGGTTTTGTGAGGAACCCAATACAATTTAGTGTCTTTTGGGCAGGAGTAGAAAAAATGAATTTTCGGCTTAATGTTAGTTTAGCATTGTTGAGTTTGTGTGGTTCGTTCGCGCTGTGCGGACCCGTGAATGCGCAGTCTAGTTCCACATCCTATTGGGGTACAGCTACAGGTGGAGCAGGGCAAGTGGAGCAAAATACAGCTTCTTCCCAGATGCATCAATTAAACGGTTTGTCTGCTGCTGCGGTGAACGCCGCATCGCTGGGGTTGCTTGTAAACACAGGTGGGTCAATCGTGCTTAATACGATTGGATCTCAAAACGTGATTTCGACTACCGTTCTTGGCGACGATAACAGTGTTGATGTGGATGGTGATCAGAGCTCGTCAAACACCGGTGATGTAGAAACAGATGGAACAGTTCTCGCAGCTCCGCCAGCCACAGAGCCTTCTTCGTAAGCACGACCTGTTTTTCACAACGCCACTCGGGAATAAAATATAATGCAAACTCATTTTCAAGCGAACGGACGTATCGCAAAATCACTTGTGTTAGTACTGACTTTAGTTGTCTCTGCAGCCTGTGCGCCAGCCACGATCGTCGACGACGATGGTGTCGCTCAGGCCAATGTCTCGCGCGCAAGTTTGCCAAGTGCTGTGCGCCCCTATCAGCAAATGGAGGCTGCGTTGGCCTGTATCAGGCAGACGGGTGCGGTAACAGGCAAAGTATTCGTGGTTGGGCCCTTTGCAGACAGCACCGGGAAAATAAATTCTGTCGCAGAAGGTGCCACAGGTAATTTCATTCCCCAAGGTGGCAGTGCCTCTTACTTGACCGATGCTCTGCGAAAAGCCGGTGCAACAGTCGTATCAACTTATTTCGGACCGCCGGAGCATAGGGTGAAATCAGACTATGCGATTAATGGAATTTTTAACAGCCTAGACTTTGGCGCGCCCTCCGCAGTTGATCTGCGTGTGCGGGGCGTGGGTCCTGTGGTGGCCACCGGCTTTGCCCAGGTTTCGTTAACGATCCAACTTGATGAAGCCGCAACACGCATTAACCGCCAGATCTCGCTTATTCAGCGTCCAGTGAGATTCCAGCAAACTGGTTTCGGTGTAGGACGAGATTTCGATGGCACGCTAGTCACCGGCAATGTGTCCGTCAGCAATCAGGAGCGCCTTCAACTCGAGGCAATAAATGGACCGATCGCCTTGGGCGTAGTTGACGTACTGATCGATGAGTTCCCAGCCGCCCGTGCAGCTTGCGGAACTACGGTTCAAAATCTTTTGCAGCCCTTTGCAGCTGCAGCCCCAGATGCGCCAGTCTCGAATGTGGGCCGCGAAGCTACAGGAGCTGTCCAAGACGTCATTGCTTCATTGCAATGATCAAGATCAGGCCCTTGAAACCAACTTTTTATAAACCGAAGGCAACAGTATGAAACACAGAATCCTTTGCACAACCTCTCTTTCAACGATGCTCTTTGCGTCAGCCGTGTCGGCACAGACAGCCGGAACGACTCTTGAACTAACGGCGACCAACACTGCCGATGTAAGAAGTGGCGGTGTATCACTGGCCGTTCCTGGTCAGGACCCAACAGCTCTTGTTGAGGGTCTTCGGGGCGACGGATCCAGCGCCACCGCAACCGCAACTGGCGCGCAATCCAGTGCATCAAGCGTTGGTGTCAATGCGCCAGTAAGGGGGCCGATCGGTGGTTTTGGGGTTACAACTCAGACGTCTATCAACAGCGGGGCGGTCACCGCAGACACACGTATCGATGTTGGGAGAGATTCAACGGGGCGTGGGTCTTCTGCAACTTCTGGAGCGACGGGCGCGTCCGCATTTGCAGGTGTAACGTCCATTAATGATAACCTTAGTATAGATGTGAGTAATACGCCACAATTTGATAATATCACACAAACTACAGTCAACGAAGGTGTCATCACAAACACCACATCGTCCGGCATTACTGTCGGCAGTGCCAGGGGCGGACGAGGATATTCACAGGCGGTGACTGCGCAAGGATCTTCTGCGACTGTTGGTTTTCAGTCTGTTAACGGATCTGGCTTCAGTGGCGTTGCAGGCGATGTGACACAATCCTCGACTAACAACGGTAATATTGTTGCTGAAGGTGGCGCGGTCATCTTCAGGGAAGCCAGCACAAATTCACACGGGATTTCAGGGTCTGTTTCGGCAAACGGGGCATCATCCTTTGTTGCCCTTTCGACAAATGGGACAACCGCAGTTGGTGGGCTTAGTGTTGGTGCAACCAACCAAGAAACTCTCAACAACGGAAGCGTGGAAAATACTGGCGGACAAGCGCGAGTTCGAGTGGGCGGCTCCACGATTGGCGGTGCAGGGTCAAGCATGTCAGTTACGGCAACTGGCGCGGCATCCGGTGTCTCGGAATTGCAATTGCAAGGCAATCAGGCCCAAGGTTCCTTCTCTGATTTTGGCCAGATCAACAGCTCTACCATCAATACCGGTGTAGTGATGGTGGAAGATGGAAGCGCCGCAGCCAAGTCAGTCCTGACCGATCCTGGCTCTAGATTCAATGCTGAAACGGTTGGTTCATCAGTAACGGTAGGGGCACAGGGTGCGGTTGCAAGCGTGTCTTCAACCACCTTAAATAGATCTATAGGCCAGCCAGGATTTGCGAGTGGAGATTTTGCCGGTATAGATGCAACGGTTTCGAACTCCGGTGAAGTTTCAAACATTAATGGTAGGGCAACTGCGATTAATAGTCTCGGTGCAGGCTCTAGTGCCTCTGTTTCTGCCGTTGGCGCAGCTGCTTCGGTTTCACGGAATACACTTGACGGCGTATCGGTAACAGGCGGTGCATTTGGCGAAATCGCGTCGAGCGTCACTAATACGGGTGCGGTTGCAGTGATTGGCGGCAGCGCCACCTCAACCGGTGTTGTGAATGGTGCAAGCGCATCGGTAAGCGTTGGTGCATCGGGTGCATCCAATTCAGTCGGAGCTGGAGCAGTTGGACGGGTAAATAGTGGTCGTCCTACTGAAGCCGTTCTACCCGCATTTGACGACCAGACCGTAACGACAACAAACCAAGCGACGGTAGACGTTAGCAATGCGACTGTCAGTGCTGGCTTTGTCAGTGGCATGTCTGCGGGTGTGGGTGCGAATGCGAATGGTGCATCGACCTCATTCGGCTTAAGTGGTGTCAACAGCACTGCGAACGGAACAACATCGGGGGACGTCACACAGACGACTACAAACCAAGGGCGCAGTACTTTCCTCTTTGGCGACACCTCCACCGGTACAGTCACACTGTCAGATGCTAACGTTACAGCAACCGGCGTTAGCGGGAATGGCGCATCTGTATCTGCTGGTGCGAGCGGTGCATTGTCATCGGTTGGTCTGAGCCAAGCAGGCGTGGGTAGCGTTAACATAGGTGATTTTGGCACTATCGATCAGACGACGTCAAACGGGCCGGGCACAGGTTTTTTTGGAGCGTTCGTCAGCGCACCCATCAATGTCACAGCTGCGAATGTTAGTGCCGGTGAAGTGTCAGGCGCAGCAGCTTCCGCAAGTGTTTCGGCAATGGGTGCAGGAGCTACAGTGCAAATGGTCGCGAATGGCGGTAATCTCGCCGTGGGTACGGTTGATCAATTGAACCAAAACGTCAACCAAGGTGGTTTATTCGCACTGACGCCGGTGACGGTGGCCGGTGCCGTCGTAGAGACAACCAATCTATCCGGAAATTCTGCCAGTGCATCGATTGGCGCCACAAGCGCAAATGCGTCGGTTGGTGT
>CAYWXW010000135.1:3053-4675 GCA_964462265.1 uncultured Porticoccaceae bacterium | reverse complement strand
ATGGACGATGTGACACAGATTGCGGCAAGTATTTTGAACATTGGCGACGGTGAGACAACCGTCCAGGGCATTGGTCCAGTTTCGCAAGTATCAACAAGCTTGCGAGCACCGGTGTCGGTCGACGGCAATCTTAACACTGGTGACGTGTCTGGTGTAGCTGCATCCGGTGCAGTGTCGGCTTCTGGTGCTACAGCGACCGTGGGTGTATCGAATGTCAATCGCTTTGATAGCACCATCGGTTTCCAAACGATTAGTCAGACCACTGACAACCTATTAACGGAGGTTGAGACGTCCGGCGAGATCACAGCGGGTGAGATCAGCGGTTTCGGTGCTGGGGTCGGTTTAAGTGCTTCTGGTTCTGGAGCGTCAGTTGGTCTGGCAAACATCAATAGTTCGGGCACGATTACCACTACCTTTGGTGCAATCACCCAAACCGCATCGAACGTTCTAGCGCCCATCAGTACCGATGGAGTTGTCCAAACAGGTGGCCTTGTTGGTACTGGTGCTTCAGTTAATGTATCCGCAAGCGGCGCGAGTGCTAGCGTGTCAGGCACTAACGTCGTGGGTTCAGCCCCAATGCTGACCTACGGGCCTATCAATCAGGATGCGACAAACACGGGATCACCAGTTGTCGCTGACGGGAACGTAACCACTGGCGACATCATTGGCACCGGTGCCGCTTCCAGCATCGCTGGCCGTGGAGCTTCGTCTGGTGTTGCATTAACGCAAATCAATGGGATGGCCAGTCTTGATGGAAACTTGGGCGCGATCAGCCAAACTACCACCAACACAGTTGCTAGCCCAGTTACCGTATCTGGCAGTATCACAGCTCGCGACATTACTGGCACCGCTGCATCGGCGAGCATCGTGGCATCCGGTGCGTCAAGTGGGGTGTCAACGACCTCAATCGCGTCAATGGCTCCAATGATCGTAACCGCACAATCAATCACTCAGGATACGACGAACAATGCTGCGGTCACAAACACTGGCGTCATTACCGCTGGAAATCTTGGCACCGGCGCATCTGTGAGTATATCCGCTGTTGGTGCAAGTTCTTCAGTGTCCTTCACTACCATAGGAACTTCACTACCGTAGGAAACTAACGCGGGCTGAACAGCTATTACCCTGTTCTCTTGAATTCATCTTGAAAGCGGTGCGCCATTCGTTCGGCGCACCGCACTTTTTACTTAGAATCATGACCAGAATATATCAGTTGCGGCGATTGCGATGGCCGAAAAGACGCTGCTGTTGCACGATGCCCAGTGAGCTATCTAGAATGAATTTCCGCATTGAAGAAAACGGCAGGCGATCAGCTGACAGAAGCTTGGAAGCTGGTTTTTCACACTGCCAGACTTTTGTGATTTGATGACCTTTCCAGAACAGCGGACTTAGCCATGTTTTGTTGTGATAATCATTTATTAATCTTTGTTTTGAATTGTTTATTGCCACTAACTCAGCGATAATCTAGCTGGCTCAAGAGCACTTATGATTAACCTCAAGCACGCAGTAAAAACTTGATAGCGACAAAATATGCCACGAATTTTTATGTCGCAGCACCCTACCTTCGGCAGTGACGAACAGCCCATCCCATCCCTCGCAGGCCATCCCCGCCCGGATCCGGG
>CAYWXW010000135.1:0-3043 GCA_964462265.1 uncultured Porticoccaceae bacterium | reverse complement strand
CCCATTTATGGTCGAAGCGTCGCCGTATTATTGGTGGTGGTATGCATTAACGCTGAACGCGAAGCGCGGCGAACAAAGCACTATAGATGGCGATATACTTAGGGACTTTGGAGATGTGAAGTTTTCTGACAACCGCTATTTAGCGTTCTGCAATTGGTGGAGAGAACCTGTTAACACGTTCGAAACGCGCGCTGAGTTCTTGTTTGCAGAGCCAGAAACAGAGCAATCTGTAGCGCTGGCCGATAACGACAAAACCGCAAGTGAAACGTTTTCCGACCCGCAGTCTCTGTTGTTGCTTATTCCCCTAAACAAGCCGCGTCGTCACATCGAAAAACACTTAAACCTAGTACTAAATTCCATATTCAGACCAGAACACGGGCCCCTAAGTCAGTCAGTGAAGCACAGCCGCGCGCGCTACAGCTTGTCCAGCCCAGTTTTGGCGACATCTTTGAAAAAGTGCTTTGACCTTTACGATAAAAAGCAACTTGCGCTCAAAAATGGGGAAGTGATAAGCAACTTTGATCTGGCAAAGCGCGCAAATGTACATGTTGTTGAGCGCAAGAAGGAAGATAGAACAAATTTTGCTTCCACATATCACCGTAGCGTCTCAGCAACCGTGTCACGCTACATAAAAAAGGCGGAAAATATGATTGACAAGGCGGGGCGCGGTCAATTTCCTTAAGTGTTTGAGTCAAACCACCCGAGAACTGGTTACCATCATATGACTATCGGTGTTGAAGATCTCTGGCGTGCTATATTTTGCCAATGCCTCTTTTAAAGCTTCAACGCAGAAGTCGGCATCCATGCTGTTGGACAGCCGCCAGGCGAGCACTTTGCGGCTGAACCAGTCCATGATCGCCACAAGATACAGGAAGCCGCGCCGCATCGGGATATACGTGATATCCGCGCACCAGACCTGGTTCCGACGGTCGATCACGACATCCTTTAGCAGATAGGGCCATATCTTGTGCTGCGGGTGCTTCTTGCTCGTGTTGGGTTCCTGGTAAATGGGCACCAGCCTCATGAGACACATCAGGCGACGCACACGATGGCGACCGCATTTATGGTTGTTGCGTTTCATATACCGAGCCATCTGACATGATCCATACCACGGCGTTTCCAAGAACTGCTTGTCGATGATCTCCATGAACTGCAGATTCTCAGCACTTTCGCCCTTCGGCTCGTAGTACAGGTTAGACCGTGTCAGGGTCAGCAAAGTGCATTGGCGCCGGACGCTCAACTGATGATCCCGGCTCACCATTTTTTGCCTCGCGTCCCGAGCAACTGGTGCGAGGCATCGGCTAAAAAATCCCGTTCCACCACAAGCTGACCAATCTTCGAATGCAGCTTCTCAACTTCCGCCGCACTCACGCTCTCAGGCGCCGCTCCACGTCTTGTGAAGGCCGAAGCCATGTTCTCAATCGCAGCCCGTTTCCAGGTGCTGATCTGGTTCGCATGAACGCCGTACTTCTTGGACAGCTCTGCAAGCGTCATCTCTTCGGGAATCGCCTCAAGCGCAACTCGCGCCTTGAACTGAGGCGAATGGTTCTTTCGTTTCTTCATTGCGGATCGTCTCTTTCTTCATGCGATCCACCTTAACAACTGGTCCGAATTTCCGCGACCACCTCTGGCCAGCGGGTGCCCAAAACTGGGCCGTCATCGCATCCCTGATCGAGACTTGTAAACTCAACGAGATCGAACCCCATGCCTATCTGTCCGGTGTCCTGAAAGCCGTAGCAGGCGGGCACCAACAAACCGATATCAACCTGCTGCTGCCCTGGAACTACATCAAAACGGTGTGAACGGCGCACCGCTTACGGTTTGGCCGGTCTTTCGGCGAATGTTCTTTCCCAATTTATCTGCAGACGCTTTGCTGCTTCATGATTTCTTGTTCATCTTCACTACATGAAGGTTATGATGAAACAGAAATCCTCCCGTATTCAATTCCTCAAATCTGTGCCAAAGGTGCTGATGTCAGACAATTGGGTCAGATAACTCATGCCTGAAACTGAACAAAGCGTGTCCGTCGGGGTGAGCAAACCAACGCCTGCATGAACACAAACCTGTACTCTTACGAAGGCCTTGGCCGTCTAGGAAAAAGCGGCTTATGCAGTTGGTGAGGTCGCCTTAGAATTACATGATTTGTCCCCATGACTCCAAGCTGCTGTAAATCCAAATTTGCTTTCCGCGTTGTCGAACGAACAGCCCTAAGGAAATCCTTTAAATTGAAGGGCTCGCTCTCAGATAATTTAAGGAGTCTTCTAGTCATTCCTCCATTCTCAAGCAAAGATAAGATATTCTCTACAAGCAAACATGTGGCATGTATGTTTAGTTTTTCTTGTGAATCTTTTCTATCAAACAGTTTTGTAGTTTTAAGATTAAAGCCGGACTGTTCTATGAAAATTCTGATAATTGAAGGACCTTCGAGAATGGCATCTGCCGTTCTTCGATCTTTAAAAACAGCAACAGTGCGTTGGTGCTTATAAGCCTCACTCTGAACCAAATGGCTGTGCTCTGCCTGAACCAAAAAGTCTTCGACTAAAGCAGTCTCGAAATCGTAGCATAGCGGCCTAGAATATCCAGATAATTGTTTCTTCAATACTTAACGCTCCTAATTTATTAGCTAGATCGTGTGTTTGAAAAATGGCTTGGAAACAAAATTAATTTAGCTTGTTTTCAATTTGCCAAAAACAGTAATATCAATCTTTCGGAGGAGACCTACTATATTTACGCAATTTCTAAGCGTAGCTAACCATGTTTGGATATTTCACAGTCTCGCTGCAATGTTATTTTCATAAATTTTAATCATAAAAATATCACCGGTTTCGCTTACAGTGGGTTAAATGATTTTGATGCAAATCATGTCGATACTTAACTTTTTAACTAGCTGTGAGCTTGATAGAAAGCGGCATTTTTGTGGCGATTTCTGGTGGTCGAGACTAAGTGTTCAGTCTCGGCAGAGGTGGTCGCGGAAATTCGGACCAGTTGTTAGGGTCTGGACTCATTGAGTTTCAAAGCCAGTAGATGACTAGGGCAGCAAGTG
>CAYWXW010000134.1:0-8859 GCA_964462265.1 uncultured Porticoccaceae bacterium | reverse complement strand
CCCTCTGCCCCTAAAGTGATGGCGAAGGTGGAGGCCGTTTTTTTCATGCTCTCGGCGGCGGCATCCAGCGTGGTTGCGCCGGTCCAGCCAAAGGCCTCGTCTCTATTGCAGAACAGAAGATCGGCGCGCTGGCCGATCATCTCCTCAAGGCCATTGCGAAAAAACTCAACCATACCCGGGTCGGAAAGGCTAAACGCCGTTTTCGTGCCCGCTTGTTCAGCCTGCTTGCGACATTCAATGGCGGCATCTTTGCCGGTCGGGGAGGTCACCAAATAGCCTTCGGTATAAATATATTTCGCGCTGGCGATGGCATCGAGATTAAGGTTTTTACGGCAGATAGTCTCGCTGATGCCGAGGTAAGTGTTCATGGTGCGTTCGGCATCGGGGGTGATCAGTACCAGGCATTTGCCGGTGGTTCCTTCGGGTAGTTGCTCGACACCGTTGTGGCTGACGCCAGCCATGGTAAGGTCGTCTAAATAGAAGCGGCCGTTGTCATCGTCAGCGACTTTGCAGGAGTGGAAGGCTCTCCCGCCAAAACTGGCAATCGCCATAATGCTGTTGGCCGCCGAGCCGCCGCTGGCGCGTTTGGCCATCACCAGATGGTCGTCGAGGTGGGCGATTAATTCCAGCTGACGAGCTTCGTCAACCAGGGTCATGACGCCTTTCTCTATGCCAAAGGTGGCGAGTTCAGCATCGCTGATTTCTATTTCGGTATCGACCAGTGCCGCACCTATGCCGTAGACATCGATTGTTTTCATAAGGGTTCCAGTAAATTTGGGCTGTGCGTAACAATCAAATAGCTTGCTACATAGCCTGACGGTAGACTATTCGTGGCGATATTTTAACAGTAAATGAGATGATTCGAGATGTTCAATGGCATTTCGTAGGAATAGGTCTTTGGCTAAGAAAAAAAGTAGCAAAACTCGGAAAAAATCGACTAAAGCAAAGCGCTCAGGATTAAACGTAGGGCTAAAAAAATTCTTAAAAAGAGGGTTTTTCTCGCTGCTTGCTATTAGCCTCGTTGCTTTGCTCATGCTGGATTACCACTTGACCAAGCGTTTTTCCGGCAGCAAATGGTCGCTGCCGAGCCACGTTTACAGTCGCGCACTGGAATTATACGAAGGGCTAGATCTGTCCCGCGATGGTCTTATCTGGGAGCTGGAGAAGCTGGGCTATCGGCGCGTTTCAACACTCACTGCTGCGGGTCAGTATCGTCTTCAAGGGCAGCGCATCGATGTGCACTCGCGGGCCTTCCAATTCTGGGATGAGAGCAAGACGGCGCAAACATTTACGCTGACTTTTCAGGATTCACAGCTGGCTCGCCTACGCACTCCGCAAGGTGCGCCCCTGACTCTGGTGCGTCTCGAGCCGTTACGCATTGGTGGCATTTACCCGGCTCACCTCGAAGATCGCCTGCCGGTGCGCCTGGAAGAGTTGCCGCCCCTGCTGGTGGAAAGTCTGATCGCCGTGGAAGATCGGAATTTCTACCAGCACTACGGCATATCGCTACGCGGTATAAGTCGAGCGCTAGTTAATAACCTGCGCCCGGGTAGTGCTACCCAGGGTGGCAGCACTATTACTCAGCAGCTAGTGAAGAACCTGTATCTCAGTCAGGATCGCAATCTACTGCGCAAAGGACTTGAGGCGGTGATGGCGCTGATGCTGGAGCAGCACTACAGCAAGGGCGAAATCATTGAAGCCTATATCAACGAAATTTATCTGGGGCAGGCCGGGAAACGGGCCATTCACGGCTTTGGCATGGCCAGCCAGCATTATTTTAATCAACCTTTAGCTGAGCTGGAGCTACACCAGATAGCGTTGCTGGTAGCGATAGCCAAGGGTGCATCCTATTATGATCCGCGTCGTAACGGCGAGCGCGCCTTACAGCGGCGGAACCTGGTCATCAGCCTGTTGGCAGAGCAAGGTCTAATTAACAACGTAGTCGCAAGCAGAGCCAGTGAGCAAGCCTTAGATATTTCAGTGCACCCCGGCACTCGCACAAACCCCTTTCCCGCCTACCTCGATCTGGTGAAACGACAACTGCGCCAGCACTACGATGAGGAAGATTTACACGGTGGTGGTTTGCGAGTGTTCACTCACTTTAATCCCCAGATACAACGTCGGTTAGAGAGTGTTATTAACAAAAAGCTGGCAGCCCTGGAGCGGCAAAAGGGCTTGCAAGGCAAGCCTGTAGAGGCCGCTTCATTAGTGGTGAAAGTGGGTACAGCCGAAGTGCTGGCTCTGGCGGGTGGGCGGGCCGCGAGTATTGCTGGCTTTAATCGAGCGCTGGATGCACGGCGACCCATTGGCTCAACCATTAAGCCTGTTGTCTATTTAACAGCGCTTGAGCGACCTGATGACTACACCCTGATAAGCCCAATTAGTGATGAACCTGTGGCTATTGCCGCCGAACACGGCGAAATCTGGCGCCCGCAAAATTTTGATCGCAAGAGCCACGGCGAGGTGTCGTTGTATCAAGCTATGGGTCAATCCTACAATTTGGCCACTGCCCGTTTAGGCATGGCGCTGGGGCTTAATGGTATTGGTGAGACCCTACGTCGCCTAGGTTACGAGGGGCGCGTGCCCCAGGTGCCCGCCCTGACGTTGGGCGCGGTGTCGATGTCGCCCTTTGATGTGGCGAGCATTTATCACACCATCGCTGCAGGTGGCTTTTACTCACCGCTGGCGTCGATTAATAGTGTCTATAGCGCAGAAAATCAGCCTTTAAAACACTATCCCTACAGTGTCGAAAGACGCTTTGATGCGGGCTCTATTCACTTGTTGCAGTACGCGATGCAGGTGGTTATGCGCGAGGGCACGGGACGTAGCGCCTACCGCTATTTGGGTGATGACATTGCTGTCGCCGGTAAAACGGGCACCTCTAATGATCAGCGAGATAGTTGGTTTAGTGGCTTTGGCGACGACTATCTGGCCGTTGTTTGGCTGGGCCGCGACGACAATGGCAAAATGCCTTTTACGGGATCCTCCGGTGCACTACAAATTTGGAGCGAGCTGATGGCCGACTTGAAGGTGAGGCCACTGGCGTTTACCCGCCCCGATAACATTGTGTATCACTGGGTCGACCCCCGGCTTGGCTTGTTGAGTGAAGAGGGCTGTGAGGGTGCAAGGTATATCCCCTTTGTTGCGGGTAGTGAGCCGGTGGCATCCGTTGCTTGTCGTTCCCGGCGTGGCGGACAGTTTATTGACTGGTTTAAAGGTTTGTTGAAATAACTGGATTTTAAATCAGCTGGGCTTTAAATCAACAGTATGCCGGGCTAAAAATTAATAAGGTTTTTTATGACGATTGCAGCGTATGTTCCGTGTGCTTATGTAGAGAGGGCTAGAAATCTCAGGCCATTGATTTTTCGCCTGATGGGTGTCGCTACAATTGCACTGGTGACGAGTGCCTGTGCGCCCTTGCAGACATCGACAAGTGCTCCTGCGCCTGTCGAGTCACGCCAATCGGGGCAGGCCCGCCCGGTAGACAAGCCGAATCAAGCCGCACCAAAAAAAATAGCACCAGCGCAGCAGACAAGCAGTCCTGCGCAAAAAGCGGTGAGCTCTCTATTGCAGGAGGGCTGGACTTATTACCGCGTAGAAAATTACCAGCGTTCAATGGCTATTGCCGAACGGGCGCAGCGCCTCGACCCGCAACGCGCAGAGGTTTACCTACTGTTGGCGAGCAGTAATTTTGCCCAGGGTAAACGGGGTTTGGCTGAACAGCTGGCACAGCGCGGGCTGTCCTTTAGTCAGAGTGACGCGACAATTCGGCGCAAGTTACAGAGCTTGCTGGCTCAAATTCATAGCCCAGTGCTTTAAGGCGTCTTTGCTTAAGTGAATCGCTAAGAGCTTGCTGTAGATTGGGTTTAGCGTTTACTTAAAATCACCAGCTTGAAGCCATTAGTTTCGACTATTTTTTCGCTATGGGCGAAAAAGGACTGGGCGAACTTTTCAAGCGGCACAAATTGATTGACGACAAACAGGGCGCGGCCGGAATGTTTTAAATGCCGGGCAGCGGATTTAATAAATTTTTCTGTAAGACGGCTATCGGTTTTAAAGCCCTGATGAAAGGGGGGATTGCAGACCAGGGCGTCAAAGGTGCCGGTAATACCGCTGGCGCAATCATCGGCGACGACTTCGCCGACAATATTAAAAGCGGCAAAGTTTTTGCGACAGGCAATAATTGCCGCCGCGCAATTGTCGCTGGCCACAATTTCTAGTTTTGTGTTTGTCTGAGCCGCCATCACCGACAAATAACCGTAACCACAGCCCAGGTCGAGCAGAGTGCTCGGCGCTGTTTCGAAGCCTGCAAAAAATTCGTTTAAGTGCTGGGCGAGTAGTGCGCTGCCACGATCAATCTTGTTCCAGCCAAATAAGCCCGGTTTGCTGTAGAGCTTATTATCAGAGCAGGAAATCTCCAGCGCGAGGTTTTCATAAGGCGTTTTAAGGGGTAACAAGCGGCTCGCTGCATCGCTTGCTGATGCCTTGTTTTTATAAATAGTGGCGAGATAATAATTGCCGTGTTTGGCGACCGTCGCGCGGCTATTAAAATAATCAGCGGCTTTATTGGCGTAGGTTTTAATACCTTCATTTTTAGCGCCGAGCAGAATCAGTTCACCATCGTCGGCCAGCAGGCGTAGCGAGTGGTTGATGATGTGGTGGGCCACGGGCTTTTCTTTCGAGACTCTATAAACCACGCGCTTGAAGCTAGCGTTGGGAAATGCGCTGAAATCAAAGTCATTAAACTGACTTTTACAGTTGGCAAGCTGGGCTTGATGGGCAATATCGAAGCGGTTACTAAGAACCTGCAGCGAAGAGTCAAGACTGGCAAAAGGAATGTCGATCAGGTTTTCATCGGCTACCAGCAGGCAGGGCTGATCCGTACCCGTACTTTGCAAATAGGGTTGCAGTAATAAAAAAATATCGTTCACTGGCTTTTTTAGGTCGACGTTTTATTTAATAAGCGAGCGGCATCGAGCGCAAAGTAAGTCAAAATGGCATCGGCACCCGCGCGCTTAAAGGCCAGTAGTGACTCCATCATCACCGCATCTTTGTCGAGCCAGCCTTTTTCAAAGGCGGCCATGTGCATAGCGTATTCACCGCTCACCTGGTAGACAAGGGTTGGCGCTTGCAGCTCGTCTTTCACCCGGCGCAGTACGTCGAGGTAGGGCATGCCGGGTTTGACCATTAGCATGTCGGCCCCCTCGGCCAGATCCAAGGCGCATTCGTGCAAGGCTTCGTCGCTATTGGCGGGGTCCATTTGATAGCTGAATTTATCACCACCTTTAATATTGGCAGCCGAACCAACGGCGTCACGAAAGGGGCCGTAGTAGCTCGATGCGTATTTGGCGGCATAGGCAAGTATGCGAGTGTTCATATAGCCGCTTTTTTCCAGTGCCTGGCGAATAGCGCCAATGCGCCCGTCCATCATGTCTGAAGGGGCGACGATATCGACGCCAGCTTCGGCGTGAGAAAGCGCCTGTTTAACGAGGGCATTGAGAGTGGTGTCGTTAAGTACATAGCCGTGTTCGTCGATAATGCCGTCCTGCCCATGAGTGGTGAAGGGGTCGAGGGCGATGTCGGTAATGACGCCGAGTTCGGGGCAGCGCTGTTTGATGGCGCGCACGGCACGTTGGGCCAGACCCTGCGGATTCCACGCCTCTTCGGCGTTAAGGCTTTTACACGCTGGCGGGGTGACGGGAAACAGCGCCAGCGCCGGAATGCCGAGGGTGCAACACTCTTCGGCGAGGTCGCAAAGCAGATCGATAGAGAGGCGATCAACGCCGGGCATGGAGGGCACACTCTCACGCCGTTGGTTGCCTTCCAGCACGAACACGGGATAGATAAGATCATCAGTCGTGAGGCGGTTTTCACGCACCAGACGTCGGGAAAAATCGTCACGCCGGTTGCGACGCATGCGGGTAGCGGGGTACGCTCCTCGAGCAAATTGCCAGCTCATTCGTGCTTAGCTCCTAGTAAATGTTTGACAGCAGACTTTCATTTTAACGGCCTTTCAGGCTAGCGCCTAACGGCAAGAAATTTTAGCGCGTTAATGAATGTTAACCCATGGAAAATACTAACTATGAACACCGCTATTGGAATTGAACTCCCCGAAGATATCGCTGCTATACAAGATGGTATAGAAGCCTTTGTGCGCAAAGAAGTGCTGCCCCGCCATGAAAAGCACGAAGCCTTGCTGCACGACCCACGAAAAAAGTACACCGAAGAGGGACGCTATAGCCCCGATGTTATCCAGCTGATAGGTGAGATTAGAATGGCCTCGTCAGAAGCGGGCTATTTCAATATGAGCGCGCCCGAATCCATTGGCGGCAGTGAAATGGGTTTGCTGGCCTACTACTCAGCCTGGGAGCGAGTCTTCCATGTTTGCGGTGGTCTCAACTGGTTGGGCGTTTACGCCATCAGTCATTGGGCCTTTGGCCCCAGTCCGGTGCTGACCCAAATTACCGCGCGCGCACGGGACGAGATTCTCACCGACATGGTCGCCGGTAAAACTTCCATGTGTTTTGGCCTCTCTGAACCCGGTGCCGGTTCCGATGCCACCATGCTGAAAACACGGGCCAGGCGCGACGGCGATGGCTGGCGAATTACGGGTCGCAAATTGTGGACGTCGAACTCACCTCAGGCGCAATACTGCATTGTGTTTGCCATTACCAATGAAGAAAAAGCGGCGCAGCGCAAAGGCGGCATTAGCGCCTTTTTAGTACCGATGGATTCATCGGGCCTGGAAATTGAAAGCATCGTAAAAATGTTTGGTCATATTGGTGGCGATGAAGGCGCCCTGCTTTTTGACGACGTAAAAGTTGAACCCTGGCAGCTGGTTGGCGAACTCGACAAAGGCTTTGCCATCGCCATGTTGGGTGTGTCGCTGGGGCGTGTCTACAACTCGGCCCGTGCCGTCGGTCTGGCGCGTTGGGGCCTCGATGCCGCTTTTGATTACATCGCCCAGCGCGAAGTTTTTGGCAAAGCCATTGCCGAATATCAGGGCGTGACCTTTCCGCTAGCAGAGTCGGCAACCGAAATTCACGCCGCCCATTTAATGGCACTAAATACCTGCATGCTGCTCGACAAGGGCAAGCCCGCGATTAAAGAACTGTCGATGACAAAAGCCTATTCTGTAGAGAAAGCGGTGAAAACAATGGACAGAGTCATGCAGGTACACGGCGCAATGGGCCTGACCAATGAAATGGGTTTAAACGATGCCTGGGAAACGCTGCGCTCAATTAATATTGCCGATGGCACTAATGAGATATTGCGCCGTACGGTGGTGCAGCGGATGTTGAAGGGTGATCTTGATTTATAGCCCCACGCGTTGTTGCCCCGATAAGGTGCTGCTAAAAAATAAAACTAACAAATCGTCACTTGCCATTAAGAAAGCCAATAAAAACTACTCCTTTACATGCAGTGTGTAGCAAGGCGTGTAGTGCTCACTCTGCGCAACAATTTTCATGCGCTTATCACGGACTAAACTTTTCAATAGTTTATCCATGGCCAAAAGAACCTGCTGGTCGCCATGCAGCGCATAGGGGCCGTGTTCGGCAACCTGTTGCTGGCCAAATTCTTTAACATTACCAGCAACAATGCCAGAAAAGGCTGCACGCATATTGGTGGCGAGTTGATGCCGTGGCAGTTGGCTGTGCAGGTCGAGACTGGCCATGTTCTCGTGGCTGGGAATAAAAGGCTTTTGTAGAGCGTGGTCGATGGCGAGTTGCCAGTTGAAATAATAGGCTTCCTGTTTTTCTTTCCGGTGTTGGTGGGTGGTCTCCACATCTTGTTTTGCCTGTGTCGCCACGGCAATGGGGTCGCCAGTAATGATCCGGTAGTAGTCTTTAACTTGCTGGCCAAGAGTGGCGACTAAAAAAGATTCCAGTTCATCAAAGTAAGCTTTGCAGGCGTTGGGGCCGGCAAGTATTAAGGGTATTTTTTGCTCGTTCAGAGGGTGCATTAAAATACTGAGTAAATAAAGTATTTCTTCAATAGTGCCAACGCCACCGGGGAAAACAATAATGCTATGAGCCAGTCGCACAAACGCTTCAAGCCGCTTTTCAATATCGGGCATAATGCTGAGTTCGTTGACAATGGCGTTGGGTGATTCGGAGGCAATAATGCCCGGCTCGCTAATGCCGATATAGCGCCCGGTTTTAATTTGTTGTTTGGCGTGGCCAACAGCGGCACCTTTCATTGGCCCCTTCATAGCGCCAATGCCGCAGCCGGTAATAATATCGAGACCCCGTAAGCCAAGCCGATAACCCACCTCTTTTGAATAGTCGTATTCATGGCGAGGAATGGAGTGGCCGCCCCAGCAAACCACCATGTTAGGCTGCACATCGCCGCGTACGATTTCGGCGTTGCGCAGTATTCTAAATACGGCATCGGTAATGCCTTCAGAGCTGTCGAAGTCCAGTTCAGACGCTTCGTTAATAATGAAGTCGGTATAAACAATGTCGCGCAGGGCTGAAAAGAGATGGGCGTGAATGCCGCGAATCATTTCCCCACCAACAAAAGCCTGGGCGGGCGCATTGTAAATTTCTAGCGTTAAGCCTCGGGATTGTGGCATCACCTGGATATCGAAATCAGCAAATGCAGAGAACACCTGTGCGGCATCATCGTCCTGACTGTCGGTATTAAGAATGGCCAGCGCACAATTTCGAAAAAGCCGCATAGTGTCTTTGTTTGAGGCGGCCAGTCCGGATACTTCCTGCTGTGATAATAGCTTTAGCGGACTTTGGGGGCGGAGAATACAGTGGCTTATTTTTTTCATAAATTGGGTGTTAAGTGTTGTTATTAGAAGTGGGCATTATAGTCCGTGGTATGACAGAGTAATGACCACTTTCGAGATCA
>CAYWXW010000133.1:6706-8878 GCA_964462265.1 uncultured Porticoccaceae bacterium | reverse complement strand
TTCAATCTCTCGCATTTGCTTGTAGGCGATAACAAGAAAATTTCCTGAGCCACAGGCAGGATCAAAAACACGAATATTCGACATTCGCTTGCGAAGATTAAGTAATTTCCTTGCGTTATTACCTGCCAGCTCTAATTGATGGCGGAGATCATCTAAAAACAGTGGATTGAGAACTTTCAATATATTTGGAACACTGGTGTAGTGCATTCCCAAGCTACCGCGCTCCTCGTCATCCGCAACAGCTTGAATCATTGAGCCGAAAATATCCGGATTAATCTGAGTCCAGTCCAAGCTACCAACATGGAGTAAATACGAACGTGCAATTCTTGTGAACACAGGCGTTTCTGTACTACCAGAAAATAGACCGCCATTCACATAAGGAAACTTGTCAGCAAAATTTCGGATACCCTCTTTCTTACGGACTTCCTGCTTGGTATTCATAGCACGAAATACTTCACCGATCACCTCATGAGTATTCGATGAATTGCTTTCGCTCATCTTGGCAATGGTATCGGTAAATAAATTCTGCTCACTGAATATTTCAGTATCTTCCGCAAAGAAACAGAAAATAAGCCGAGCCATGAAATGGTTCATGTCATGGCGACGCTCTTCCGTATCCCAATCGGGATTATTCTTTAATAGCTCTACATATAGCTTGTTAAGCCTGCTTGTCGCACGTATATCAAAAGAACTATCACGGATTTGTTTAACTGTGCTGATACCAGCCAGCGGCAAAAAGAAGCCGAAGTGATCTGGAAACTCTTCATAGTTACACGCAAGGGTTTCACCGCTGGATAGGTCTTCAGCCTCAAAGTACTTTCCATCCGTAGCCAGAATAAACTTGGCTTTGGCCTTTTCAGTCGAAGGGCTTTCTTTCAGCTTGATTATCGTATTGGCCGTTTCTCCTTCTGGAGATACAAGGATATGGATATTGTTTCGCTGAAGAACGCCACCTTCCTCTTTGAGATCTGAGGCATTGGTGCAGCCTTTCTTTTCACTCCTCAAGCGCTTGAGCGTGGTTTCTTTATTGCCGAATGCCTCAAGGAAGGCAAACGCAAAATCAGCCGGATCAAATTCTTGCTCAGCTAGATTGGTAATTGCTTCTTCTATCTCAACAGCGTTCAACGAGACCTACCCTTTATTGCTCAATTTCTGTTCTTCTATCCATTTCTGGACATCTTCCCTTTTGAAGCGCCAGCTACCTCCGACTTTAAAGCCTGGAAGCTTTCCTTCAGCCGCCAGCTTATAGGCCGTTTTCTCAGCGAGTTTTAGGTACGCTGCAACCTCTTTCAAGGTCAAAATTTCATCAGTCATAGCATATGTCGCCTTCATAACTAAAGGGGAGAATATGGGAAAATCGAGGAATCCGCAAGAATGAGGGATTATTGCTTGCTTTGATACCAAAAACCTTAGTTTTCTGGGCTATGCTTGCCTATTCAGGTGTAAGAATTCAGAAATACTTCTTCAGCCGCTCAAACCCAATACGAACAGCTAGTCCTAATAGAAATGCAAACGGCAGAATGACAACCACCGGATTTATGCTAAACGGCAGGCTGATATAGACCACACAAGCAGCTACAAATGAAGGTACGACGGATCGCCTGGCCAGATTGAAGACATTACTGCTTTCACGCCCCCCGCCCCATCGCCTGAGGTCACGTTCCACCAGCCCGTCAACACCGCCCACGAGCGCCGCTACCAGGAAGATCGGCAGTGAAAACAGGATGAGCGCCAGCCGGATAATGAAGGTTTGTGTGACATAGGTAGACGCTTCAAGATAGTCGTCAAAACGCTGATATAGGCCATACCCCCATCCCTGCAACGATGAAAAAAAGCTGCCGTCAGGAACATCAGGTGCGTTATATAGAAGCGTATTAAGCCAGGATTGACGGGCTATCCAGCTCGTCGCCTCATGCGTCATGGCAATAACATCATGCCTGATCGCTAACGATTGATCATAGAGTTGCTGGTTGAGATATGACTGGTCAGCAGCCAGAACGGCTTTTGCGTGGTCTGCCCCTTGCTCTGGCCAGAACCAGATCATGCCTAGCCATTCAATGATAAATAGACAGCATCAAGCTAATCACCAGCCAAACCACCAGCTGGACCAGCGCAGAAAACAGTTGGCCGATCAGGCCGGGTTCTTTTCTTCTGGGGGGCTGATACTGCTGT
>CAYWXW010000133.1:4246-6696 GCA_964462265.1 uncultured Porticoccaceae bacterium | reverse complement strand
ACCATAATAGCTCGGCCAGTCCACGACTGACGTATAACTGCGCCGCATATGCTGGAGCATGTCGCCTAAATCGTCGGGCAGCTCCTGATCATCCATTTTGGACGGCATGGGAATTCGGATTTTCCACAGTTCACTGCCTCTAAGCAGGACGAATGCCTGCCCTTTGGGAAGCGCCACAATATCAGCAGGTGAAATCATAGGCACACGGCTGATGCTGACCCGATCCTGATTATTGGAGGTAAAGCCAATGCCAGCAGAGGTATCGACATTGTCGGTAACACCGGAAACCGCCATGATTTCGCTGACACTCACCTCCGGTAGCTGCTTGGTGAACATTTCACAGGTAGCCACCTCCTTCACACCCATGATCAACATGGTGCCGATATTGCCAGCCAACTGCCCGGCTTTGGCTTCGCTACCCAGTTCGGCAATCGGGTCGCTCCAGGTTTGGGTATATAAATTAAGCTGGTAGCCAGCCCCGCCGCTTTTATTGATCAGCGTTTTGAACTGCGGCCCGATCAAGTCAGAGAACTCATCCCCGTGGATCACAATATCCGGTGGTTTCCTAGCCTGCTCGTTCGTATTACTTGGCGCTATGCCATGCTTATAGATATGACCCGCCAGACTGGTCAGGTCACTGAACATGGAAGCGCCCACCGCACTGGCTACTTCTGGATCAGTGAGTGCGTCCAGCCCCACATAGACCACAGCGTTAGACCTTATCGCTTGCGCCCATTCCAACACCGGGCGTTGGTCGTCGGTATTCGCCTTATCGGGTGCCAGAATAGAAGCGATGTTGCCCGTGGTGAGCTTTTCCAGGAAAGGCTTGATGGATACCGTGATTTTCAAGAAATACTCACGGTCATAGCGAAAAGCAGACATTAGCCCTTCTAACACCTGATCGAAAGTCGCATGGATATTAAGATAGCGCACCATTGCCAGTGCCTCAGGGTCTTTGCCCTGATCGATCCTTGGCAACGACTTTATGTTGATGCTATCTTGCAATTCGCCCAGCTCATCCTGCCAATCTTCCGGGCCATGCTCTGCCAGCCAATGGCGACCATACAGAATCAGCAGAGCATCGATATCGGTGATATAGCGACGAATTTTGAGGTAATCCGGTATTTCACCCATCGCCACTAGCGCCACGGCGATAACATTGATGAATTGCCAGGCAAATTCTTTAAACGCACTGGCCTCACCTTCGCCCGGTAGCTGGCTGGCGATTCGCGTCGCAACTTCTGTAATCCGCGAAAAAGAACCAATGGCGTTGTAGCGGGCGCTCAGCTCGGGATAGCCCAGATGAAAGATAATGAGCTGACGCCCTGCTTTCTGGGATTCAACATAGATACGCTTTAGATAATCGGCGTCTCCTTTCGGGTCTAACACGATGACACAGTTGTTGCCGCGTCGAATATCCTGGGTGGTCAGCACTTCGGCCAGCCGGGTTTTGCCATGGCGAGTTCGGGCGATCACCACCATATGCCCGACCCGGTCACTGAGCGGCATTGTGGCATTGGTTTCCCCTCTGATCCCGACACCGTGTATGACAGCATCGCCCCCGATGGCAGGCGGGGGACGGACGGGATTCAGAGGGGAATCTAGTGCAGTCCATCGCATGATCGTTCGCAATAGGGGCGTATGCTCCCATTCGATCTCTTTGCGACGAACCCATTGTTTGATGGCGCTGGGCTGCAGATAACGTTCAGCGCGTTTATCGCGGGCAGCGTAGAGTCGTTCGGTGTGTGTCTGGTTCCAGCGAAAGCCTCGCCCCAAGAACAACACCGATTGACTCACCGGCACCTGGGATGATGACATGACGTAGCGCGGGCTGCGCTTGAGATGACGCTGGTATTGAATCACACGCCAGGCCTGACGACCGCGCCACACACCCACCCCACCCAGACACCCGGCGCTGAACAGGGCAACCGATGGCGTCATCATCAAAGTGTGTGGTGCAGCTAACACGATCCCTGCACAACTCAGCGCCACTATCGCCGAAGACAGTTCCACAGGGGGACGTAATAACACCTCGACTTCATACCGGTCGGTCACTGCTCCCAACCCTCCTTTGATAGCAAGATCGGGTAGTGACTCAGACCCAGCTTAGTGGCGAAACCTTCGGCTGAAGCGGGCACCAGACGAAGCCCTTCCGCGATAGCCAAAACCGCCTCAACCTCCTGACGATCCTTCGCCTCAACCAACAGGCCAACAGCTCCAATACGGATAAGCTGCTCGCGCTTTTCGACCAACCAGTCTCGCGATTTCTGATCAGACCCCACCAAAAACAAGGGCCGCTGCAAATAACGTAATGCTTTTGGGGTGACTGTGACCTTGCCCGGCTGCATTGAGGGTGTGGTGATCGGCAGCTTGAATGGCAATTGGCGATTCGCGTTCTGAGTGGTGGCCTTTTCTTGTGGCGCTCGTTTCGGCAGATAGGGTTCAAGCGG
>CAYWXW010000133.1:2831-4236 GCA_964462265.1 uncultured Porticoccaceae bacterium | reverse complement strand
CTCTGGCGTGAGCCTCTAAACAAAACAACAGGCACAGCAGTCCGAATAGCCCTCGCATCAGAACCACTCCCGCCAATACTGCCTTACACGCTCGCGATAACGCTGGGCACTGTCGAGCGATTCCGCGTCCTGGCCGGGGTCGTGGTAGCGCCCTACCGCCTCCCACCAGTCATTAGTCTGCTCAAACTGCTCGTACAGAATCGTGGCTCCGGCACTGAGGTTCTTAATGGGCACCAGCGATTCGTCAATCGTGGAAAACCGTTGCCCGTGCCAACGCCAGTTAACCTGCATCAACCCGATATCAACTGACTGCTGATTTCGGATAGCCTGGGAGACTCGGTGAATTGCATCTTGCTGGGATGCGCAAAAGACGCTTTGGCCATCGATATTCAACGCCCAGGGCCACGGTACTCGCTCACCGCGATAATGCGTACCGCTTTCTGTCATCGCTATCGCATAGAGAATATCGACAGGGACTTGATGGCTCTTGGCAACTATCAAATAGGCCACTGGCACGTCTTCCAATGCAACCGCTGCCACTGACTGCATCAATGTCACCCCGGCAATCCATTTTTTCACTAAACAAGGTTTAACCAAACAAGACCTCATCAAATAAGGCTTCATATTCCCAAACCCTCCCTGTTCAACTGAAAGAAACGTCCATTGCGTTTTAAGAATATCGGCATGGCATCTGCCGGTGAAACTGTGGATTGACTCTTCAATCGCTGTAGTAACCCCTCATCACGGTTCAATGTGAGATGCCGGTCATCGATCCAGGTCGTTTTTATCGCGTGGGCATTCGCCCAAGCTCTAACAGCCCCATCATCTTGAGCATCGCGGACGTACACATCGACACCGCTTTGTTGAGTACTCGACAATAAACTTATTAATCGGTTTATAACCGGCAAGCACTCACGGCAGCTTGTCGGTACAAAAAGAAGCAGGCGGTCACCATCTGCAAAGCGTTTTTGTGCTAATCGCTTCGCGTCCTTC
This sequence comes from uncultured Porticoccaceae bacterium, assembly GCA_964462265.1. Classification (GTDB taxonomy): domain Bacteria; phylum Pseudomonadota; class Gammaproteobacteria; order Pseudomonadales; family Porticoccaceae; genus Reddybacter. Next base: position 3,243 of record CAYWXW010000133.1, on the reverse strand, counting down.
ATTGCAGACTTCTGTTGTTGGTGCGCAAAGTAAGGAGCCAACAAGCGGTGATCTAACATCTTTGCATTGGGGAACAGACGTTCGAAGGCAGCGCGGTAGGCTTGTTGAAATTGCAACGTACGCCCTGTTAAATCAAATTCCTGTTGCGCATACAGCTCAGCGTAACGCTGTTCTTCCTGCGGGGACTCTGCAAACATTCCAAGCGCTAATAATGGGTCAAGGCCAGGATTCCATTTTCCCAATGGACCACGCATTAAATCCAAATAACGTTGATACTCTTCTTCATCCAATCCCCATCGCTTTGCTAAAGTCCGTATTTCAATAGTTCGGCTGATCGGCGTTTCAGTGCCAGGGGTTTGTGATGTGTGCGTTACAGCCTCATGCGTATCCGCAATCGCTGTGCTAGAGATAG
>CAYWXW010000133.1:0-2821 GCA_964462265.1 uncultured Porticoccaceae bacterium | reverse complement strand
GTAAAATCAACCCTATCGCTAAAGTATGCTGGTGATTCACGGTGTCACCTCACGCTGAATCCATAGACGCTTCTTCCATAGGCGATAGTGCTCGTCAACAAGCTGACTGGCTTCATACTTGGTCAGCAACGTTTCAGGATTAACAGGCGGTAGTTTCAGCATCGCACCAGCTAATAGATGATTCATATTGTCATTGGCAAACGCATGGGGATTCGCATGAAAGAGGTAAACCAGAACCTGGTCTATTGTCATGCCTGAGAGATCGAGCTGGCTGGCGATGCGGCTTAAACTGTCACCCCGCTGCACAGGACCGTAGCTTTGACGATCTTGCTGCGCGGCTGAAACTGCCCCCGGCTCTTTCGACGGCAATGAGTTTATTTCCTTCTGATCCAACCATTGTTGTTTGGCGATCTCCATCTCTTCAGCAGTAGCAAATTGACCAAACCCTTCACGCAACTGATAGCGTACTGAGCGCTTGACTGGATTGATTAGAGGTCGAAAGCTTTTCCCGCCCAAGGTGGTCAAAGCATCCATTAACGTCATTAATCTCAAATTTCGATGCGGTTCGGGAAGTGTCAAAACCAACAAAAGGTATTGTTCATCTGCTTCTGGCTGTTTATCTACCTTATGAGAGTCATCTAATTGAAAACCATAGGGTCTCAACAGGTAGTCCAGCGAGCCTCCTACCGTGGTAATTCGCTCAGGCACTCGTATATCAACAATGCTTTGCAGCAAATCGGTTTGTGTACTCTCCGGCCCCACCTGAACAGAAAGGTAGCGACTCTCGAATATACGATTATCAGCCGTTTCCGTCGTGGTTGCCTGCACCGTCAACGGAAGAACTAAAACTGTCGCCAGTATCGCCCCCAACCCTCCAATCACTATCTCTCGCATGAATACCACCATTCATCCAATCATTAAAAACGGTCACCAGATTAGTGATGGCAGCTTGCTAGTGGCAGCGAAAAGCTTTCATGGACAAAAGAAAGAATAGGATTGATCGATTTTCAAGGAGGGAGGGAGAAATAAAAATGATAAAGGCCTGACGGGAGTCAGACCTTTATCGTGGGTTACTGGGCAAAGGCCAGTTGATCATTAACCTGTAGTCGCATAGCCGGTGTTGGCTGCCAGTGCTTCAGTACTACGAGGGTTTCCCATCGTACACTTGAGACACCTATCATCGACGTTTCTGTCAACTGACCCTGCAGCTGTGTTAACAACGCGCGGGTACTGTAACTTTCTGAGATTGTGCCTTCGGCACTGATGCTCAGGGTATCTTCCTCAATGCCTATATCGATATAGCCTGCATCGACAAACTCGGTTTCTCGTAACTTGCTGAGAACGGATCGCACAACAGCATTATCGGCATCTGCTTTGAGTTTTACTGCACCTCGCATTTCCAGGTACTCCATCATCTTTCTCCTCATCATTGAATGAACAAGAGAAAGATGTCCCTACGGGAAATCATTCTCCCGTAGGGGTGGTATAACTGGCTAACGTATCAGCGGTTGCTTGCAACGTTTTCGAGCCATACCGATTGATTGGCAGCGTAACTGCCGGGTGCTATTGAGACTGCAATAGCCACAGTGTGATTCGTCATGAGGCATCAGCGTCAAGGAGGAACGCAGGCAATAGCCGAGTAGTCCTTGATGCGATTGATCATTCTCACCCTTTCAAAGGGGTTGCAGTGATGCTGCAACCCCTGCTACCGGCGAGGGCGGGAAGGCCCAGCGGCCAGGGCAGCGCCCGTTGAGCGCAATTCCTGAATGATTGCTTACCGCCCGAGGTACACAGCCGTGATTTGCTCACGCTCATGACCGAGTTCCTGAGAAATCGCCCAGCGGGCTACCTGATCATTCGCGCGCTCCTCTTCAGTGAGATTATTGCTAGAAGGGCCACCACAGGCCGGGGCCTGCTTTCCGGTGAGTTCGTAATATCGCTCTTGCGCATAGCGGTGACGCAAACCATGCAACTTGGATAGCCCTGCCTTTTGCGTCTCTCGTTCATAGAGGCGCATTTGCTGAACATACATCAGGTGGGATGGAATCAATGAGCCTTTCCCGGCTACCAATCGCGCGCGCCTGAGAACATCTCGCTGCTCATCGGTACGTATAGGGATTTCCCGCGCCCGCCCTCCTTTACACCAGGTAGATTTCAGGCGAATGTTGGTATTTCGGTCTGCGTAGTCCGGGCTAAATTTGATCGCTTCTTCCCGGCGCAGGCCAAAGGCTTTTTGCAGTTCCAGGCTGATTCTTAAATGCGGATCGCTGATTTTTTCAAGCAGCTCCTGATCCAGGTCACGCGCTTTCGACACGTTAGTAACAAAGACCCGAGAGTCAATACCGTAATAGGCATTGTCCTTAGCCACGACATTTTGCTTACCGATTTTTTCAGCCCACCAACGCAATGCGGCGAGACGATTTTTTATCGTACCGGGAGTTAGCCCTTCTTCCAGATATTTGGCGACCAACGCATCAACATGCTTAGGCTTTAGAGATTTCGCCTCCATTCGCCGATAGCCCAATTCATTAAGATGATTGGCCATCGTTTGTAACAACTGGAAGCGTTCAGCTTGTGTCGAACGACTGCCGTCCTGATTGCGTTGACATAAATCCTTTAGTTGATAATTGAGATCTTTCACAGACAACTCCTCGTCGAGAATTAAAGCGTGTTCACATTCTCGAAAAAGAAGGCGTACTGAGTCGTTAGTTAACCTTTCAAGGCCGCAGGAAATAATCTTCAAGGATTTACTGATGCATCTATCTGATGCCAGTAGCAGGCAGCCATGCGGAACAGGCATTGAATCAAGGAAATTCTGCCA
>CAYWXW010000132.1:0-8906 GCA_964462265.1 uncultured Porticoccaceae bacterium | reverse complement strand
TCTTCATCAACAAGGGCTAGAGAAGAATCTGTCATTTGCTACATTCCCTATTTATGCATGTTTGTATCACGCGTTATATAGGCTCTTATTATTGATTCTATTCACTAATTAAACATGATCTGAATCTATCGCGACCTCACAAGTGAACGGCAAGGCTCAAAAACGTGAACCAGGCCGTTTTTTGTGGCATTCATTTAATGCCTGCTCAGTGTATTGTTTTACCGTTGGTGTCACTCATCTGTTTAATTTCGGCATAAATCAAAGTCACGGCGACCCGAACATACTCAACCAGCTCAAAAAAACTGACTTCGTCCTGCTCGTCAATTGAGCTGGCGTAGGGGTCGAGTTCATCATCACTATTGCCACTATCGGCCATGGCAATGGCCGCGAGATCGCGCATCGCTTCGGAGACATCGCCAGCCAGGGGTGCATCACCCGATAGGCCTGACTGGCCGAGACCGGAGAGATAGTTCTGGCACCAATGGCTCAATGTTTCAATGCGCTCGTGCAGGGAGTCGTCATCATCGGGCAGCAGCAGTTCAAATACTGCATTACCGTCGTCGAGCTGCTCAGCGGTATCTTTATAAAGCTGAAGCACATCTCTTTCTATAGTGGCCATGCTAGTCGCGCTCGCATCGAGTAGATCAGCCGCAACCTCCAGCACTTTATTATCAGCCAGTTGCTGTCCGCCACAGAGTCGGCCACACAGCACGGCCTGTAATTCAGCGGGGTTTGTGGTCAGACCAGCAACGGTAAAGGCACGGCAGTAGTGTTCAAAATCCATCGGTAACGTTTTCCTCAAAAGCGTTATTCTAGCACTGCCCCTGCTCAAAACGGCCGACCATTTACTGCAATGTATTCGTCGAAAAACCGCCTGCAAACTGTGACATGCAGTTGACTTAAGGGATTAATTCTCGAATCTACATTAAGATTATTGACCCGTGTGCGTGATGGCAACTATAGTGCCCCGAGCCTTAGCGATTATTTGATGACTTGAAAATTCTTTTATGAGTAGTGATGTTTTATCCGATCTGGAAAACAAAATCGATCAGCTCGTCGAACTAAGCGAGCGCCTGCAAAAAGAAAACGCGGGACTGCGAGAGCGTGAGTCGGACTTATTGAAGGAAAAAGGCCAGCTGATGGAAAAAACTGAGCAGGCACGCTCACGGGTAGAAAGCATGATTAGTCGCCTTAAAGCCCTCAATCCCGAAGCTTAATCGCCAGTGAGCACAAATCAATGAGTACAAGCGATACGGTGACTATTTTGGTGCTCGACAAAGAGTATCAGGTGAACTGCCCTCCCGATCAACGCGATGCTCTAAAGCGCGCCGCCCTTGAACTCGACCAGCGCATGCGCAGCATTCGCCAGGGTGGCAATGTGATTGGCCTGGAGCGCATCGCCATTATGGCCGCACTGAACTTGTCCTACGACCTGCTCGACGCACAACACCGAGCCGCTAACAGCGAAGCTAATAGTGAAGACCTTGAGCGCCTCGACAATAAGGTATTTCAGGCACTGCAAGCTCTCTCGCCCAAGAACTAAAGCTACTCCTACTGATAAGCCCAGCACAGCTGTAACTGACGTAAAACATTCCCATCCTGCAACTCTAGGCTATAATGCAGCGACCTGGGGTGTTTGCCAGTCAAGAAGTTCTTGAGCCGATTTTTACACCCAGGGGGATTTGCCAGTACTGCTGGTGTGCATATCCGCTTGACGGAGAGCCTAATGTTGTACGGCGTCCCCCACCTTGAACCGTCGGGTTCAGGGCCACATTGACAGCGGCACTCCCGGGCCTTTTTATTTTGCTGTGAATATCATTTAAAGCCATAGTTTAGTTTGTAGCCATAGCGCTACCCCTGTTCAACAATCAAGCGCTGGGCTTGGCACGCGATCGCTAGAGGTATTCAAAGGTATCCAGAGGTATTGAGTATCATCAATGACCCACCCATAAATCGCCAAACCCTGCGCCAGCGACGGCGCGCCCTCTCTGCCCGCCAGCAACAACGCGCCAGCACCGCCCTGAACCAACATTTAGGCCAACTTCAAAAGTTTCGACAGGCCCGGCGCATCGCCTATTACCTGGCCAATGACGGTGAAATATCCCCCCACTTAGCCATCGCCAATGCCGAACAACGCGGCCAGCACACCTATCTGCCGGTACTCCATCCGCTGAAATACAATCGCCTCTACTTTACCAGCCATCGCCACCAGCCAGGGCTGCAGCGCAATCGTTTTGGCATTTTTGAACCTCAGCTCGGCAAAAACCCGGTGGCCGCCGTCTGGACACTGGATATTATTCTCCTGCCTCTGGTCGCTTTTGACCGCTGCGGTAATCGCCTGGGCATGGGCGGCGGGTTTTACGATCGCAGTCTGGCCCGGATCACGGAATCCAAAATGAAACGACCACTGTTAATTGGCCTCGCTCACCACTGCCAGGAAGTGGCGCAATTAGAGGCCCAAAATTGGGACATCCCCCTCGATATTATCGCTACCGACAAAGAACTCATTCACATCGACACCAAGACAAAAACCCTGTCTAGCAAGGAATTACGATGAGAAAAACTAAAATTATTTGCACTATTGGCCCGGCGACCAACTCGTTAGAGGTGCTCACCCAACTAGCCGAGGCCGGAATGAATGTCGCCCGTCTCAATATGTCCCACGGCGACCACGCCTCCCACGCTGCGGTGATCGCCAACATCCAGCAACTCAACAGCTCTCGCAAACAACCTATTGCAATCCTGCTCGACACCCAGGGACCAGAGATTCGCACTGGCGCTATCAAACAGGAGCTTAATTTAGTCGAGGGCGATATTATTTCTGTGGTGGCCCGCAGTGATGGCGATGTGGAAGAGAGCTCCATACAGATTAATTACGAAGACCTGATTAACGACGTTCACGTCGGCGACAAAATCACCGTCGATAACGGTCTTATCAATCTCGAAGTGCTGGAAAAACAACAACAGGTCATGAAGTGCCGGATTATCGACGGCGGCCTGTTAAAAAGTAAAAGCCACGTCAACCTGCCCGGCATTCGCGTCAACCTGCCTGCCATCACCGAAAAAGATAAAAAGGATATCGCCTTTGCCCGGGCCCAGCAGGTCGACTTTATAGCCCTGTCCTTCGTGCGCCGCGCCGATGACATCGTCCAATTGCGCAACTTACTCGGCGACGATGTGGCCAACATCAAAATCATCGCTAAAATTGAAGATCAGGAAGGGCTGACTAATCTGGAGGATATTATCGCCGCCAGTGACGGCATTATGGTTGCCCGGGGCGACCTCGGCGTTGAAATCCCCATGGAAATATTGCCCCGGGTTCAGCGGCGTATCATTCGCCAGTGCGCGATACACGGCAAGCGCGTTATCGTCGCCACCCATATGCTTGAGTCGATGATCAACAACCCAATGCCGACCCGAGCCGAAGTCACCGATGTCGCCAATGCCGTTTACGAGGAGGCCGACGCCATTATGCTATCGGGCGAAACCACGGTCGGCAAATACCCGGTGCGCTGTGTCGGAACTCTCGACCGCATTGCCCGCTCCATCGAAAATAGCCGGGGTTTATTGTTCAGCGACGAGCTGATTTGCGACAATGACAAACAACAGGTATCCGCAGCGGCGGTGCGACTCGCCGAGGCCATTGGCGCGAAGGGCATTATCGTGCCCACCAAAACCGGGCGCATGGCCAACTACGTGACCAACTGCCATCCGCAGACACCGGTGATCTGTGCATTCTCTTTTGATGAGCACACGCGCCGACAACTGGTGTTGAACCGCAATGTGCGCAGCTATCGCATCGACTTCAATGACAACCCCGACAAGATGCTCGCCGCAGCTGCCGCCATTCTCTTGCAGCGCGATGACTTCACTGGTGAAGATAAAATGGTGGTCATATCTGACACATTGGGTGGCACCAATGTCGATGCCATTCAGATTCGCACCCTCGGCAGCCTCACCTGAGAGCACTCATAAAACCTGCTTACTGGCCGAGGAAAAACCGATAGGCGTCGTTATTCGTCTCTTCGTGGTAGGGGTAGTGCAGGGCATCGAGAAAAGCACCAACTTCAGTGCGCTCTGCAGTCGGCACCTGCAAGCCGACCAGGACCCGGCCAAAGGCCGAGCCGTGATTGCGGTAGTGGAACATGGAAATATTCCAGCGCCCACCCAGCTTGCCGAGAAAGTTTGACAATGCTCCCGGTCGCTCGGGGAATTCAAAGCGATACACCACTTCGTCGACAATTTCCGGTGCGCGCCCGCCGACCATGTAGCGGATATGCAACTTGGCGATCTCGTTATCAGTCATGTCGACCACGGCATAATCTTTGGCGAGTAAATCATCGACCAAAGCCTGGCGATCGGCATCGGAGGTCACTTGAATGCCAACAAAAATATGGGCATCGCCCGCATCGGCATAGCGGTAATTAAATTCACTGACCATGCGCTGACTTAGCGCCTGACAGAAGCGCTTAAAGCTGCCCGGCTTTTCGGGAATGGTCACCGCCAATACCGCCTCGCGCTTTTCACCAATTTCGGTGCGCTCGGAAATATAGCGCAGGCGATCAAAGTTCATATTGGCACCGCTGTCGATCGCCAATAATGTTTCACCGCTGCAAGCACTTTGCTGCACATATTTTTTCAGCCCGGCCAGCCCGAGGGCACCCGCAGGTTCGCAGATAGAACGGGTGTCATCAAAAATATCTTTAATAGCGGCGCATATTTCATCGGTCGACACGGTAATCACGCCATCGATGGTGTCGCGCAGTACGCGAAACGTTTCTTTACCAATCTGCGCCACGGCAGTGCCATCGGCAAACAGGCCAACTTCTTTCAGTGTCACCCGGCGACCTTTTTCCATCGCCGCTGCCAAACAGGCGGCATCTTCAGATTCCACCGCAATCACTTTAATTTCGGGACGTACATATTTCACATAGGCAACGATGCCCGCACACAGCCCGCCACCGCCCACCGGTACAAAAATAGCGTTCAGTGGGCCAGGGTGTTGGCGCAGAATTTCCATTGCCACCGTGCCCTGCCCGGCGATCACATCGGGGTCGTCAAAGGGGTGGATATAAACCAGACCCTTTTCAGCAACCAGCTTTTGCGCATGAGTCGCGGCGCCATCGTAGGTGTCGCCCTGCAACACCACCTTTGCCCCATGAGCACGCACCGCGTCGATTTTAATTTGCGGCGTCGTGCGAGGCATCACGATGGTCGCTTTAACGCCCATTTTTTTTGCCGCCATTGCCAGCCCCTGAGCGTGATTACCGGCCGAGGCCGCGATCACCCCCGCTGCACGTTCACTGTCACTGAGCTTACGCATTTTGTTGTAGGCGCCACGCAGCTTGAACGAGAACACCGGCTGTAAGTCTTCGCGCTTTAACAACACCTGATTGTCGATGCGTGCCGACAGAATAGGCGCTGCGTCGATCGGCGTCTCAACAGCCAGATCATAAATGCGTGCATCGAGAATTCTTTTCACATAGCTTTTTGGCATGCTGGTACAAGTCCGCTGTTTTTTGGGAGGGGGTGTCGCGCTCAAGCGCAATCGTAGTTTCTCGACAAGACTAACACCAGCCCTGTTAAACAAATCTCCATCATTGTATCGCCAACAACTTTCCCTGCTCGGATATAATGCCGCTCTATTGCCGGAGTCCGCCATGTCTAAAAACCAAGTGTCGCAAGATCAACTCAAACAAGCCGCTGCTCAGGCCGCCATCGACTATGTGCTCAAACACCTTGAGGACGATAGCTATCTCGGCATTGGCACTGGATCAACGGCCAATTGTTTTATCGACTTACTGGCCCAGCACAAGGGCTACATTAAAGGCACGGTCGCCAGCTCCGAGGCCAGCGCCCAACGCCTGCGCGACCACGGCATCAACGTGCTGGAATTGAACAATACCGGCGGCGTGCAAATTTATGTCGACGGTGCCGATGAGGTAAACCCCGCACTAGAGCTAATTAAAGGTGGCGGTGGTGCGCTCACGCGTGAAAAAATTATTGCCGCAGCTGCCGATGACTTTGTCTGTATCGCCGACCAGAGCAAGTGGGTCGACCACCTCGGGCAATTTGCTGTACCGGTTGAAGTGATACCCATGGCGCGTAGTTACGTGGCCCGAGAAATCTTTAAACTCGGCGGCGAAGCCGTCTATCGACAGGGCGTGGTTACCGACAATGGCAATGTGATTCTCGATGTGCAGCGCCTGCACCCCATTGCCGCACCGAAGGCGCTGGAAGAAAAACTCAACAATATTACCGGTGTAGTGACCAACGGTTTATTCGCCCTGCGCCCGGCCAACATCGTGTTGCTGAGCACCCCCGAGGGTGTAAAAACACTCAAGCCATCGCACTAATGCCCCCACTATTTCGTGACTAGAGAACAATAAAATAATGCAACTCGCCGACGCCATACACAGCCGTATTTCAGCCCGAGGCTTTCTCGATAATCCCGTGCCCGAAGCCACCGTTCGCCAAATACTCGACCTCGCCCGCCACGCGCCCTCAGGCAGCAATATGCAACCCTGGCAGGTGCACGCTGTTAGCGGCAAGCGTCTCGAGCGAGTGATTAAGGAATCTATCGCCTTTGCCGAAAAACACCCCATTGGCAGCCACGAAAAAGAGTTTCAAACGCCCGCCGAGAACTTTGTTCAACCCTATAAAGGTAGGCGCTATGCCGTCGGCATGGGCCTCTACGACGCCCTCGGCATCGACCGCAAAGACAAGGTTCGGCGCAATGAGCAGCTAATGCAAAATTTTTATTTTTTCGGCGCACCGGTGGGGCTGTTTTTTTCCGTCCACCGCAGCCTGATGCCCGGCCAGCTCGGCGACATGGGTATTTTTATGGGCAACGTCATGCTCGCCGCTCGGGAGTTTGACCTGCACACCTGCGCCCAGGGTTTTTGGCAAGATGTGCAACCGGTGCTTCACGAAGTGCTCGATATTCCCGAAGACTACTTTATTTTTAATGGCATGGCCCTCGGCTATATTGACCCCGAACACGCCGCCAACAGCCTGGTGAGTGGCCGTGAAGATGTTGATGTGTTTTGCCAGTTCGACGGTTTTGAGCAATAGCATCGAGCGCCAACTTCGCTACAATAAACCTACATTTTTAGTACACACTCTTCTTTAATGAGCACACTCTTTACGAGCACACCATGCCTCAACACAGTTATCGTCTGATTATTGCCTGCCCCGACAAGGTCGGCATTGTCGCCGCCGTCAGTTCTTTTCTCGCCGAAGAGGGCGGGCTGATTACCGAAGCCAATCACTACCTCGACCCCGACTCGAGCTGGTTTTTTACCCGCCAGGTAATCGCGGCCCAGTCACTGCCCTACGGTGCCGACGAATTGCGCACGCGCTTTGCCCCACTGGCCGAAAAATTCGCCATGGAGTGGCGTATTACCGAAACAGCCCAACCGAAGCGGGTCGCCCTGCTAGCCAGCAAGCAGGCCCACTGCCTGTCAGACTTACTCTATCGCTGGCGCAGTAAAGAGCTGTCCTACGATATCACCGGGGTGATCTCTAACCACAATGACCTGCGCAGCTATGTAGAGTGGCACAGCCTGCCCTACCACCACGAGCCGGTGACCCCCGATACCAAGGCCGATCACTTCGCGCGCATTTTGGCCCTGCTCGATGACATGCAGCCCGATGTGATTGTCCTCGCCCGCTATATGCAAATCCTGCCCCCCGAGATTTGCTCGCTCTACGCCGGGCGCATTATTAATATACACCACAGTTTTCTGCCCGCTTTTGCCGGTGCCCGACCCTACCACCAGGCCGCCGAACGGGGGGTCAAGCTGATTGGCGCCACCTGCCACTATGTCACTGACGAGCTTGATGCCGGGCCGATTATCGACCAGGATGTGGCCCGCATCAGCCATCACGACAGCATCGACGATATGGTCAGAATAGGCAAAGACGTCGAAAAAATGGTGCTGGCCAGAGGGTTGCGCCAACACCTTGAAGACCGCGTACTCATCCACGGCAATAAAACGATTGTATTTGAATAGCCCTTACTTAAAATGTGTTCTTTTGAAGCACACCTTTAAACTCGCAAAATAAGCACCACTCGCGTGAATGCTGTGCCAAAAACTAGCTCCTTGCGGCCAGTGCGCGATTAGCAAAACAAGGATTATATTTTGAGCGAAGTACATAGCACCGACGTTGCCATTATTGGTGCCGGCCCCATCGGGCTGTTCTCGGTTTTTCAATGCGGCATGCTGAAAATGTCCTGCCATGTGATCGACGCGCTGCCCGCGACCGGGGGTCAGTGCACGGCCTTGTATCCAGAAAAACCGCTGTTTGATATTCCCGCTGCACCCAACATTAATGCGGTCGACCTGATTGAGCGACTGGAAAAACAAATCGAGCCCTTTAAGCCGGTCATCCATCTCAACCAGCAAGTTACCGAGCTGGAAAAAATCGATGACCACTGGCACTTGAGCACATCGAGCGGCCTTAAAATTCAGGCCCGCGCCATTATCATTGCCGCCGGTGCCGGTGCCTTCGGCCCCAACAAACCACCACTGGAAAATATTGAACAGTTTGAAGGTAGCTCAGTGCACTACATGGTGCAAAAGCGCGAGGACTTTCGCGACCAGCGCATCGTCATCGCCGGGGGCGGTGACTCCGCCGTCGACTGGGCGCTGTCGCTAGCCGATGTTGCCGCAGAGGTTTACGTCATCCATCGCCGCGACCGCTTTCGCGCCATTCCCGAAACAGTCGCACAAATGAAAGCCCTGGCCGACGCGGGCAAAATTGAGCTGGTGATTCCCTATCAACTGGCCTCGCTTGAAGGCGAGGGCGACAAACTCAAGACCGTGGTGGTAAAAACCCTGGATGGTGATGAGCGGCGCATTGAAGCCGATCATCTACTATCGTTTTTTGGCCTCGCCACTAAG
>CAYWXW010000131.1:4657-9091 GCA_964462265.1 uncultured Porticoccaceae bacterium | reverse complement strand
GGCGTTAGGCTCTATTAATTGAAAAATGGATATCATTTAGATAATGGATATATTTCAAACCGCATTAATTTTATCTGCTTTTCTATGCTCTCTGGTAGCGGGCTTCCTTTTTGCGTATGCGATAGTGATAATGCCAGGAATAAATAATTTAAATGACAGGGAGTTTATTAGAGCTTTTCAGGTTACAGATCGAATCATCCAGAATAACCACCCAACTTTTATGTTGGTCTGGATCGGTTCGGCAATTGCAATGATAGTGTCAGCCTTATTTGGTCTTGGGTCTCTACAAGGAGTCGATTTTTTTCTTTTAGCTTTGGCTACGTTTGCGTATGTCCTAGGCGTCCAAGCATCGACCATTGCCATACACCTACCACTAAACAATAAATTACAATCACTAAATATCGACGCGCTGAGCGATATAGATGCAAAAGAAGCTCGCAGTGAATTCGAGCCACGTTGGAATGCATCAAATATAATTAGAACAGCTATAGCTTGTTTCGTATCTGTTCTGTTAATAATATTACTATATAGACAGTGAATATATTCTGGTACTTAAAAGAAAACCTAACAAGCGACTGTGGCGTCAAGGCCCTTAGCCAATAGAATCAAAGGGGAATCAACAGGGTCTTGCAATCAAGCATAACGCCGCCTACATTTCATCATGTCTAGTCATAAACTGATTCGCAAAACACGACTCATTTTTTGGCCTTATCCGTTCCACACCGTCAAGCAGAGATGCTAAAGCCCTTGCTTACAGCCCAAACAATCGTTTAAGCGTAGAAGAAACCACAGCTCTATCTTGTTGAGCCAGTGCTCCGGCTCTACGAATAACCAATTTATCATCCAGAGTAAAAAGCTTCATCCGCACCACAGAGGCCGACGGAAGTCCTGCTGTATCCAAATCCTGAATATTAATTTCAAGCGGCCAGCCCGAATTGCTGGCACTGGCAATCATCGCTAATAACGACTATCCCACTGCTTGGTTAAAACGTCTGGCATCAGATAAAACCAGTGCTGGGCGGCGCTTGCTTGTCGTTCGGTCAGTCAATGGGAAAGGTACTACGACCACTTCAAAAGCTTTAAAGGTCACGGTACGCCTCTTCATCAGCTTCTGTCGCCCATTCGGTGAGCGTAGCTTCAACACCTTGTGCAAAGGCCAGATCAATGGGCCTTGCTTTACGCAGGTGAACATTATCACCTTCAATATCAAAGGCAATCTCATCGCCAGATTCTTGATGAAGCAGACGTCTCACCGGCTCAGGAATCGTTGCCTGATATTTTTTGGTTAACTTACTCGTTGCAGTTTGCATATTTCCCCCACCGCCAGGTAATACCAGTATTACCCATTACCACAATATTGCAGCCCACTTACGGCAAGGTATGAATCCGCTTCGGTTTCTACGAGATCAAAGCAAAGACAAGAAAATACACACCCCATGATTAACGCCCAGACCCATCACTAAGGAATTAAAGGGGACGCCTTAGACTCTCATTGCAAAAATCAAGCTCACCGCTTTATCTTAGGCAGAAGGCCCCTCACAAATCCGTACGCTTCATTGCCGCCTTATAGACCTTGGCACCTTCTCTTTTACCAACAGCGATGACAGTCACCATGACAAGCTGGTCGTTTACTTCGTAAACCAAACGATAACCCGACTGACGGAGTTTGATTTTATACAAATCATTTGCTCCAGAAAGCTTGGCGCCTGGTATCCGTGGGTTGTCGAGTACATTTCTAAGCTTTTTTTTAAACTGGGTTTGAATGGTTGCTCCAAGCTTATTCCATTCTTTTAGGGCTGTCATTTTGAAGCCCAGTTCATAGCTCATCTATATCAACTCTAATAACTTCTTCATTTTTTCGCGCTTCAGCTATAACCAGTAGCTCAAGGTCTTCAATATGATCCATCAACATTTCATAAGCGGCTGCGGGCACACAGTAAAATGCAGGTTCATTTCTATTTAATACCGCGACAGGCTCACCATCGGCACTTAGCGCTACTTTCATGGGATTGGCTTTAAGCTCACTAATGCTGGCTGCTGCCTCTGCAAGAATCCGGGTTGTCATACTATTACCTGTGCTGTAATGCGGTCTCTTAATAGGTCTCTAGTGTAGTCTCAAGGATTTCACAAGGCAATCAAATATGGCCCCTGCCATCGCTGGCAATAATATTGTCTGCCCTCTGCACCGAACCCTTCCCAGCCACGGGCGAGCCACAACGGGGCTGCGCCGAAAACTGCCGAAACAGATCCATCATCCGCCCCTGTGTTTCGTCCTCAACAATCGCCATGCCGGGTTTAATGCCTATTTCAGAGGCTTCAAAGGCCTTCATAGTGTTGCAGATTTGCCCATCGAGGCGCACGCCAATGCCGCGTAGATCGACAGCAACGCCCATGGTGCCAAACATTTCCAGGGTTAACTCACAGGCGGTGACCATAAAAACCACTTGATGCTCAGGCCAGTTGTTCCGCGCCTCGATCATTTTTTCGCCGATGTAGTGCACGGTGGTGATAAACAGCGGCACCACCTGTGTGCCGGGCAGACTGTGTACACACTTGCCAATAAAGCACTGGCCGCACACGGGGTCAGCCGCATCGTGAATGCAGGCATCGGTGAAGCGACCGGCCGGACATTCAAAGGGCTTGTGGCAATAGGAGAAGCCGACCACCAGCACGGTGTCTGGGGCATCGAGCAGGGTTTCAAACTCGGCCAAATTGCGTAGGCCGTAGAGAAAGAAGTCGCCATCGCGGCGATAGCTCTTGGGTTTTAACAAAGCGGCGAGTAACCCGGCGCCATGCTTGAGAGGCTGTTGCCAAAAATAGCTGCCCAGTTTGCCGCTGTAGTCGTGGTGGTGGAGGTAGGAGAGGGTTTTCCAGGCCAGGTTTTTGCGCGTCTTGGTGCGAATGCCGGGTAAATTGGGGTTTTTCTTAAAGGTTTTTAAGAGCGTATCGGCCGCGAGCTTTTCTGCCCGTGCATCCCAGGCCTGCTCTGCCTCACGCCAGTCGTCATGACCCTGCCAAAATTTCACCTGATTTTTCATTGCGCTCCTTATTTTTCATTGCGCTCTTGATTTTTTAATTGCGCTATCACCTGCTCGCATTCACGCTTACTCAAGCTCACGCCTACTCAAGCTCTGCATAAAACCCACTGTATTATTTTTATTCAAACACAAGCTATAGAAACCACTACTTTTAAAACGGGTTTCGATAAAACATTAAGCCTGATACAAAGTGTAGGCACCGATCAGCATAAAGCCAGTACCGGCAATATAAGCCAGTGTTTTTTCGCTAATGTGGCTTGCTAAAAAACTACCCGCCAATACGCCAACGGCCGAGGCTATAACCAGAGCCAGCGATGCCGCCAAGAAAACGGTCAGCTTATTGACCTCTTTGTCAGCGGCAAAGAGCATGGTTGCCAGTTGGGTTTTGTCGCCCAACTCGGCAATTAGTACGGTCGCAAAAATGGTAAAAAATATTTTCCAGTCCATGGTGGCGATCATAGCAAGCCCCTTGAGTCGGACAACACTAATTCCTTTGCCTAATCCTTAGACCTTAAGGGGCTATTCGAGGACGACAACACACGGCTGCACTACGGGATATTGTCTTCACTTTGCTTTATAATTTGCGCCTTTATTTGCTGCACGACTGTGCTAGTAACAGCCCAATACCAACAATGCCAATGCAACAATACTCTACGGGAGTTGAGCCATGAGCCCAGCAAGCGATAATTCGGCGATTGACGCTATTATTGATCGCCTTAAAGACTTACCCGGCGCGCTGCTGCCAATACTCCATGAAATTCAGCACACCGTGGGCCATGTGCCCGCCGATACGGTGCCCGCCATCGCCACAGCACTGAGCCTGTCGCGTGCCGAGGTGCACGGTGTGATCAGCTTTTATCACCACTTTCACAGCGAGCCAATGGGCAAGCACACGGTGCAAATTTGCCGTGCCGAGGCCTGCCAGGCGGTCGGCGCTCGCGAGCTTGAGCAACACGCCACCAACAAACTGGCCACCGAACTCGGCAACACCACGGCCGATGGCGCGGTGAGTCTGGAGCCGGTTTACTGCCTGGGCAATTGTGCCTGCGGGCCGTCGGTGCAAATTGGTGACGAGGTCTACGCTCGCGTCACCCCTGAACGCTTCGATGACTTGATCAACGCTCTTAAGACCAGCGAAGGGGAGACCAACTCGTGATTACTGTTTACGTACCCCGCGACACCACTGCCTGCGCCCTGGGTGCCGATGCCGTAGCCGAGGCCATTAGCGCCGAAGCCGCCAAGCGCAATATCGAGCTAAACCTTGTACGCAACGGGTCACGCGGAATGTTCTGGCTCGAGACCCTGGTTGAAGTCACAACGGATAAAGGCCGCATGGCCGCCCGGTCAGGACTGGGTGCCGTCATGGGGGCCAAGAAACTAAAAGCCATTGTGCTTT
>CAYWXW010000131.1:0-4647 GCA_964462265.1 uncultured Porticoccaceae bacterium | reverse complement strand
CCCGCGCTGGCATTATCGACCCCCTCAGCGTCGATGACTACAAAGCCCACGGCGGCTATGCCGGTCTCGACCGCGCATTGGCGATGCAGCCCCAGGCCATTGTCGATGAAGTGAAAGAGTCCGGCCTGCGCGGTCGCGGTGGTGCGGCCTTTCCCGCCGGTATTAAATGGCAAACCGTGCACGACACCCCGCCCCAGCAGAAATACATCGTCTGCAACGCCGACGAGGGCGACTCCGGCACCTTTGCCGACCGCCTGTTGATGGAGGCCGACCCCCTACAGTTAATAGAAGGTATGACCATCGCCGGTTTGGCCGTAGGAGCCACTCAGGGCTACATTTATTTGCGCTCGGAATACCCCAAGGCCCACGTCGTGCTGAAAGCCGCACTGGCCAATGCCTACACGGCAGGCTATTTGGGCGACAACATTGCCGGTAGCGGCAAGCACTTTGACTTAGAAGTACGCCTCGGTGCGGGTGCCTATATTTGCGGTGAAGAGACCTCCCTGCTCGACAGCCTCGAAGGCAAGCGCGGCATGGTGCGCGCCAAGCCACCCCTGCCCGCCATTGTCGGTCTGTTTGGTCAGCCCACGGTCATTAACAACGTGCTCACCCTGGCCTCGGTGTCGAACATTTTTGAAAAGGGCGCGGCTCACTATAAAGACCTCGGCGTTGGCCGCTCTACCGGCACCTTGCCTATGCAGCTAGCGGGCAATATCAAGCGCGGCGGCATTGTCGAGCTGGCCTTTGGCAGCAGCTTGCGCAGTTTGCTCAAAGACTTCGGCGGCGGCACGCTCAGCGGCAAGGCGATTAAAGCCGTGCAGGTTGGCGGCCCCCTCGGCGCCTATTTGCCCGATTCCGCACTCGACATCAGCCTCGACTACGAAAGCTTTGCCGCCGCCAAAGCCATGCTCGGCCACGGCGGTGTGGTGGTATTTGATGAAACTGCCGACATGCTTGAGCAGGCGCGCTTTGCCATGGAATTCTGTGTGGTTGAGTCCTGCGGCAAGTGCACCCCCTGCCGGGTTGGCTCGACGCGCGGCGTTGAGGTGATCGACAATATCCGTGACAGCAAGCAAGGTGACGGCAAAGAGCTCGACGATAATCTAATATTACTGGAAGACCTGTGTGAAACGATGGAATTTGGCTCGCTCTGCGCCATGGGCGGCTTGACCCCCTTCCCCGTACGCAGCGCCATCAAACATTTCCCTGAAGACTTTGGCGGCTAAAGCGGCGTAACAGCCGACGGCAAATAAGCCCCACAAGAGGAACGAGACATGCTGGAATTTTACGAACCCGAAAAGGACTACGGCACCCCCGCCAGCCTTTCGAGCGAAACTGTCACCCTGAATATTGACGGCGTTGCCATCACCGTGCCCGAGGGCACCTCGGTCATGCGCGCCGCCGCCGAAGCCGGTATTAAAGTGCCCAAGCTCTGCGCCACCGACAGCCTCGAAGTCTACGGCTCGTGCCGTATGTGCATGGTCGAAATTGAGGGCCGCAAGGGCTACCCGGCCTCGTGCACCACGCCGGCGGAAAACGGCATGGTGGTCAACACCCAAACCGAGAAAGTGGGCGAGCTGCGCCGCAATGTGATGGAGCTGTATATCTCCGATCACCCTCTCGACTGCCTCACCTGCCCCACCAATGGCAACTGTGAGTTGCAGGACACCGCCGGTGAAGTGGGTCTGCGCGAAGTGCGCTACGGCTACGAGGGCAATAATCACCTCGACGCTGAAAAGGATGAGTCCAACCCCTATTTCACCTTTGACGCATCGAAGTGCATCGTCTGTTCGCGCTGCGTGCGCGCCTGTGAAGAAACCCAGGGCACCTTTGCACTGACTATTGACGGTCGCGGTTTTGAATCAACCGTCAGCCCCGGTCAAAAAGAAAGCTTTATGGATTCGGACTGCGTCTCCTGCGGTGCCTGCGTGGCCGCTTGCCCGACGGCAACCCTGACCGAAAACACCATTATTAAACTCGGCCAGCCCGAGCACAGCGTTATTACCACCTGCGCCTATTGCGGCGTTGGCTGTGCCTTTAAGGCCGAGATGCGCGGCAACACCGTGGTCAACATGACCCCCTGGAAAGACGGCAAAGCCAATGAGGGCCACGCCTGCGTGAAGGGCCGTTTCGCCTTTGGTTACGCCACCCACCAGGACCGCATTACCTCGCCCATGGTGCGCGACAATATTGAAGACGAGTGGCGCGAAGTCAGCTGGGACGAGGCCTTTACCTTTGCCGCCGAGCGCATGCGCAGCATTCAACAAAAACACGGCCACAACAGCATTGGTGCCATCAGCTCTTCCCGCTGCACCAACGAAGAAGTGTGGCTGGTGCAAAAGCTGGTGCGCGCCGGTTTTGGCAATAACAATATCGACACCTGTGCCCGAGTCTGTCACTCGCCCACCGGCTATGGCTTAAAGACCACCTTGGGCGAGTCTGCCGGCACCCAGTCTTTTGCCTCGGTCGCACAAACCGACGTGGTAATGGTGATGGGCTCCAACCCCACCGACGCCCACCCGGTATTTGGCTCGCGGCTGAAAAAACGCCTGCGTGAAGGCGCTAAATTGATTGTCGTCGACCCGCGTAAAATTGAGCTGGTCAACGCCCCCCACGTCAAGGCCGACTACCACCTGCCAGTGATGCCAGGTACTAACGTCGCCTTTATCAACGCCATGGCCCACGTGATTATCGATGAGGGCCTGGAAGCTAAAGCGTTTATCGCCGAGCGCTGTGAAACACCGGCCTTCGATGCGTGGCGCGCTTTTATTATCGACCCTAAAAACTCTCCGGAAGCGACCGAAAGCGTCACCGGCATACCCGCCACCGACATTCGTGCCGCCGCTCGACTCTTCGCCACGGGTGGCAACGCAGCCATTTACTACGGCCTGGGCGTGACCGAGCACAGTCAGGGTTCGACCACGGTAATGGGCATCGCCAACCTCGCCATGCTGACCGGCAACATCGGCCGTGAAGGCGTTGGCGTCAACCCCATGCGCGGCCAGAACAACGTGCAGGGCTCCTGCGACATGGGCTCCTTCCCCCACGAGCTGCCCGGCTACCGCCACATTTCCGACGGCGACACCCGTTCGCTGTTTGAGCGCGACTGGAAAGTCGACCTCGACCCCGAGCCCGGCCTGCGCATTCCCAATATGTTTGACGCCGCCATCGACGGTGAATTTAAAGGCCTGTACTGCCACGGCGAAGACATCGCCCAGTCAGACCCCAACACTCACCATGTTGAAGCGGCACTGTCGTCACTGGAATGTTTGGTGGTGCAGGATCTCTTTCTCAACGAAACCGCCAAATTCGCCCACGTGTTTTTACCGGGCTCGTCCTTCCTTGAGAAAGACGGCACCTTTACCAATGCCGAGCGCCGTATTTCTCCGGTGCGCCAGGCCATGCCGCCACAGGCCGGACTGGCCGACTGGGAGGCGACGCTGGGATTTGCCAAAGCACTGGGCGTCGATATGCACTACGACCACCCCCGTGAAATCATGGAAGAAATCTCCCGTTTAATGCCCACCTTTGACGGCGTTAACTACGACAAACTAGACGCCGAAGGCAGTATTCAGTGGCCCTGTAATGAGGAGGCACCCGAGGGCACACCAACCATGCACATCAACGAATTTGTGCGCGGCAAAGGCTTTTTTGCGGTCACCGAATATGTGCCCACCGACGAGCGTGCCAACCGTAAATTCCCACTGCTACTCACCACTGGGCGCATCCTCAGTCAGTACAATGTCGGCGCACAAACCCGGCGCACCGAAAACAATCAGTGGCACAGTGAAGATATTCTTGAGCTCCATCCCCACGACGCCGAAGAGCGTGGCATTGCCGATGGCGACTGGGCGGGTATTAAAAGCCGCGTTGGCGATACGGTCTTGCGCGCCAGGGTCAGCAATAACATGCAGCCCGGCGTGGTTTACACCACCTTCCACTTCCCCGAATCGGGCGCCAATGTGATTACCACCGACAACTCTGACTGGGCCACCAACTGCCCGGAGTACAAAGTGACGGCGGTGCAAATCAGCAAAGTCACAGCCCCCTCGGCCTGGCAGGAACGCCAACAAGCTTTTAACGACCAGCAACAGGGCCTGCTCAAAAAGGCACGGCGACGGGATGAAAGCAGTCGCTCCCCCGGTTAGCGACGACGCGCTAGCGCCAGGCGTTAGCGCGTCCTTCACCGCAAATGACTGGCGTAAAGGTGTCAGTCAGTCCGTACACGACCAGCTGATCGAAGAAGTCGCCGTGGCGCTAGTCTATAACGGTATTTCCCATGTGGTGATGATGGCCACCCCCGATCACCTCGAAGATTTCGCCCTGGGTTTTAGTCTCACCGAGGGTATTATCGAAAACCCGAAGCAGCTCTACGACCTGAACACACGCAACCTCGACGACGGCATTGAAGTGGCAATGACCATCAGCAACGAACGCTTCGCCCTATTAAAAGCGGCACGACGCAATATGACCGGGCGCACCGGCTGTGGGCTTTGTGGCGCCGAATCTCTGGAACAAGCCATTCGCCAGCCAGCGCCTGTTACCGCGCAACAGGTCTATAGCCACGCAGCTATCGAAACCGCTGTTGCCCAACTGGAAAGCCGACAACCTTTACAGGCCATTACCGGTGCCGTACACGGCGCAGCC
>CAYWXW010000130.1:0-9098 GCA_964462265.1 uncultured Porticoccaceae bacterium | reverse complement strand
TACGAAAACGACGAGCAGCCGCTGGAGCAACTTCGCCAGTCGTTGATCGATGTCGTGTTTCAAATCAAGCAGAAAGAACACGACGACTATTCTCCGTCTCTGATGATAATCATTCAATCGAGAAAAAGGTCGATAATATAAATGCCTATTTAGTTTCTGGTTTGAATGTAATTGTTAGCAAATCGTCCAAACCCATGTGCCAAGTTTCAGAAATGAAGTTTGGTAATAAGCCTGTTGATGGCGGCAATCTTCTATTAACTAAAAAGGATCTATCGACACTAAATCTTTCACCAAAACACCATATAAATTTTATTCGCCGTATTTACGGATCAGCAGAGTTTATAAGAGGCTTGCAACGCTATTGTCTTTGGATCGAGGATAAAAATTTAGATGAGGCAATGAAAATAGAGTCTATCCGAATACGTGTTGAAGCCGTACGAGAAATGCGTCTCGCAAGCCCGGATAAAAGCGCTAACGACATGGCCGCTCGTTCCCATCAAATGCGTGAAACAAATATTGGGAGAGTGCAAACAATTGCAATACCTTGCGTGTCCTCTGAAAGCCGCGAATACCTCCCTGTTGGTTTGATTGGCAATAACTCAACAATAACCAACCTGTGCTTTGCCCTCTACGATGCTCCTTCATGGAATATGGCATTACTTGCGTCCCGTATTCATATGGTCTGGATAGCCACAGTGTGCGGAAAGCTTAAAACGGATTTTCGCTACTCTAATACAATGGGATGGAATACATTTCCTGTACCCAAACTCACCGAAAAAAACAAAGAAGATCTTACCCGCTGCGCTGAAGATATTCTTCTCGCCCGCGAAGCGCACTTTCCCGCCACCATTGCCGATCTTTACAACCCCGAAAAAATGCCAAAAAACTTGCGCCATGCCCATGAGCGCAACGATGAGGTGCTGGAACGTATTTATATCGGCCGTCGTTTTAAAAATGACACCGAGCGGCTGGAAAAGCTCTTTGCGCTTTATACCCGCATGACCCGCTCTGGGCAGGACAACAAAATGACCACCAAAAAGCAGGGATTGCACTAATGACTGAGTTGGTGATTTACACCAGTGAAGACGGTAAAACCCGGCTCGATTTGCGGGTAGAAGGGCAAACAGTTTGGCTAAGCCAGTTGGAAATTGCCGAGCTGTTTCAAACCACCAAGCAGAACGTTTCGCTACACGCCAAAAATATTTTGGAAGAAGGTGAGTTAAGTGCGGAGACAACTGTCAAGGAATCCTTGACAGTTCAATCTGAGGGTAAGCGCGAGGTTAAACGTAAGATAACGCTCTACAATCTTGATCTGATTTTAGCGATTGGTTTTCGCATTCGCTCGCCTAGAGGTACGCAGTTTCGCCAGTGGGCCAACAGCCATCTGAAAGAGTACCTGATCAAGGGCTTTGTGCTGGACGACGAACGCCTGAAGAACCCTGGTGGCTGGGATTATTTTGATGAGCTGCTGGAACGCATCCGCGACATTCGTGCATCGGAAAAGCGCTTTTACCAGAAGGTGCGTGACCTGTTTGCACTGAGTTCAGACTATCAACAGCGCGAGCAGGAAACCCAGCGGTTTTTTGCTCAGGCCCAAAACAAGTTGCTGTATGCGGTGACGAGTTTTACCGCCGCTGAGCTGGTGCTCAATCGAGCCGACTCTAGCCAGGCTAATATGGCCCTTACAAGCTGGAAAGGATCGCAGGTACGCAAGCAGGATGTCATTATTGCAAAGAATTATTTGAGTGCAGACGAAATTGACACCCTTAATCGTTTGGTGGTGATTTTTTTGGAGCAGGCTGAGCTGCGAGTTAAGCAACAGCATGATCTGACTCTTGAGTTCTGGCAAAACAATATTGACAGAATGCTGACGTTTAATGATCAGCCCGTGTTATCAGGTGTGGGTTCTGTGAGCCACGAGAAAATGAAACAGACCGCTCAGCAACGCTATGATGATTTTGATAAAAAACGGCGTAAGCACGAGGCTCTTTTAGCCGATGCCGACGATATTAAAGCGTTGGAAGTGCTAGAACAGCGCTTAAAAGATAAAAGCAAGGACAGTAAACCATGAACAATAAAGCCATCCCTTCCCTTACCACCCAGTAAGGCGTACTATCAATAATCTTGTAAAGAGTACTCTTAATAGTAGGATGAGCGCTTATGAACACACTCACTGCCAATGAGCTCAAAACCCGTGGCGTTTCAGCGGTGGAAGAGGGGCTAAAGCACGATGACGAGCTGGTAATTTCTGTGCGCGGTCAGCACCGCTATGTGGTGATGGATATTGAAAAATACAATCACTTGCGCGAGCTAGAGCTGACCACGGCCGTAGCCGAAGCCAAAGCAGATTACACCGCCGGCCGTTACACCACGGAGACGGTGGCCGAGCATATGCAGCGCGTGAACAGTAACGACTAAGCGATGCTCTATCGGCTGATTTACACCGATGGCTATGTGCGCCGCGCCAGGAAGTTTTTAAAAAAACACCCGCAGATAATAGGGCAATATGAAAAAACCCTGGAGCTGCTGGAGCTTAACCCGCACCACCCTTCGTTGCGCCTGCATAGTTTGCAGGGCCAGCTCAGCGGCTTGTCGTCGGTGTCTATCAATATGAGTTATCGCATTGTGCTGGAGCTGATCATTCAGGACAGCGATATTATTCTGGTGGACATTGGCAACCATGACAATGTGTATTAGCCGGGTGTATTAGCTGGCGGTATTAATTAAAAAAGCAATTGGGAAACAAACTGCAAACTAGCAGGAGAGTAAATGGAAGCCAATAAAATCCCTGCCGTAACCGTTCGCTATGCCCGTAACGGCAGCTCAACAAAAGCCAATGAGTTGGGTATGCGCGTGATGCAGGAGCGTGCCTATGAAAAACGCGGTGAGCAATATCTGTTAATTAAATCGCCACCGGCCTCGGGTAAAAGCCGCGCTTTAATGTTTATTGCGTTGGACAAGCTGCACAATCAAAATCTTAAAAAAGCCATTATCGTTGTACCGGAAAAAGCCATCGGCGCCAGCTTTAACAACGAGCCGCTGAGCCAATATGGATTTTATTGGGATTGGCAAGTATCACCGAAATGGAATTTATGTAATGCCCCCGGTGAAGATGGTGGCAAGGTCAATTCCGTTAAGGTTTTTTTAGATGGTGATGATCAAGTGCTGGTTTGCACCCACGCCACCTTCCGCTTTGCCGTGGATAAATTCGGCGTGGCTGCCTTTGATGATTGCCTCATCGCCGTTGACGAATTTCATCATGTCAGCGCCAACCCAGATAACAAATTGGGCGCACATCTTGGGCAGTTTATCGCACGTAATAAAGTGCATGTTGTCGCTTTGACAGGCTCCTATTTCAGGGGCGATGCTGAAGCGGTTCTTTCACCAGAAGATGAGGTTAACTTTGAAACGGTCACTTACACCTATTACGAACAGCTTAATGGTTATGAATATCTAAAAACCCTGGATATTGGCTATTACTTTTATTCCGGCTCCTACGCCGATGATATTTTGAACGTGCTAGACCCGGACGAAAAAACCATCATCCATATTCCCAATGTGAATTCGCGGGAAAGCACCAAAGATAAAATTAAGGAAGTTGAGCACATCATCGAAGAGCTGGGTGACTGGCTTGGCACTGATCCAGATACCGGCTTTCATCGGGTAAAAACAGTCAGCGGTAAGATTATTAACATCGCCGATTTAGTGGACGATGATGCGACGAAACGTGACAAGGTATCTGCCTCGTTAAGGCGTAGTGAAGTTAACAATAATAGAGATTACGTCGATATCATTATTGCCCTGGGTATGGCGAAGGAGGGCTTTGACTGGATATGGTGTGAACACGCCCTGACGGTGGGTTATCGTTCCAGCCTCACCGAAATTATCCAGATCATTGGCCGCGCTACCCGTGACGCCCAGGGTAAAACCCACGCACGCTTCACCAACTTGATTGCTGAACCGGATGCCTCTGAAGAAGCTGTTACCGATGCGGTTAACGACACCTTAAAAGCCATCGCTGCCAGCTTGTTGATGGAGCAGGTACTTGCCCCTAAATTTAACTTCACACCCAAAAACAGCCAAAGCGCCCCCGTGGAGGGTTTCGACTATGGCGAGCAGGGTTATGACCCCAATGGCACGAATGTTGGCTTTAATGAATCCACCGGGCAGTTCCAGATTGAAATTAATGGGCTGGTCGAACCTAAAAGCAAAGATGCCCAGCGTATTTGTCAGGAGGATTTAAACGAGGTGATTACGGCGTTTGTGCAGGACAAGACCGCCCTTGAACGCGGGCTGTTCGACGAAGAAATGGTGCCCGAGGAATTAACACAGGTACGTATGGGTAAAATTGTAAAAGACAAATACCCAGAGCTGGATGGGCAAGACCAGGAAGCTGTACGCCAGCACGCCATTGCTGCGCTTAACCTCACGCAACAGGCAAAAGAGGTGGTTAATGAAAATAGTGACTCAGGGCAGGTAGGCAGCACCGCTTTTGTTGATGGCGTTAGAAAATATGCAATGAATGTGACAGATCTAGACATTGACCTGATCGACAGAATCAATCCCTTTAGCGAGGCCTATGCGATTCTTGCCAAAGCCATGACTGAACAGAGCTTAAAGCAGGTAGCCGCAGTTATTTCTGCAAAGAAGGTGAATCTCACTGAGGAAGAAGCACGAGAGCTGGCCGTCCGCGCTGTTAAGTTTAAAAACGAACGTGGCAGGTTGCCGGAATTGACTGCCGCCGACCCCTGGGAAAAACGTATGGCAGAAGGAATTGCATTTTTGCAGCGCAAGGTCGCAGATGAGGGCAATGGCTGAAGTGGCTAACGAAAAGTCGAATAAAGAATTACTCGCAGAGCTGGGCGTTGATGCAAGCTCAGAAAAGAAAGCAGTCCGCACCCCGCGTGAAGAACGCATTATTGCCGGGTTTGAGGAAATCCAGCGTTTTGTCGATGAGCACGGGCAGCCGCCAACCCACGGTGAAGATAAAGATATCTTTGAACGGCTCTATGCCACCCGACTTGAGCAAATCCGTGCCCAGGAAGAATGTAGAAACTTAGTTGCTGATATTGATCATCAAGGGTTGTTGAAAGGCGCATCGCAAATAGCGGAACCTTCAGAAACATACGGTAGCGATAAGGAATTACTGGCGGAACTTGGTGTTGAAGCACCGGGGGAAGGTGATGTGACCTTCCTGAAGCACGTTAAATCCCGTGCTGAGGTCAGGGCGGCTGAGGAAATTGCAAACCGTACGCCTTGTGAGGATTTTGAGACTTTCAAGCCTCTATTCGAAACGGTTCAACAAGAGCTGCAATCCGGAGTTCGAGAAGCTCGGTTGCTCACTAAAAATGCACAAGTCAATCAGGGGGACTGGTTTATTCTGTTCGGCCAGAAAGTCTATGTGGCGGAGTTAAGCGAAGAGCGCAAATATGGTTTCGATGGCAACGATTATCGCTTGAGGGTTATTTACGATAACGGCACCGAAAGCGATTTATTGATGCGCTCATTGCAGAGAGTATTAGATAAGGACGAGGCAGGAAGGCGAATTGTAGAGCTTTCAGCCGGGCCGCTATTTGACGATATTGTTGGCGATGAAGACCTGGCCAGCGGCACGATTTATGTGCTTAGAAGCAAGTCAGATCACCCGACCATAAATGAAAATCGAGACCTCATTCATAAGATTGGTGTTACCGGTGGCCGTGTTGAAAAACGTATCGCTAATGCCAGGCTAGACCCAACCTACTTAATGGCAGAAGTTGAGGTGGTGGCCACCTACGAGCTTTACAATATAAACCGTGTAAAACTTGAAAACATATTCCACAAGTTTTTCGAAAACGCGAAACTGGATATTCAGATTAGAGACCGGTTTGGGAATCCCGTAACGCCGAGAGAGTGGTTTTTGGTGCCGCTTTTTATCATTGATGAGGTTGTAGAAAGGATCAAGGACGGAACTATCGCAAGTTATAACTATGATGTGGATCGGGTTGCTTTAGCTAAGCTATGACGCTGAATAAGAAACCCTCTGGCTGATGTAGAAAAAACATAAAAGACAGTGAGTTAGCCCAAATTCGAACTACCAAGGATTACTTGGTAGTTCGAATTGAAGGCAAGCGGTAGGTAAATCGAAAGCTCAATTATTATAGTTTGGATGTCATTTTATCAATGGTTTATGGATTTACGCTAAGCCTGCTGTACAGCAGGTCTGGTAAGCGTGATTGCAAATTACGCCAATACCTTTGTATCACTTAATCAGTTTAATAGTGAGCGATAGCCTATCGGTGGCTTTGATGTGTGCTTCAACTCACCATCAACAAAAAAGGCTGCTCACACAACTCGGCGATGGTGTCTAAATATCGGGCGCCATCGGCGCCGTTAATCACCCGGTGGTCGAAGGCCAGGGTGAGAGGCATGATTAAGCGAGGTTCTGGCGGGGCGCTAATATCGCCGTCGACATAGGTCGGCGTCCATTCACCGGCACCGACGCCAAGTATCGCCACCTCGGGCCAGTTAACGATGGGGAACACGGCGGAGGCACCGAGGCCGCCGAGGTTTGAGAGGGTGACGCTGCCGCCTTTCATGTCGGCGGGTTGTAGCTTGCCAGCGCGGGCTTTTTCACTGAGCCCGGTAATTGCCCCGGCAATATCTTTTACCGATTTGTTGCTGATGTCGTTAATCACTGGCACCAGTAAACCTCGGGGTGTATCGACGGCGATGCCGACATTAATTTGCTCGCGATAAATAATATCTTCGCTTTGCTCATCGAGGCAGCTATTAAAAATAGGGTGTTTGGCATTAGCCAGGGCGATTATTTTGCACAGCAGGGCGGTGAGGGTGAGGCTGCAGCCCTCGCTTTTTAATTGGGCTTTATGTTGCTGGCGGCCTTGTTCGAGTTGGGTAATGTCGATGCGCCGCTGCAAATAGGCGTGGGGTATGCGTGCTGCCGCGTGGCTCATATTGCGGCTGGTGGCTTTTTGAATGCCGGTCATGGGCTGGCGTGTGTTTGGCCCAAAGGCCTTGAGATTGGGCAGGGCGGGTGCTTGTGTTGGGGCAATGCTGCTTTGGGTCTGTTGCTGCGTTAAGGCTTGTTTGGCGAAGGCTTTTACAGCGGCTTTGTCGAGTCGGCCGCGATGGCCGCTGCCGCTAATTTTAGACAGGTCGACGCCGAGTTCTCTGGCCAATCGGCGCGTGGCGGGGCCTGCGGGTAGGCATTGGCCGCCATTGGCTGGTGCCATCGCTGTCGTACTTTGCGGCTGGTTGAGGTCGGGTGTGCTGGCTTCATTAATTTGAGGGGCAGACGGCACTGCTGGCTTTGCCGCATTTTCGGTTTCAGTTTCTATTGCTGGGGCTGGCATCGCATCGGCCTTAGCCAGCGGCACAATGCTGATAAAGTCGTCACCCTGTTTCACTTCCTGTTCGAGGCTAACCATAAAGCCTTCGACCACGCCGTCAATTTCGGCAGGTATTTCGAGCACGGCTTTTTCGGTTTCCACTTCTACCAAACTATCGCCGCAGCGCACGGTGTCGCCGATGTTGACGGCCAGCGCGACGACGATGCCGGTAATGTCGCCGTCGCCGAGCTCGGGGATTTTAAAAATAGCTGTCATGGTTTTTTCTTCCAGTCACTCAGATTAACGTTTGGATTACAGCGCGGCTGCGTAGAATTTTTCACTATCAATAGATAGCGGTTTAAGCTGCTTGCGTAGGGTTTTAAGGTCGATAGCAGCACTGCTGTAAAGCTGATGCAGGGAGGCCTGAATAATGAATTTATCGCTGATCTCAAAGTAGTCGCGCAGGGCCTCGCGAGATTCGCTGAGGCCGTAGCCGTCGGTGCCCAGTGCGGTGAAGTGCGCGGGCATCCACGGGGCGATGCTGTTGGTTAGCGAGGTCATGTAGTCGCTGACGGCAATAAATACACCGCTCTCGCTGGCGAATAACTGTTTGATATAGCTCTGTTTGGGCTCGGCCTCGGGGTGCAAACGATTCCAGCGGTCAATGGCCACCGCCTCGCGATACAGCTCGTTGTAACTGGTGACGCTGTAAATATTAACGCGGTAGCCGAGCTCTTCAAGCTGTGCGGCGGCGCTCAGGGCTTGCTGCATTATTGCGCCACTGGCCAGTAAATTAACGGCTGCGCCGCTGTCCTTTTTGCCTGCCTCTTCATTGCGTTTGAAACAATAAGCACCCTGTAAAATACCGTCTTCTATCGCTGCGGTGCTGCCCTCAATTTGTGGCATGGCTGGCATGCAGTGGTTTTCGTTGTAGAGGGTTAAATAATAGAAAATGTTTTCCTGCTCTTGATACATGCGCTTAATGCCCTCGCGCACGATCACCGCCACTTCGTAGCCAAAGGCGGGGTCGTAGCTTTTCAGGTTGGGCACGGTGCTGGCGATGATTTGGCTGTGGCCGTCCTGGTGTTGCAGGCCTTCGCCGTTGAGTGTGGTGCGTCCGGCGGTGCCGCCGAGTAAAAAGCCACGGCAGAGCATGTCGCCGCAGCTCCAGATCATGTCGCCAACCCGTTGAAAGCCGAACATCGAGTAAAAAATATAGAAGGGAATGGTCGGCACGCCGTGCATGGCATAGGCTGTACCGGCCGATAAAAATGAGGCCATAGCACCGGTTTCACAAATACCCTCTTGCAGTATTTGCCCGTCGACGGCTTCTTTATAGGGCACCAGGGTGTGGGCATCGACGGGGGTGTAGTTTTGCCCTTCGGGTGAATAAATGCCGGCGACATTAAACAGACCGTCCATGCCAAAGGTGCGCGCCTCGTCGGGCACGATGGGCACGATATAGCGGCCGATGTCTTTGTCTTTCATCAGCGTGGCGAGAATACGTACCATGGCGGTGGTGGACGATTGCTGCCTGTCACCGGTGCCGTCAAGCAAGGGCTGAAAGCTCGACAGGGGCGGGGCTTTAATGGCGGGGCAGTCGACACGCCGCTCTGGCAAATAGCCACCGAGTGCTTCGCGGTGTTCGCGCAGGTACGTTAATTCGGGGCTGTTTTCATCGGGACAATAAAAGGCGGCAGTTTCAATCTCTTTTTGGCTGAGGGGGATGCCAAATTCCTCCGCACAAAAGGCGCGCTCCTCGGCGCTCAT
>CAYWXW010000129.1:0-9275 GCA_964462265.1 uncultured Porticoccaceae bacterium | reverse complement strand
CTTAGCGATGTAAACATTAAATCGCTGTTCAACTCGTAATCCATCCCGGCTAGATATAAACAGCATGAACAACTTCTTCTGCCGACCCTGCATTGCCGACGAGCCAACGGCGCAATTTATTCTTTGGATGACACTGCAGCTTGGCGCAGCTGGCTACGCTTTGTACCTCGCTTATCGCAACTTCAAAAAATCCCGTTTAATCGAAGACATGCCGACGTCTTTAATTCGCTCTGCCAGCCAGGGCTTTACCGAGCTTATCGGCATTGGCAAACCCCATGGCAAACATTTAAGCGCACCACTTACTGCCACCCCCTGCCTATGGTGGTATTACGCCATTGAGCAGTACAAAAGCTCCGGCAAATCGAGCAGCTGGGTAAAACTTGAAAGCGGGTCTAGCGAATTGCCCTTTAACATCGACGACGGCAGCGGCCTGTGCCAGGTGTTGCCCGAGGGTGCCGACCTTACGGCGCGGCACAACAAAAAGTGGCAAGGGCGGCTGCGACACCCACTTGGCGAGACTGGCAAAAAATCGACGAGCACATTGGGCCGATTACTGAGCACGAATATCGGCTTTGGCAAACGCTATCGCTACACCGAACGTTTGATTAAAGAGCACGACCCGCTTTATATTCTCGGCCACTTCAGTACCGACAGCGGGGGTAAGCGCAGTCTCTCTATCGAAAAAATGACGGGCAATATTCTACGTTCCTGGAAAGGGGATTTTGCGGACTTACTGGAAAAATACGACAGCAACGGTGACGGCGAGCTGGATATTGCCGAGTGGAAAAGCGTACAACAGGCGGCGAGAAAAGAAGCGCTGAAACAGCAGCGTGAAAATTCACAGCAAGATAAAGAGCACGCCATCGCCAAGCCGGTGGCAACGGGGCTACCCTTTCTGATTGGCAGCGACGAACAGGACGCCCTCAGCGGTCGCTATCGCTGGCGGGCCATTGGCTGGAGTCTCGCCTTCCTGCTCGCCGGTTCGGGGGCGACCTGGTATATCAGCGCCCGATTTGCCTCAGGGCTGTAAGACCCCAACCCACTACCGCTAATAAAAAGCGGGCGACAAACCGCTAAATACCCAGATTGGACAACATCGTCGCCAGGCTCTCTATCATGCCGGCAATTTTGGGATGGTCGGTCTCGAAGTGAGCGACCTGATCGCGCAAGGTGTCACTGTATTTTTGGGCCGATTTTTCACCCTCGTCAGTGCTGGTCGCGTGCTCGACAATCTCGCTTAACAGGCCACCCACCAGATAACTTTTTTCTGTATCGAGATCACTCGCCTTTTCCAAAGCCCCACGCAGCTCTTGTACCTGTTCAAGTAAAGTTTGTTCAGCCATTGACTCGTCCTCTCTTCAATAAAGTCTTTAATGTTTGAGTATAACCCTGCGCACCGAGTTGCAGCGTAATAGAGATCAAATCAAGTCATTCAAGGCACCACTATTAACAGCCCCAGCGCAGCTCTCAGTGCATTACTCAGTGCAGTTCTCAGCACAATACGCACCAACAACAGGGCGAGACACGCACCAAAATATCGCCCATTTCGACAAAAGGGGTAGATATCTCCTGCCTTTTCACTAAAATTGCACACAATATTTTTCAAGCGGCCAATAATAGTGCCCCTTTACCGCTTAATTTTCACCGGCACAAAACCAACACTCAACAGGCGATGCTCAATGCTTCCAGCTCCTCAGAAACTCCTGCCCAGCGCTAGCGCACTAGCCCTTCTTATGGCCCCGGCCATTGGCTTTGCCGATGAGATCAACAGCGCCAATACCGCGTGGATTATGACCGCCACCGCACTGGTACTGTTTATGACAGTGCCCGGCCTGTCACTGTTTTATGGCGGCCTGGTACGCAGTAAAAATGTGCTGTCGGTGTTGATGCAATGCTTCGCCATCACCTGCGGTGCCTCGGTTGTCTGGCTGGCCTGTGGCTACAGCCTGGCTTTCAGTGACGGCGGCAGTATGAATAACTGGATAGGTGGTCTCGATAACGCCATGTTCGCTAACATGAGCGAGTCATCTGTGAGCGGCGATATTCCCGAAAGCGTCTTCGCCCTGTTTCAAATGACCTTTGCCATTATTACCCCGGCGCTGATTATTGGCGCCTTCGCCGAGCGGGCGCGCTTCTCCACCATGATGGTGTTCAGCATGCTCTGGCTAGTGCTGGTCTACGTGCCCGTCACTCACTGGGTGTGGGGCGGTGGCTGGCTGGGTCAAATGGGCCTGCTCGACTTCGCCGGTGGCACCGTGGTACACGTCACCGCCGGTGTCGCCGCACTGGTCGCGGCCATGGTCATCGGCAACCGCAAAGGCTTTGGCTCACAAGCCATGCCACCTCACAATATGACCATGACAGTGATGGGCGCAGGCATGCTCTGGGTCGGTTGGTTTGGCTTTAATGGCGGCTCGGCGCTGGCGGCCAATGGCGATGCCGGCATGGCGATGCTGGTAACCCATATTTCTGCAGCGGCAGGCTCGCTATCGTGGATGATGATGGAGTGGATTCGCCACGGCAAACCCTCGGTACTGGGTATCGTTACCGGCATGGTTGCCGGGCTTGGCACCATCACCCCGGCCTCGGGCTTTGTTGGCCCCGGTGGTGCGCTACTTATCGGCTTTGGCGCTGGCATTGTTTGCTACTTCGCCACTCAGGCCATTAAGCAGAAATTTAAAATTGATGACTCACTGGATGTTTTCCCCGTGCACGGCGTGGGCGGCATTATCGGCACCCTGCTGGCGGGCTTTTTTGCCTCCGACCAGCTCGGCGTCTTTAGCGGCCAGGGCTATGCTGAAGGCATGACCATGGCTTCGCAACTGGGTGTGCAGGCAATTGGTGTCGCCGCCGTCTTTGTTTATACCGGGGTCATCACTTATGTCTTGCTCAAAGTGCTCGACGCACTGATGGGCCTGCGAGTCACCGGTGACGAAGAAACCGAAGGGCTGGATATCGTGCTCCACGATGAGCGTGGCTACGACCTGTAAACGCGGCAAGCTGTTTTTAGTCGCTGTCGGCCGCTGGCAATTGCTGGCGCGCCGTCTCTAATTGCTGACAAAGCAACTCGGCACCCTCTAACAGGCGCGGCGTATGACGCTGCAAGAGGCTAGCGGGCACAAAATAAAGGCGACCTGCTTGCACCGCATCCAACATGGGCCACGCTTCCCAGGCCTTGAGCCACTCACGCCGCTGCACCTCTTCACCGCTGGCAACAATGACCTGTGGGTTGAGCGCTATCACCGACTCAACACTCAGTTTCGGCACCAGCCCCAAGGCACTGGCGAAGACATTGCGCCCGCCACAGAGCTCAACGACTTTTGAAATCAAGTGTTCGCCATTAATGGTGAGCAAGGGTTCATTCCAAATCTGATAAAAGACTGTCAATGACTGTTGCTGGCTATAGCGGCGGCGCAGTTTTAGCAACTTGTGTTGATACTGCATCATCGCTCGTTCAGCCTCGCGCTCCGTTCCCGCCAGTCGCCCAAGATTGCCGAGGCTGGCGCCAATCGCCGCCAGCGAATCGGGTTCATCGACATACACAGGTAAACCTAAAGCCCTTAACCGAGCAATCATCTCGCCACCATTGCCGCTGCGCCAGGCCAAGACCAGGTCGGGCGATAGATTGACGATGGCCTCGAAAGAAATGGAATTATAAGCACCCACCCGAGGGATTTTTAGCGCCGCCGGAGGGTAGTCGCTGTAGTCCACCGTGCCGACAAGTTGCTCGCCGGCACCGACAGCAAACAACAGCTCGGTGAGATGGGGCGTTAAACTGACGATGCGTTGCGCGGGCTGGCCGAGCGTCAAGGTCGCCCCCGTGCTGTCAACAACGCTGATCTCTGCCTGCGCCGCGCCAACAAAACCGAGTAAAGCCAGCAAGGCTAAACGCGCTTTCAGTCGAGCAATAATGCACACTAAAAAACCACCAGCGGGCTTGCGTGTTTGGGGTGGGCGATCAATTCAACGTGCACCCCAAAGACACGCGCAATTAACTCTGCCTGCAGTACCTCGGCAGGTGAACCGCTGGCGACAATTCCCCCGTCTTGCATAATAAGCAGGCTGTCGGCCATGCGCGCCGCCAAATTCAAGTCGTGCACGACGACACAAATACCCACACCCTGCGCGGCAAAATCCTTTAGCACTGCAAGCAGCAAAGCCTGGTGGGCGAGATCGAGAGAGGCCGTCGGCTCATCCAATAACAGATGGCGCTCGCCGTGGGGCGAGGGCTGCCAAAGTTGGGCCAGCACGCGGGCGAGCTGCACCCGCTGCTGCTCGCCACCGGATAACTCGATGTAGTTGCGCTGGCGTAGTTGCTCGCCATCGACGGCGGCCAGCGCGGCGCTAACTATTTGCCGGTCATGCCGGTAACCGCTGTTGTGGGGCGTGCGGCCGAGGGCGACGACATCTTCCACCGCGAAAGCGAATTCGAGGCTCGAGTGCTGGGGCAGCACGGCCAGTGTCTGCGCCCGATCTGTCGCCGCCCAACTGGCTAATGACTGCTTATTTAAACTGACTAGCCCGGTACTCGGGCTGGCATCCCCCGTCAGCACGCGCAGCAAGCTGGTTTTACCGGCACCATTGGGCCCGCATATCGCGGTGATTTCTCCAGCCACAAGCTGCAGATCAGTCGCCTGTAATAGCGTTTTATGATGAATTGTCAGGCTCGCACCCTCTGCACACAGGGCCACCGTCAAGCCACCCGCGTGCGCTGGCGCAACAATAAAGAGAAGAAGAAAGGTACGCCGAGCAAGGCGGTGACAATACCGACTGGCAACTCCGCCGGTGCCACAATGACTCGCGACAACGCATCGGCCAGCACCAACAAAAGCGCACCGAGCAAGGCCGAGCCGGGTAAAAGAAAGCGGTGATCCGGGCCAATCAACAAACGCACAATATGCGGCACGACAAGACCGACGAAGGCAATGGCCCCTGCCACTGCAACTGAAACGCCAATGCCGAGGGCTGTCAGCAGCACCACCCGGCGCTTGAGCTGCTCGACATTAATGCCGAGAAAGCGGGCCTCTGACTCGCCCAATAGCAAAGCATTCAAGGCCTTACTTTGACCCAATAGCCCGGCGACTATCACTGCCAGCGCAAAGGCTGCCATGGTCACTCGCGACCAGTTGGCGCCATCCAGCCGACCCATTTGCCAGAGGCTAATACGGCGTAGCATTTCGTTATCGGCGACAAAGCTTAAAGCGCTATTGCAGGCACCGGCCAGTGCACTAATGGCAATACCCGCCAGCAACATCGTCGCCACCGACGTACCCCTATTTAATGGGCCGCTGGCCGAGGTCGCCAGGCGATATACCACTAACACGGCGATAAAGCCGCCGCTAAAAGCCCCTCCCGCCATCAATGACAGGCCCAGGGCTTCATTGCCATGGCCCGCCAATAAGCCGCCACCGGCAAAGACAATCACAAAACTGGCCCCGGCAGATGCCCCTGCCGACACGCCAATCAGTGAAGGGTCTGCCAGAGGGTTGCGAAACAGGCCCTGCATGGCAGCACCGCAAATGGCCAGACCGGCACCCACCAGCGCCGCCAATAACATGCGCGGCAATCTGATCTGAGAAAGGATCAATAACTGGCGCTCTAATTCAGGCCCCAGTTCTGGCTGCACGACGGCATCCACAATAGCGCTGAAGGGAATAGTGACGGGGCCAAGCAGCAAGCCGGCCAGCATAGCGGGCACCAGCGCCAGAGCGGCCAGCCACAAAAACGTGCGCGGGTTAATACGCGACAAGTGGCTAAAGCCTGCTCGACAGAAATGCTAAAAAACGCATTTTAATAATCGACACCCAAACGCGCCTTTATGCCGCTTTTATAGGCGTGCTTGATATCTTTAATCTCAGCCACCGTATCGGCCAGCGCCTGTAATGCAGAGCCACCGCCCCGCCCCGTGACAACCACCGATTGCTCTGGGGGGCGCTTGCGCAGTGCTTCAAGCACTCGACTTTCATCCAGATATTTAAAGCCCAACATATAGGTCAACTCGTCGAGTACCACCAGATTTAAACTCGCATCGCCAAGCATGCGCTCGGCCACCGACCAGGTGGTTTCGGCAGCGGCAATGTCAGCGGCTTTATCCTGCGTTTCCCAGGTAAAGCCGGTGCCCATTTGATAAAGCTCGACCTCGGGGTGGCGCTCGCGGAGAAAGATTTCTTCACCCGATAACTGCACGCCCTTGATGAACTGTACCACTCCCACTTTGTGGCCGTAGCCGAGGCTGCGCATCACCATGCCGAAGGCGGAGCTGCTCTTACCCTTGCCGTCACCGGTGAGCAGAATCAGCACGCCGCGCTCTTGTTGAGCAGCATCAATGCCACGATCCACACTGGCTTTTTGCTTGGCCATTTTATGTTTATGGCGTTCTTGCTGATCCTGCTGCTCGTCCATCGGCTACTCTCGTTTTGCGTGAATTAACGGCGACTTAAAAGCGCAACTTAAAAACTATACTTTAGTCCGGCATAAGCGGCAGAGCCACCAGCGTTATAGCCGGTGACTTCTTCGTAATCGACATTGCCGGCATTTTCGATACGCCCGTAAATTTCGGTCTGCTCTGTGAGCGTAAAGTTGGCGCTGATATCGAGCACCACATAGTCGTCAAGATCGAGTCGGCCCACGCCGAACAGCTCATCTTCACTGGCCGCCGAATAACGCAAATTGGCGATGAGTGAAAAACGTTGATCGGCACTGCTGAACTGGCCACCGAGGTTGGCAATTTTTTCTGGCCGGCGGATGCGCTGTGCGTCATCGAGGGTTTCGGTGTCGTTGTAAGTGGCATTGCCAAAAATGCGCCACTGCTGCGCGAAGGGATAGTCAAAAAATAATTCGACGCCGCTCGACTTGCTGTCACCCTTTGCCTGTAAATAACCGGTGAAATTAACCAGGTCAAAATAGATTTCGTC
This sequence comes from uncultured Porticoccaceae bacterium, assembly GCA_964462265.1. Classification (GTDB taxonomy): domain Bacteria; phylum Pseudomonadota; class Gammaproteobacteria; order Pseudomonadales; family Porticoccaceae; genus Reddybacter. Next base: position 2,361 of record CAYWXW010000129.1, on the reverse strand, counting down.
TTCAATGCGCTGCTTAAAATAAATCGCGCCCAGCTCCAAACCACTGGCGGCGTAATAGCTCAGCCCCACATCAAAACCCTTGCTGGTTTCTTCATCGAGTGCCAAACCCGCCGCCGGCCCCCAGGCCCAGGGGCCGTCGTTATAGGCCAGTTCATTCAGACTCGGCGCGCGAAACCCGGTGCCGTAACTGCCGTGGTATTTCAGGCTGCTACCCTCACCCAGGTCTTGCAAATAGGCGCTGGTGAAGCGGTAGCTGACATGGTCACCGAAATCATCGTTGTCGTCATAACGCAGGCCAGCGGTGACAAAAAGGGCATCGACCGGGCTTACCTGATACTCAACGAAGTAGCCCCGCTGGTAACGATCCAGTGATGAACCATCACCAGTGACAATATCTTCCTTCTCAAAGTCGGCACCGTAAACCAGGGTGAACGCGGAAAATAAATCCGTGCTGCCCGTATATTCAACACGGTCAATTTCGCCATCTGTTGAAAACGACGACAAGCCCGCTGCATAACTGTCACGCGTAATATCGGTGTTGCTATAGGCCAGGTTGTGAGAAAAGTACTCGCTCTTATAGTCTGCCGAAACCTGCCAGGTGGTTTGTTCAAAATCGCTTTCACAATCCTGCGTGGTGGGGAAACCACAGTTATCAAATTCGACCTCGGCATCGACGTCTCGCGCCACGACTTGCAGACGCAGCGCCTCGCTGACATTCCAGCCAAACTTGCCATGCAAGGTTGTATTGTCGTAGCCATCATCGTCTTTTAAAACCGTGTCGGCAGTTCTGGCATTAAAACCATCGCTGTGCAGATCGGTGGCCGACAGATAAAAATCGCTCTGTCCATTGCCGCCACCAATATTGCCGTGTAATTGTTGCGTGCCGTAACGACCGCCCTCGGCACTCAGCTGGCCAGCGAGCGCTTCGCCACCGCGCGGGGTAAACAGGTTGACCACGCCGCCAGCATCGGCCCCGTAAATCAAACCCTGGGGGCCACGCAGTATCTCTATGCGGCTAATATCTTCACTGGCCAGAATGTGCTCGGCCTGCGGCCCCACTTGTGTGCCTGTGGGGTCAGCCAGCTTCATGCCGTCGAGACGCACCTGAGTGCGAAAGCCCTCTTCACCACGAATGCGTATCGCCGCTACCTGGCCGGGGCCACCGTTGCGGCTGGTTGCTATACCCGGCTGGGTGCGCAGCAAGTCAACCACGGAAATGTAACCGCGCTGTTGAATTTCTTCCGCGTCGATCACTGTTACCGATGAGCCCACCTGACTCAGAGGCATGGCCGTACGGCTTGAGGAAACAATGACCTCATTCAGGGTTGATGGGGTTTGCAGCGACGGCTCACCGAAGGATGGACTGACCTGCAAAATTACAGGTGACAAACACGACACGGCCAACGCTATTGGCTTTATTCTCATCAATTTTCTCCCACGCTCACACCCGAGCGCACAGTCAGCACAATGGCTGATACGACTAAACAATAATGCGGGGAGAAATCAGGGAGGACACAGAACAAGCCCGCCCATTGAAAACAATGCGTCGCGCTAAATCGGACCAACCACACCCCGTGGTTCGTTTGCGTGGTGAGGGGCCGGTCTCCGGACTTGTGAGTAGATGATCGGATCGCCTTCCCATGCATAGCGCACAGTGGCTTGATGACCGAGCATTGAGCCTTTGGCACTACAAACACAGTGCTTTTGAACTCACTCACTTACCGTTGCGGGGGCAGCGTTGGCCTTGTCTTTCACCGACTATAGCGACGTTAACTATAGTGACAAAGGGCGCACCAACTTCCCGTTTAACCCCAATGCTGGAAACAACACAGGGGAACCTCTTACCTTGGCAAGGCGCGCAAACTACGTGGAGAAGGGAGCATTGTCAAATGCGAGTGGGCGCAGCGCAACTTGAAAACGCCGCATAGAATCAGTCTTAAAGTACTTTCTCAAGCCCCGTTACAAATCCCGAAAGGTAGGACAACATCCAGACACTCCAGACAAATAAAGCTAATCGGTGAGAATGGAAGGTTTGTTCTTTGCTGGTAATAAAGATGGAAAATACCCATAAAAAATGCAACGACATCAGTAGTAATGCAGTAAAACCAAAAATAGCGTGGGGCGTTAAGACAATGGCACCAATAAAATCAACCGTTACCCAGACACCGAGCGCATCGGAGCTTACACCTAGAAAAAAGACAACTAGCTGCCATAATCGTAATTGCTGTGACTTTCGACCACTCCATATTGCTGTTGAATATAAAATCAAAGCAAGAGTGAAAAGGACCGTGGCGATGATAATTTCTATTGGCATAGCTGGGTCTGAACTCAGATAATAACGGCGTAGTTAGCAGGCCATAG
>CAYWXW010000128.1:0-9284 GCA_964462265.1 uncultured Porticoccaceae bacterium | reverse complement strand
TTCTTCCGCATCGCAATAGCCCAGCAGATCAGCAATACAGTGACTGGCCTTGCCGATAATTTTGCGCGTGTCTTCAGCATTGTAGTTAACCAGCCCCCTGGCAATCTCTATTCCCCGAGAATCGACACAGCTAACCATCTCACCACGGGTAAATCTGCCATGTACCTCATTGACACCCACAGGTAATAAACTTTTGCCCTGGTCTTTTAGCACTCGCACGGCGCCATCATCGAGCACCACTGAGCCACGTACCTGAAGATGCCCCGCCAACCACTGCTTGCGAGCCACTAGAGGTTCATTGTCAGCGACCAACAGAGTGCCGACCTCATCACCGGCAAAAATTTTCAACAATACATCGGCATCGCGCCCACCGGCTATTACTGTATTAGCACCGGAGCGCGCCGCCAGTCGACCCGCCTGCAATTTAGTCACCATACCACCCCGACCGAGCCCGCCGATGCTATCGCCCGCCACCGCATCGAGGCTTTTATCATTGGCACTGGCACGGCGAATCAAGGGGGTATGGGGGTTTTTACGGGGATCTTCTTCAAACAGACCGGACTGATCGGTAAGGATGATCAGCAATTCTGCATCGACGAGATTCGCGACCAGGGCCGCCAGGGTATCGTTGTCACCAAAGCGAATTTCATCGGTAACGACGGTGTCATTTTCGTTGACCACGGGTACGACACCCAGAGCGAGCAAAGTATTAAGGGTACTGCGGGCATTGAGATAACGCTCGCGGCTGGAGAGGTCGTCGTGGTCGAGTAAGACCTGTGCGGTATGTTTACCAAACTGCTGAAACTTGGATTCGTAAGCCTGCACCAGGCCCATTTGCCCGACGGCCGCAGCCGCTTGCAGTTCGTGAATTAAAGTCGGGCGCTGGCCCCAACCGAGACGGCTCACCCCCTCGGCGACGGCGCCGGAGGAGACCAGCACGACTTCGAGATCATCACCTTGAAGTTTGGCGATTTGCTCAACCCAGCCAGCGATGGCCTGATGATCCAGACCCTGGCCATTGTTGGTCAATAAGGCGCTGCCAATTTTCACGACCCAACGCCGGGTGCGGCTCGGGGTCTCTACTGTTTTATCCACGACATCTCTAATCTGTTGGGCTGGTTACCAATACTTAGCAAAGGGCTAAGTATTAAGGGCTGTAAACGACTTCGACCTCATGATCGTCGTCATCCTCATCATCTTCATCTTCAAGCTCTTGTTCATCAGTTTTTGCATGCTGACGCTGTAGACGCAGTTTTTCAATTTGCTCACGGGCTTCGAGCTGCATGCTCGTCTGCATATCACGCTCGGCTTGCGCCACCTCGGGAAACTCGGTCTCACGACTGCGACAATCATCGAGATAATCGCAAATAGCATTACACAGTTTATCGGTGCCTTCTTTGGTTAAAGCCGAGACAAAAAACACCGGCCCCTGCCACTGTAAATCATCAACCAGCTTTTGGCAGACAGCCTCTCGACTGCCCTCCGGCAGTAGATCCATTTTATTTAACACCAGCCAACATGGCCGCTGCGCCAACGTGGGGCTAAAGCTCGACAATTCATTCTGAATGATGAGTGCGTTTTCTAAGGGGTCGGAACCGTCGACTGGCAGCATGTCGACCATGTGCAGTAAAAACCGCGTGCGCGTTAAATGCTTGAGAAAACGAATACCCAGCCCAGCGCCCTCCGAGGCGCCTTCAACCAGACCCGGCACATCGGCAATCACAAAGCTGCGGTATTTCTGCAGGGTGACGACACCGAGATTGGGCACCAGGGTCGTAAAAGGGTAATCGGCCACTTTGGGCGTCGCCGCTGACACCGAGCGAATCAAGGTTGATTTACCGGCATTGGGCAAACCCAGCAAGCCGACATCGGCGAGCAGTTTTAACTCGAGACGTAAATTCCGCAGCTCCCCTTCCGTGCCCGGACTAGTTTGGCGCGGCGCACGGTTGGTGCTCGACTTATAGCGTGCGTTGCCGAGGCCGTGAAAACCACCCTTGGCGACGATCAGCTCCTGCCCCGCCTTGGTCAAATCGCCCAGCACTTCGTCGCTATCGGTATCGATAATCGTGGTACCAACCGGTACGCCTAGCACCAGATCATCACCGCCCTTGCCTCGGCAATTGCGGCCGCGACCCGACTCACCATTTTGCGCCCGGTAGTGACGCTGGTAACGATAGTCGACGAGAGTATTGAGATCGACCTCGGCACGCAAAATAACACTGCCGCCATCACCCCCGTCGCCACCATCGGGGCCACCCTTGGGGATGTACTTTTCACGCCGAAAACTCAGGCACCCTCGGCCGCCATCACCGGCTTTAACAATGATCGGTGCTTCGTCGACAAATTTCACTCTATACCTCTGCGCAGTTGTTGCATCTGCAGACCCTGACTGTCAATTTATTACTCACAAATATGAGTGGCAATGGCCACCAGCGCTATCATACGCCCATAAAAAAAGCCCCGCATGCGGGGCCTTTAAACAAACAGTACCGCTTCGCTGCAATCTACATTAAGCGCCAATCACATCGACAAATTTGCGGTTGTTCGGGCCGCGCACCACGAATTTCACCTCACCGTCTGCTTTGGCAAACAAGGTGTGATCTTTGCCGATACCCACATTGCTGCCTGCGTGAAAACGCGTGCCGCGCTGACGCACAATAATGTTGCCTGCGTCTACCTGCTCGCCGCCGTAGCGCTTAACGCCAAGACGTTTGCTTTCCGAGTCGCGTCCGTTTCTAGTACTACCACCAGCTTTCTTGTGTGCCATGAGCTATCTCCTGCTAATCAACCGGCGTTGATGTTAGTAATTTTAACTTCGGTGAACCACTGGCGGTGGCCCATCTGTGAGCGTGAGTGCTTACGACGACGAAACTTAACGATGCGCACTTTCTTGGCGCGACCGTGGCTGATAATCTCAGCACTGACTTTGCCGCCGTCCACATAGGGAGCACCGACCTTTACACTATCGCCATCGGCTACCATCAACACTTTATCAAAATCAATGGTGTCGCCAGTTGCCGCCTCAAGAAGCTCGAGGTTTAAGACTTCACCCGGCTCAACTCGATGCTGCTTACCACCACTTTCTATTACCGCGTACATGTTTTGCTCCTACTGAAACTAAGGCTTACTTTAAGCTGTCGTGCCTTACTCTGTTTCTCGTTTAAAGAAAGAGGGAAGACTGCTGCCCGGCTACTTGCTCTTACGTGCAATTATTGGCCTGGGGGCGAGAGGGCGGCAATTCTAAGGGAAAGCGCTCTTGCTAGCAAGCACTCGATGGCATATTTAGAGATATATTCTCGCGCTATCATCCAGCTACAATAGGGACTTGCTCTAATCTTGACACTTGCCCAACAGAACCCTAGGATGCCGCGCTTGCCATCGCCTATATTTACCCCGTAATGCAGCCATTTAGACAAGTTGTCGCCACCGATTTTGACGCCGTCAATCAGCTGATTATTGACGAATTGCGCTCGGATGTCGGTCTGGTCGAGCAAATTGGCCACTACTTAATAGATGCTGGCGGCAAACGCCTGCGCCCTCTACTGGTGTTGCTCGTCGCCCAGGCCTGCGCTTATAAAGGCAAGGGGCACATTAATCTCGCGGTGATCATCGAATTCATCCACAGCGCCACCCTGCTGCACGACGATGTGGTCGACACCTCTGAAATGCGCCGCGGCCGCTTTACCGCCAACGCCCAGTGGGGCAACCCCTCGAGCGTTCTGGTCGGCGACTTCCTTTACTCCCGCGCCTTTCAGATGCTGGTCGGTTTGGGCAGCATGGAAATTATGGGTATTCTCGCGGATACCACGAATATTATTTCCGAGGGTGAAGTTCAACAGCTGATCAACGCCAAAGACCCCAACGTTACCGAACAAGCCTATCTTGAGGTGATTCGCGGTAAAACGGCGCAATTGTTTGAAGGCGCCGCCTCTGCTGCCGCTGTGCTCGCCAGCGCCGCCCCAGAGCAGCAAAGGGCAATGAAAGACTACGGCTACCACATTGGCATGGCCTTTCAGTTGGTCGACGATGCCCTCGATTACCGAGGCGACGCGCAAAAGCTCGGCAAAAACGTCGGCGATGATCTGGCCGAGGGTAAGGCGACCCTGCCTTTAATACACGCCATGCGCAATGGCAGCAATGCCGATGCCGACTTCGTGCGCCAGGCAATTCGTGAAGGTAGCACTGAGCAACTAGAAAACATCATTCGCATTATCAATACCACCGGCGGCATCGACTACACGCTCAAGACCGCCCGCGACTATGCCAGCAAGGCCAAAGACTGCCTCTCACGGCTGCCCGGCTCACCTTATAAGCAAGCCCTGGAACAGCTCGCCGATTTCGCCGTGAGTAGAAATCACTAAGACCACCACCCTTGACCGGCTAGCCTCCGTCAATTCTGTACAATGTCATAGCCCTGTCGCACCAGGCTGACAAGCTTCGTCGCACTTCACCCAAATGCACTTCACCCAAACATAAGGGATCAAATACCCGTCACAAGTGGCTATAACCACCATTCAGCCTCGCGTGCCACTTCCACCAAAGACAGACTTCACTTAGGATGGGGAAAAGGATTTCACCATGACAAGTAAACCCCTATGACCGACACAGCACTGATCGACCAAAGCCCCGCCTGGCAAGCCTTGCTTAAGCATCAACAAGCACTATCAAGCACCACGCTGGAAACGCTATTCGCGCAAAACCCGCAACGTGGTCAGCAGTTTAAGGCCGCTGCCGCCGGAATTTATTTCGATTATTCAAAAAACCTGTTAAGTGATGAAACGCTGGATCTGCTCAACGATCTTGCTAACAGCGCGCAATTACCCATAGCTATTGAAGCGCTATTCAGCGGTGCCAACGTTAACAATACAGAGCGCCGCCCCGCCCTCCACACCGCGTTGCGCAATCCCGCGTCGGCCGCAGGCGAGCTGGCCTCAGCGCTGACACAAATGCGCAACACGATGAATAACTTTGCCGACGAGCTGCGCCAGGGCAATGAACATGGTGCTAGCGGGCAGACCTTTCGCGATGTCGTCAACATTGGTATTGGCGGCTCGGATCTAGGCCCCCGCATGATCGTCGCGGCTTTTCCCGAACTCCAGGCCGAGGGCTTGCGCAGCCATTTCGCCGCCAATGTCGATAGCGATGTATTAAAAGGCATACTCGGCCAGTGCCACCCCGAAACCACTCTGTTCCTTATTTCATCGAAAAGCTTTAGCACCCTCGAAACACTTAGCAACGCCGATCTGGCTCGCCAGTGGTTGAGTGATGCGGGCTTCGACGACGCACAAATTGCCTGCCACTTTGCGGCCATGACCAGTCAAATCGACAAAGCCACAACATGGGGTATCAAGCCAGAGCGCATATTTCCTATGGATGAAGGTGTCGGCGGCCGCTTCAGCCTCTGGTCGAGCATCGGCCTGCCCATCGCCATCGCCCTGGGCTCTGAGGCATTCAGCCAGTTGCTCAACGGCGCCAGCGCTATGGATAAGCACTTTCGCAGCACCGCCTTTAAAGAAAACCTGCCGGTGCTGCACGGCCTGCTCTCGATTTGGTCGATCAACTTCAATCATCACCACAGTCGCGCCGTACTACCCTATATTCACCGTCTCGCTGAGTTACCTAATTACTTGCAACAACTGACCATGGAGAGTCTTGGCAAGCGCGTCACCAAAACGGGCCAGCCCTGTAGCTACGCCACCGGGCCCGTGATCTGGGGCGGCGAGGGTACCAATGGTCAGCACTCCTACCATCAGCTCTTACTACAGGGCATAGATGCCGTGCCCGTCGATTTTGTTGCCACTGCCAAAGCCCATTGCGAACCCCTACAGCACCAATATTTACTGGCCAACTGCTTTGCACAAAGCCGCGCTTTAATGCTCGGTAAAAGCTACGAACAGGCTCTCATTGAAACGCGCGCCTCGGGCCTCGAAGAAGAAGCTGCCGCCAAACTCGCCCTGCACAAAGCCATACCCGGCAATCGGGTCAGCAACACTTTGCTACTCGAGGAATTCAACCCCCGTACTCTTGGCGCCCTATTGGCCTTCTACGAACACAGCGTCTATGTGCAAAGCGTCATCTGGCAGATTAATGCCTTTGATCAGTGGGCTGTGGAACTCGGCAAAACCATGAGCACCGCTGTATTTGAAACCTTAACCCAAGCAGACAATACTATTGAACTGGATAGTTCGAGCCAGGCACTTATCGATCATATTCGCACCCAGCCTTCACCCCAGAGCTAAGCCATAACCACAAACACATAGCAGCTATTTTTTTTTGTGTAATTAATGTAGAGTGCCTCACCTTTTTATTTTATCGGCACCAGCTTGGTGCGTGAACGACCTATAGTGAGGCGCATATTGTGATAGTAGGCATACCCCGGGAAATAAAACCCGGAGAAGACAGGGTGGCCATGACCCCCGCCAATATTCAATCGTGGTCCAAGAAAGGCGTTGAATTCATTGTTGAATCCAACGCTGGCGAGGCCGCTGGTTTTTCCGATGAGCTCTATAAAGATGCTGGTGCGACTGTCAGTACCGACCGTCCTGAGGTTTTCGCTAAAGCGGACATCATCGTCCAGGTGCAGTCCTTTGGCGCCAATGAAATTAACGGCGACGACGATCTGGCTTACCTCAAACCCGGGCAGCTCATTGCCGGCATGATGGACCCCCTGGGTTCGCCCGCCACTGCTGAGAAGCTTGCGAAAACGGGCGCCACCGCCATCGCAATGGAGCTGGTGCCCCGCATCAGCCGTGCCCAGAGTATGGATGTACTCTCGTCAATGGCAACACTAGCGGGTTATAAAGCCGTGCTACTGGGTGCCGGCCTGGCGCCGCGTATTATGCCTATGCTGATGACCGCTGCCGGTACCTTGAACCCCATGCGCACCTTTATTATGGGTGTGGGTGTTGCCGGTCTACAGGCCTGTGCGACGGCCAAACGTCTTGGTGGTGTCGTTGAAGCCTACGATGTTCGTCCCGCAGCTCGCGACCAGATCATCTCCGTTGGCGCCAAGCCGATTGAACTCGACCTGGAAACAGAGAGTTCAGAAGATAAAGGCGGTTACGCCAAAGAACAGGGCGAAGACTTTATTCGTCGCCAGCAAGAATTGATGACAGCCGTACTGGCCGAGCAAGATCTGGTCATTACCACCGCGGCCATCCCCGGTGCCAAGTCGCCGATTCTGGTCACCGCCGACATGGTTAAAGCCATGAAGCCCGGTGCGGTGATTGTCGATCTCGCCGCTGAGCGCGGTGGTAACTGTGAGTTAACAAAACTCGGTGAAACAGTGGTCGCCCACGGCGTAACGATTATCGGCCCCGATAACCTGGCCGCAACTATTCCCCACCACGGCAGCCAGATGTTTGGCAAAAACATCGAGACTTTGCTCGAGCACCTGCTCAACGAAGAAAACCAGCTGAACCTCGATTTCGAAGACGAAATCGTTTTCGAAACTGTCGTTGCCCACGGCGGCGATGTACCACACAAACGCATGCGTGAGTTGCTCGGCTACCCGTCCATAGATCTGGGTGAATCAATCGACCTCGACGCAGATGACGACACCGCTACTGAGCAAAAAGAAGGGGGAGCTTCCTGATGGAAATGATTGTTATGCAACTGGCACTTTTTGTGCTGTCACTATTCCTCGGTGTGGAACTCATCACCAAGGTACCACCCACTCTGCACACCCCTCTAATGTCGGGTACCAACGCCATTTCAGGTATTACTCTGGTGGGTGCTGTTATTGCCGCCGGTGCTGGCGATAGTGCTTCTGGACTGGTTCACGCCCTCGGTTTTATCGCCGTTGTCATGGCCACCGTTAACGTAATCGGCGGCTATCTGGTGACCAACCGCATGCTCGCAATGTTCAAGAGGAAAAACTAGATCATGAATACCAACTTAGTCGATCTCGTTTACCTCATTTCAGCGGTCTTCTTCATTCTTGGCATCAAAGGGCTGACCAAGCCGAAAACCGCTGTGCGCGGCAACATGCTATCAGCCATCGGTATGCTGATCGCCGTGGTTATTACCCTGCTAAATAAAAGCATTGTCAGCTACGAGTACATCATCGCCGGTGTGCTGGTCGGTGGTGCCGTGGGCGGCATTATGGCCACCAAGATTCAGATGACCTCCATGCCACAGATGATCGCCCTGCTCAATGGTTGTGGTGGTGGTGCCTCTCTCGGTCTGGCGGCGGCAAGCTATCTGTTAACCACTGGCTCTGATGGTTATGAAAGTGGCGTCATGGGTGTCATTGCCGTCAGCTTCGTAATGATCACCGTGCTTATTGGCTCGGTGACACTGACCGGCAGTCTGGTGGCTTTTGCCAAATTGCAGGAATTAATTTCCGGCCAGTCCATTGGTTTTGCCGGCATCAAGTTTCTCAATGCGGCGCTGTTTATCTCCGCCATTGTCATGCTTGGCATGCTCTGCTTTGACCCGACTAACAGCATACTGTTTTGGGGCTTAATTGCGGCGGCATGTATCCTCGGTATCACTATCGTACTGCCCATTGGTGGCGCCGATATGCCCGTGGTTATCGCTCTGCTGAACTCCTATTCAGGTATTGCAGCTGCAGCGGCCGGCTTCATTATGGGTAACACCGTATTGATTGTCTCCGGTTCTCTGGTTGGTGCCTCTGGCCTGATCCTGACCCAGATTATGTGTGTCGCGATGAACCGCTCACTGACCAATGTTCTGTTCGGTGTGATGGCTGAAGGTAGTGAAGCGATTGATGCTGACGAAGTCTACGGCGGCAAGGTAAAGAGTGCTCAGGCAGAAGAAATCGCCATGATCCTCGAAACTGCCCGTCGCGTCGTTATCGTACCCGGCTTTGGTATGGCCATGGCTCAGGCTCAGCACGCCGTGCGTGAACTGTCTGATGTCATGGAAGAGAGAGGCATTGAAGTAGAGTTCGCCATCCACCCCGTTGCCGGTCGTATGCCTGGCCACATGAACGTACTGCTCGCCGAAGCGGAAGTGCCCTACGACCAACTGGTTGAGATGGACCGCATTAACCCGACGTTTGAGCAAACGGATGTTGCCATTGTTATCGGTGCCAACGACGTGACCAACCCCATGGCGCGGGAAGACAAAGGCAGCCCTATTTACGGCATGCCCATTCTTCACGTCGACAAGGCGCAAACTGTGGTCGTTATCAAGCGCTCGCTGAGCCCCGGCTTTGCTGGCTTGCCCAACCCACTGTTTGCCATGGACAACTGCCTGATGGTTTATGGCGATGGTAAAAAAGCGGTTATTGACATCACTGCCGCACTGGCCGTGAGCTA
>CAYWXW010000127.1:5176-9314 GCA_964462265.1 uncultured Porticoccaceae bacterium | reverse complement strand
TCCGGAATCCGTACTTGAGATTCTTTAATAAATGTCAGCTATTGGCAGACGCGCCCGCAGATTTTGAGCGCAAGAAAAATAGTCGTGAGGGTTTAAGCCCTTGAAAGACCTTAGTGAGTTGCTCAAAAAGGCGCGAATCATTACTCGGCTTAGCTATGGCCTGCTCATCGTCAGCCTTGTCGGCGGCGGCCTGGTCAGCGGCACACCGGCAATATTATTAGTCTTTGCCGTTGCGCCACTGTTGATTTTCATCCCCGGTCTGCGCAAAGAAAATTATCGTTCCATCAGCATGTTGTGTTTTGTCACCCTGCTTTATTTTACGGCGATAGTGGCTAACCTGTTTGAACCAGACAGCTCTTTTTTCGATATCAGCGCTGTGATTGCCGTGGTGACACTCTTTATTGTTTCGATGATGTACAGTCGCTGGCTGCAACGGGAAAACGCCAGACCAGCCATTGATTATAGTAACGAGTGCTAAGTCAATTTTCGTAGCAATGCTGAACAAACATAAACACCGACGACAGGATGTCGCATAACCAGAGGTCGCAAGCGTGACAGGAAGTACGAAGGACAAAAAACAACCCGGCTTTTTCAGGAAGATGTTTTCCCTGATTAACACCACGGTTAAATTTCTACGCTCGGCGATCAACCTGATTGTGCTCGTCTTTGTTATCAGCATCATTGCCAGCATGTTCGGCGGTAACGTGAAACCGCTGCCTGAACAAGCTTTTCTACGGCTAATTCCCAGTGGCATGCTGGTTGAGCAATTGACTTATACCGACCCTCTTTCACAACTCATTGGCCAGGGTGCACAACGGCCAACTGAAACACTCGTCAGTGATCTTAGCGATGCTTTGCAAAGCGCCAGGAATGACCCGCGAATTACCGGACTAGTACTCGAGCTCGACTTTTTAGCCGGTGGTGGCATTAGCAAGTTGCAAACCGTCGGTGCCGCCATTAGCGACTTTAAAAGCAGTGGTAAGCCGGTGATTGCCATTGGTAACAACTTTAGCCAGGAGCAATACTTTCTCGCCAGCTTTGCCGATGAAATCCACCTCAACCCAATGGGTACCATCGTTCTCAACGGTTATGGCAACTATCATTCCTTTTTTAAAGACGCTCTCGACAAGCTGAAGATCAATTTCCATGTGTTTCGCGTCGGTGAATATAAAGATGCGGTAGAACCCTTTGTTCGCAATGATATGTCCTCCGCCTCAAAAGCTCAGGCTTCACTCTGGCTGAATGAACTCTGGCAGGCTTATAGCAGCGGTGTTGAAAACAACCGTCAATTACCCGCCGGCAGTATCGACAATTATGTTAATAATATGGGTCAAAACCTCAGTTTAACCTCGGGTAATGGCGCTCAGCTTGCCCTGCAACACGGTCTGGTAGACCACCTTAGCCCCCGCCCAGCCGTGCGCAAACGCCTAGCGTCGATGGCCGGACTGAACGAAAAGAAGGATGATTATCTGCACGTCGATGTGCAGGAATACTTATTCCACCAAAAGCTCCAGCTCTCCGAGACTCCGAGTAAGGACAAAATTGCCCTGATTGTTGCCAAGGGCACCATCTACGACGGCGAGCAGCCCGAGGGTGATATCGGCAGTAAAAGCTTCAGCGATTTACTCGCCAAAGTGCGTAAAAATAAGGATATTCGCGCCCTGGTTCTGCGCATCGACAGCCCTGGGGGCAGTGCTTTTGCCTCCGAAGTGATGCGTCGTGAAATTGAACAAATTCAGAAAAGCGGTATTCCCGTGGTGGTGTCCATGGGTTCTCTCGCCGCATCGGGCGGCTACTGGATAGCGGCTGGGGCCGACCAAATTTGGGCCTCGCCCACCACTATCACCGGCTCCATTGGTGTCTTTGGCGTGGTGCCAACCTTTGAAAAGACGTTGGCAACACTGGGCATTTACAGTGATGGTATTGGCACCTCACCCATCGCCGATATTTATCATCTTGACCGCCCCATGAGCCCCCAGGCTCAACAGTTGATTCAACTGAGCGTCAATAACATCTACCAGCAATTTCTCGACCTGGTGGCAAACGGGCGAGACAGCACACCTGCACAAATTAATGACATTGCCCAGGGTCGCGTGTGGACAGGGCGCAAAGCTAAAGAGTTGGGGCTAGTGGACGAGCTCGGTAGTCTAGATGACGCCATTGCCGCTGCCGCCACACTGGCCGAACTGGATGACTATGAGTTGATCGATATTAAGCCGACCCTCAATTTTCAGCAGCAATTATTGAAGCAGCTATCTCAGGGCGTGCAAAAAGCCTCTCAAAACCTGGGCCTGCAATCGGCACATAAAAGCTTACTGAGCCCGGCATTGAGTCAGTATGCCCAGCGACTATTTTCGCAAACTTACATGGGTGAACAGGCACCCGGGCATCTGTATTTACAGTGTTGGCAGTGTCGTGTTGATTAATTGGAGCCTCAAGCCAAGCCTTTAAGCTTACTGTTGAAAAAGCCGTTAAACTACCTTTTAAAATAGACAGAGACTTTCCAGTCAAAGGCTTACCAGCCAAAGGCTTTTTTCATCAAGGGGATGGTTGCTTTACTCTGGTATTGCAGGGCGAAAGTATCTAGCCGGTGCAAGTGGTCAATGAGTGAGTGAAGATCGCGGGGGGCTCGGTTCATTAAAAAACCAAGGGCCTCTTCACTCATTATCAAACCCAGGCGCGCAGCGCGAAACTGCACAATGGCGGCTTTTTCTTCCTCGCTATAGGCTGGCAATTGAAACACCGTGCTGGCCGCTAGCCGTGATTCGAGATCGGCCAATTGAATCGACAGGGCACGGGGCGCTGCACTGGCGCTGATCAATAGTCTGCCCCCTGCTGCCGATACCGCATTTAACAGATGAAACAGCCCTTCTTCCCACTCGGGCAAACCGGCCACCGCCTGTAAATTGTCGAGGCAAACGAGCTGGCAGGCCCCTAAACCCTGTAGCACATCTTGCGCGGGGTAATTCGCCATCACCTCCAGGGGTAAAAATTGAATGCTTTGACCACAGGCGACAGCCTCGTGACAGGCCGCCTGTAGTAGATGGGTTAGACCACTACCACTGCCACCCCACAGTAATATATTACCCTTAGGGCTTGCGGCACACCCCGCTTCAAATAAACCTTTGAGGCTAGCCAGTGCTTGTTGGCGCGGACTTTGGGCAGCGCTCAGGAAGTTATCAAAGAGGGTGTCGTCAGCTAATGAGACGGCCAGATTAAGCTGTTGTACTGGCATCGATTCAGCGCGCTGCCTGCCAGCGAAAATGCTCGACGCTAGCGCTTGGTGGTGAAGTCATAGAGGGTGAGGTCATAGGTGGTGAAGTCATAGGTGGAGAAGTCATAGTAGAGGACTCGGGAGCATCATCCCCCACTTGTGTCACGCGCGATAAACGCGGCTCTTTATTTAAAGCCCGCAATAAAACCCGTGACTCCCCTTCGGTGGCCAGGTCGAGCACAAGCGTGTCGCCCTCAATACTGCGCACTTTGACACTATTGACGATTTCCAGCCCACCGAGAAAACTATTGAGCTGCGTAAAGGCCGCAAAGCTGCCGATGTTTTCTACCACCAGGCGAAACAAATCCGCTTCGGTATCGGCGAAGTAAGCCATTTGCTGCGCGAAACGATCGGTAACCTGATCAACGCTGGCACTCAAAAACTCATCGCTTGACACCGCTTGCAAAGTATTGAGTAAGGCCCTGTCTCCTGCAAAATCACCCTTGCGCCCGGCTAGATACCAGGAGCCTCTGACGCCACCACTGGAAAGTTGGCTGTAACGCAACACCAGCCAGTGATCAACGCCATAGCGTTTTGCCGCCTCCTGCAATTGTTGCTGATTGAGGGACCAGGCAGCCAGTGAGCTCAGCGCCAATTGATCACCCAGATCGTACAAAGGCAATTGAAAGGGTAAGCCGCGACGTTGAAAGCTGCTTTGCAAAGCCTGGTGTAGATCGCCAGTGTCGACAAAGCGGTAACCTGAGGCTGTTTGCTCGACCACCCACACCAGTATTTGAGGACGATTCGCCGGCCAAATGGGCAAATCGAGGGTGCGCATCAACTCATCGACTGTGGCCTTGGCGAACTGCACTGACAAAGGGAAGCCCGGCGGCGTTGGAGTAATTTCAGCTGGCTCAGCATTAG
>CAYWXW010000127.1:4759-5166 GCA_964462265.1 uncultured Porticoccaceae bacterium | reverse complement strand
CATATAGTTGCTCGCCTGAGCCAAAGCCTGGCTTACCCCGGGGCGGGCGGCAATATCTTTTGTGCCGGTGGTTTTAATCAACACCCCAGCCAAAGCCCGGGAGAAACCCTTTTGGCGTTGTGCGCTGCTCTGGTCTGCCACTTCAACCGTTGCCGAATACAAACCCTCGACGGCGACGGCAAGTGTAAGTTGAGGCAGGCTTGCGAAGAAAGTGATGAGCAGTGCTTTGTAGATAAATTTCATGGCGCGATTGTAGCAGCACAGCTGTCGTCAAGGCAGCTACAAGCTGACGCATTAACACGGGCAATCGGGTTTTAGCGAAACCACTGCAGAAATCTGGATGTCTGCTTTCTACACCCAGGGCTTTGAGAATTTTGCGAACGAAAATGTAAACCCTCCATATGGGC
>CAYWXW010000127.1:0-4749 GCA_964462265.1 uncultured Porticoccaceae bacterium | reverse complement strand
AAGCACTTTTTTTAGGGCACAAGGCAGGCAGCCCAGCGTGACGGCACCACGCTTAATCACTTAATTGGGGTGTTTGCCGACAAACTAACTCAATTCATACCTTGCCATATTCGCCCCTGAGAAAAAACTCTGCCTCAAAGTAAAGTTGCACCTGCTTTTCTTGGCCAGTCCCTATAAAATGCGCGCTTTAATCAGGATAGTCACCATGAGCCAGAAGCAGCCCCCTTCAATTACTTATAAAGACGCCGGCGTTGACATTGAGGCGGGCAATGCCCTGGTTGAGCGCATTAAGCAGGTTGCGGTGCGCACCCGACGCCCTGAGGTTATGGCCGGGCTCGGTGGCTTTGGTGCCCTTTGTAAAATCCCCACTGGTTATAAAGAGCCGGTTCTGGTTTCTGGCACCGACGGTGTTGGCACCAAACTGCGCCTCGCCATTGACCTGAAAAAGCACGACACCGTGGGCATCGACCTGGTGGCCATGTGCGTCAATGATCTGATTGTCTGCGGTGCCGAGCCGCTGTTCTTTCTCGATTACTACGCCACCGGCAAGCTCGATATTGACATCGCCGCTGCCGTTGTCACCGGCATCGGCAGCGGCTGCGAGCTGTCGGCCTGTTCACTGGTCGGTGGCGAAACCGCCGAAATGCCCGGCATGTACGAGGGCGAAGACTATGACCTGGCGGGCTTTTGTGTCGGCGTGGTCGAAAACGATGACATTATCGACGGCAAAGAAGTCGCTGCTGGCGACGTGCTGATTGGCCTGGCCTCAAGCGGCCCCCACTCCAACGGTTATTCACTGATTCGCAAAATACTTGAAGTTAACAAGGTTGACCCTGCCGCGGTTGAGCTGGACGGACAAAATCTGGCCGATGTACTACTGACGCCAACGCGCATCTACGTCCAATCACTGCTCCACCTTATTTGCGAGAGCAAGGTTCACGCCCTGGCTCACATTACTGGCGGCGGCCTGCTGGAAAATATTCCCCGCGTCCTGCCCGAACATACCAAAGCGCTTATTGATACCAATACCTGGACCGTGCCACCTGTTTTTCAGTGGCTGCAGGAAAAGGGCAATATTTCGCCCACTGAAATGTATCGTACGTTTAACTGTGGCATTGGCATGGTGGTTTGCGTTCCCGCCACTGAAACCGACACGGCACTGGGCTTATTAGCGGCGGCGGGTGAAACGGCCATGGTGATTGGTACTATTGCCGCGGCAAAAGACGGTGAAGAGTCTATCGAACTGAACTAAATCAGCCCTGGGAACTCGAATCAAATAACTTTAAAAAATCGGCAGAGGGTGCTGAATAAGTGCTCTGTCGAGAGTTCCTTCTGCGATAGTCCCTACTGCGACGATTGATTATGCGTGCCCTCTCTACCACTGCTACCACCACTGTTAGCACATTCTTTTTATTCTGCCTTTTAAATACCCCGCTTCTCGCCACCGAGACAGCCTCCCCATTAACACTGCTGCCCTATCAGGCAAGCTACAGCGCCACCTTCAACGGCATGCCCATTGAAGCTGAACGCGAGCTGCTTAAGCTTGAACAAGGCTATCGTCTTGAAACGTCGGCGAGCAATTTTCTCGGCAAGATGCGTGAAACAGAACTGCTTCACCTCGATGCCGAGGGCCGCATTCGCATCGATGGCTATAGTTCAACGCGCTCTTTCTTCGGTAGCAAGCGCAAAGAACAACTGGTCATCGACCATCAGCGCAACACGGCCATTTATACCCGCAAGAAGAAAAGGCGCGAAACCGCTCTGCAACCCGACTACCTGGGCCCGATTAGCTATCAACTGCAATTGCGTCACGATCTTACCCGGCCTGATTCACTCCTTGAATATACGGTAATTTCCCACGGCAAAATAAAACAGTATCAATTTGAACGCCTGGGTAATGAGGTGATTAATACCGGGCTCGGTGATATTAGCGCCTTAAAAATACGCCGCGTGCGGGACAACAAAGAGCGCGAAACAATTTTTTGGATGGCTGAAAAATACGACTACCTGCCGGTCAAAGTCTGGCAGCGAGAAGAGGATGGTGAAAGCTACGAAATGCTATTAAAGTCTCTTACTCTGGAAGGCCGGGAGTAATTGCCGCCGAAGTCATTGGCTTACAATTAAATGCTAACTAAGGAACAAACCATGCCACTTGCGCCGAATGATCCTCTTACTGCCGATGCCCGCCATCCGACAACAGTCGCCAAAACCCGAATAGGCTTGCTCATCATCGCCTTTTCTCTCCTCGGGGCGACGATTTTTTTCCTCTACACCAATCAGTTAACAACGGATCAAGAAAACTCTGTAGAGCTTGCCGAACCCATAGAACAAGAGTTTATGCGCGAGCCGACACCCATAAACCTCGATCCTGCGCCGACGATCAAGATTCCCCCCTTATACTTTGAAGCAGAATTCGCCCAGACCACAGCCCAGCCCCTTCCTCCCTTGCCTTCTTATGACAAGGCGAATGACTTTATAAGCCAGCAGCTTGGGCTAAAGAACTGGCAAACATTAAATATAAGCCCGCAAAACTTTCCGGCACTCAATAAAGACTTCTTTCTACAACGCAGTGTTGCCTTTCTCGATGGCTTAGCGAAGGGTGCGCTGCTGGATAAGCTAATGCCCTTTGCTCGCCCCAGCAAAGCTTTTATCGCCGATAAGCAGGGCCAGGCTCTATCCATGGGAGCGGCAAACTTCAGCCGTTACGATGCCTTTACCCAGGGCATAGTCGCCATAGACAGCCAGCAAGCCGCGGCCTTTTTTCACTGGACACGGCCCCTATTGGAAACCGCCTATAGTGAACTGGGCTACCCGGGTGAAGATCTGGGTGCGGCTTTAATTACGGCTATCGATACCCTCCTCGCTACCCCCACCATTGAAGGCCCCATCGCCCTTAAGCGCGAGTCGGTACTCTACCAGTACGCCGACCCCGCAATGGAAGCCCTACCCGGGGCGCAAAAACAACTACTTAGAATGGGTGCCAAAAATGCCAGCCTGCTTAAATCGTGGTTAAGTGAATTACGCTCGGCACTCCTAACCCCAGGCCAAAAACAATAAACAGCCTGCTGGGAGGTCTAATAATAAGCATTACTTGATCTGTGCTGGGATGCTCGCTACATTGAGCGCCGCCCTGTAATCCCAGCCCACATAAAAACCTGGAAGTAGACTCAACGTGTCAGAAAAAGACCAGCCATCAACAAACGCTTCAAACAATGTTTTCTTTGAAGCTGATAAGCCACCGGCCACCACCATGACCGAGGCACTGCAACCCTTTCTCGATAAAAAGAAAGCGCTAGCTGAACTCGATTACAGCAAGCGCCACGCCAAAGGTATGTTGTCGGCCCGAGAACGCGTTGACCTCTTATTTGATAAAGATGCCTTTACCGAAATTGCCCCCCTGGCCAGAGAGTGTGATTTGGCCGCCGCCACCAAAGCCGGTGAAACACCGCGTGATGCCATCGTCGTTGGCTACGGCAAAATCAATGGCCGCATGGTGGGTGTCGCCGCCTACGACATGCAGTATCGCGCAGGATCAATGGGCAAAACCTGCGAATGGAAATTCACCCGCCTCAAGCGGCTAATTCTGGAACAAGGCTTCCCGCTGGTGATACTCACCGAAGGCACGGGTGCGCGGCTCGAAGAGGAAGTTAGCTCACAGGGTGCCTACGACAACCCCCAGTTTGCCAACCTGGTTTGCCTGAGTGGCTATGTGCCGATTGTGGTTGCCGTGATGGGTGTTTGTGTCGGTGGCCACGCCAATATCACCGCCATTGGTGACTTCGTGCCGATGACCGAAAACTCATCCATGATGATAGCCGGGCCGCCCCTGCTGAAAAGTAAAATGGGTATTGATACCACCCTGGAAGAACTCGGCGGCGCCCGCAAGCACGTCGAAGAAAGTGGCATGGGTGACTTACTAGTCGCCGATGAAGAAGAATGCATTGACAAGATTAAAGAGTTTCTCAGCTATCTGCCCAACAACTGTAACGAGGCCCCTCCGCAACGTCCCACTCGCGATGACCCCGAGCGCCTGTGCGCCGAGTTGCGCGACATCGTGCCCACCGATTTACGCTTTGCTTACGACATTAAAAAAATCATTAGCGGTTTGGTGGATGACGGAAAGTTTTTCGAATTCAAACCAAGCTTTGCCCAGAATATCGTCACCTGCATGGCTCACATGGATGGCCGCGTCGTCGGCTTTATTGCCAATCAGCCCGCCTATATGTCGGGCACTCTCGATATTAAAGCCTGCCAGAAAATCAGCCGCTTTATTAATTTCTGCGATTGTTTTGGTATTGCGCTGATTTTTCTGCAGGATATTCCCGGCTACTACCCCGGCCCCCAGTCTGAACTCGACGGCATTATCCGCTGGTCAACACGTCTGCTTTACGAGATTGAACACGCCACCGTGCCCCGCTTTACGGTGATGCTACGCAAGGCTTTTGGCCTCGCCCACTACGGTATGAATAGCCTCGGTATGCAGCCCAATATGCTGGTGGCCTGGCCGCTGGCTTCGTTCAGTGCTATTTCACCGGACGATGCTGTCGATATTCTTTTTGGTCGCGTGCTGGTTGAAATGGAAAACGGGGAGGAAAGAAGGGAGGAGCTAGTCGCCGAGTTTAAAGCCAAAACCACGATCTTGCCGGCTGCCGAAGCGGCCCTTGTTGACGATGTTATCGACCCCGCTGATACCCGAAAAGTATTAATTAGAGCGCTTGATATGGCGAAAAATCGCCGTCCGGGGCACCC
>CAYWXW010000126.1:9245-9350 GCA_964462265.1 uncultured Porticoccaceae bacterium | reverse complement strand
AGTAATATTATGGCCAGACCTGAAGCCCTGCCGTTGGCTGTGGGTAGAAAAAGAAATAGGGCGATACCGACAATAATTAAAGCCGACATGCCGTACATGGTATAG
>CAYWXW010000126.1:0-9235 GCA_964462265.1 uncultured Porticoccaceae bacterium | reverse complement strand
GATCCATCCAGTGATCGAAATTAGTTAGCTCCTATCAAATAAGCCCTATCAAATAAGCCCCATCAATAAGCCTCATCAATAACATCAATGATTTTTTCATGGTACCTATGTGCCCTTTCTTCGGAGAAGTGGTCGAGGAAGAGTATCGAAAAGCCCAGTAATATTATGGCCAGACCTGAAGCCCTGCCGTTGGCTGTGGGTAGATAAAGAAACAGGGCGATACCGACAATAATTAAAGCCGACATGCCGTACATCGTGTACGGATACCACTTTATAAAGCCTTCTGTACGAGCCTTTTCGCTAGTAATAAATTCGCTGGGGTTGGCATCATAGGCCTGTTGAAAGTCGTCGATGCGTTTTTCATTGGTGAACATTAAACCCAGACCTGTGCCGCTAGCCAGCAATCCGAGCAGTAGAAAAGGCAGGAACATGGCTTTGGCAAAAGCGGTGCTGCCGGTTTTCCAGTAAAGAAAGGCTAAAATACAAACGCAGATGCCAAATAATAAATAAAGCCGGCCTTCGAAAATTTCGCCTTTGCACCATTGCAGGCTGCTGGTAATTATTTCCATATAAACGCTCTTTTAATTATTGTTGTGTTTTATTGATTTCAATTGTGGCGTTGCTTTTTAGGCTTTATCGATCAATGTGTCTTTCGCCGCATTGATTTTGGCGGCGAGATAATCATTGCCGCCTCTGTCGGGGTGCAGCTTTTGAATCAGCCGTTTGTGGGCCTTAATAATCTCTTCTTTGCTGGCGCCTTCTTTAAGGCCGAGAATCTGCCAGGCCTCACTCGTCGCCGTGGCGGTTTCGGGTTGGCTGTACTGTTGTTGATAGTGCTCGTTGCCCGTGTTGTGAAAGCGCCGTGCCAGGTAGGCGCCGAGTAATCGGGCAGCCTGGGGGTCGGCGCTGCGCCATTGGGCGAGCAGGGGGTCGAGTTGTTCGCGGCTTAAAGAAGATAGGTTTTGTCCTGCAAACTCACCCTTCAGCACCTTGCCGTCGATGCTGCCATTACCAATATTGACTTTAATTTCCAGCGATTCTGAGCGCAGTGTCGGGCCAAACTTCGGGCCGCCGCTACGTTGCCAGGCCTGTAGCATGGGCAGGGCACGCATTAATAGGCCCGCAGAATTTTTCAGCAGGGGCAGTAAACCAGCGAGGGCGGCGGCCAGCCAGTGGGCGCGGCCACTGAGTACCAGCGCGAGTGTGACACCAAAAAGGCCGATAAATATCATCCGCCACAGTGCGGTCTTGCGCTCTTTCTCAGGTTTTTTCTGCAGGGCTTTAGCCTGCTGAATAAAATACCAAACAATAAAAGCGACGGCGATAAGCAGAATTAAACGTGGCATGAATGATCGTTAATTAGTTATTGGGGCCATTACTATACTGTTGAATGAGGCGCCTGTTAATCGCCTTTTCAATGAGGCGGCTGATAATTAAGCGGGCAAGTAACGCATTAACAAAGCGTGGGAATCGACATTCGTCAAACTGGTATCGGCGATAGGGATGCGCACCACGTGGCCAGAACCGGGGGCGGCGCTCATTGCTACGCTCTCGGTATTTTCCAAACCGTTGAGTTTGAAGGTGTGGTTGCCCTGGGGGGTAATGAGTTCCAGAGTGTCGCCCCGTTCAAAGCGGTTTTTTACCTCAATGGTCAACCAGCCGTTTTGTGTGTCGGCATCAATAATTTCACCGACAAATTGCTGCTGGCTATTACTGGAGGCCCCTTTCTCGTAGTTTTGGAAGGACTCGGGCACATGGCGACGATAGAAGCCCTCGGTGTAACCGCGATTGGCGAGGTGGTCGAGCTCACCCATTAGGTTCATATCGAAGGGTTTGCCGTTGACGGCCTCGTCGATAGCGCGACGATAGGTTTGCGCGGTGCGGGCCACATAGTAGTGGGACTTGGTGCGGCCCTCAATTTTCAGAGATTGAATACCGAGATCGATCATGCGCGGTACGTGTTGCACGGCGCGTAGATCCTTCGAATTCATAATATAAGTGCCGTGCTCGTCTTCGTAGGCGGGCATAAATTCTTCGGGGCGGTTGGCTTCCTGCAGCAGCACCAGGGGTGGTTCGTCAAAGCCCTGGGTGCTTGCGGGTTCACCGGCTTGTTCGGTTGAGTCACCCGGGTTCCAGGCTTGTACTTTGGGGTTCCAGCCTTGGACATCGTGGTCGACCGGGGTGATATTACCCGTCGCATCCTGCGTTGCTTCATGGGCCTGATACTTCCAGCGGCAAGCATTGGTGCAGGCACCCTGATTGGGGTCGCGGTGATTCATATAGCCCGACAGCAGGCAGCGCCCAGAATAGGCAATGCACAGTGCGCCGTGAACAAACACCTCAAGTTCCATCTCCGGACACTCGTCGCGAATCTCGGCGATTTCGTCGAGGGATAGCTCGCGGGACAGTATCACGCGACTCAAGCCCTGCTTATACCAGAACTTCACCGAGGCATAGTTGACAGCATTCGCCTGCACCGAGAGGTGAATTGGCATCTCGGGCCACTTCTCGCGCACCAACATAATCAGACCGGGATCGGACATGATCAGTGCGTCTGGCTCCATAGCGATGACCTCGGCCATATCGCGAATATAGGTTTTCACCTTGTTGTTGTGGGGTGAAATGTTGCTGGCGATGTAAAACTTTTTACCCTGGCTGTGAGCTTCTGCGACGGCCTCGGCCATAATGTCGAGGTGATTGAACTCGTTATTCCTCACCCGCAGGCTATAGCGCGGTTGCCCGGCGTACACGGCATCGGCTCCGTAGGCGAAGGCGTAACGCATGCTTTTGTAAGTTCCGGCGGGGGAGAGCAGTTCGGGCATAAAGGACATGATAAGGCGTATCGAGGCAGGTAAATGGAGGGCTGTTATTTTAGCCTATATCGGGCTGATAATAGAAATTATTATCAGTTGACGACGAATGCCGAGGCGCCAATTTTTTTGCCGATAAATAAACGGCCTGCCGTGCTCATGGCCTGCACTCATGTCCTATAATAGGCGCCCACCTATTTCGCTCGTAGAGGACACCGCACAATGGCTATTTCAGGTACAGCATCAGCAGATTCTTTGAGCATCGGCACGCCCTTTTCAGGCTCTGCGACGAAAGCCCTGCTCTGCGGTTCTGGCGAGCTGGGTAAAGAGGTCGCCATCGAATTAAAGCGCATGGGGTTGGAAGTGATCGCCCTCGATCGCTACGACAATGCCCCGGCCATGCAAGTTGCCGATCGTTCTTACACCCTGTCGATGCTCGATGGCTCCGCGCTGCGAGAAATTATTGAACGCGAGAAGCCCGATTATGTGATCCCTGAAATTGAAGCTATCGCCACCGATACTCTGCTGGAGCTGGAAGCGGCGGGCGTCAATATTGTTCCCACGGCCAGAGCCGCCCAGTTAACCATGAATCGTGAAGGCATTCGCTGCCTGGCGGGTGAAGACTTAGGCCTGGCAACCTCGAGCTATCGCTTTGCCAGCACCCTTGAAGACTTCGAAGCCGCTGTTGCCGAGATTGGTATTCCCTGTTTGGTGAAGCCCATCATGAGTTCATCGGGCAAGGGACAAAGCCTGATTCGCGAGGCCAGTGAAGTGGCCGCCGCCTGGACCTACGCCCAGGAGGGTGGTCGCGCCGGCGCGGGCCGGGTGATCGTTGAAGGCTTCGTCGACTTCGACTATGAAATTACCTTGTTAACAGTGCGCCATCGTAATGGCACCAGCTTTTGCGCACCTATTGGTCATCGGCAGGAAGGCGGTGATTACCGTGAGTCCTGGCAACCCGAGGCTATGTCCGACAAAGCGCTGGCGGCAGCTCAGGCGATGGCCGAAAAGGTCACGACGGCCCTGGGTGGCTGGGGTATTTTTGGTGTCGAACTATTTATTAAGGGTGACGAGGTTATCTTTAGCGAGGTCTCGCCGCGCCCTCACGACACCGGCATGGTGACAATGATCTCCCAGGATCTCAGCCAGTTTGCGCTGCATGTGCGGGCCATTCTCGGTTTGCCAGTACCCAATATTCAACAGCTAGGACCATCAGCCTCTGCGGTGATATTGGTCGAGGGTGAATCGAACAGCATCAACTTTTCAAACCTTGAGCAAGCCCTGAGTGAGCCTGATACTCAGATTCGTCTCTTTGGCAAGCCCGAAGTTGCGGGGCGACGGCGCATGGGTGTTTGTCTGGCGCGAGGTGAATCGATTGACGATGCGAAAGCGAAAGCCAGCAAAGCTTCGGCCAGTGTTAGTGTTAGCCTGTCGTAGATCGGTCAGGTAAAAATGAGGGTAGGGCATGACTAAATATTTATTAGTACTGGTGATAAGTCTGCTGGCAGTGGCTGCCAATGCCGAGCGCGAAGAGTATCGGCTGGTGTTAAAAAATCACTTATTTACCCCGGCAGAAATACAGGTGCCGGCCGATAGTTTGGCCTTTTTGGTGATTGAAAATAAAGATGCTAGCGCTGAGGAGTTTCAAAGCAGGGATCTGCATCGTGAAAAAATTATCGCTGCCGGTAAAACCGCAAAAATTAAAATTGGTCCTTTAAAAGCGGGGTCTTATCATTTTGTGGGTGCGTTTAATCCCGATACCGCCCAGGGCGTAGTGATCGTTAAATAGCCCTTTAAGCATGATTTAGTAGGTATTAGCTAGTACGTATTAGTTGACAGTTTTATGGTTGGCTTGCTGTCGCTTGAGTCGAGTTGAGCCATAGTGGGCCCTTAAAGATTCCAGCATTTGCTTGAGCTGAAGCTTGATAATATCTTGCTCATCCGGCGCTATATTTTCTTTGAGTCGGGTGATTACCCGCTCTACGGCACTTTCCAAATCCCCCTGCAGGGCTCTCGATTTGTCGGTTAAGTAAACCCGTGTCACGCGTTTGTCTGCAGGGTCGCTCCTGCGGCTAACAAAGCCCTGCTCTTCGAGTTGGGCCAGTGTTCTGGCCACGGCGCCCTTGTCAGCTTGCAAACGGTCGGCCATTTCCTGCTGGGTCAGACCCTCGTTGATGTAGAGCATAAATAGATAGGAAATGCGTCCCGAGCCTATGCCCAATGGCGCTGTTTCAGTTTCCAGCGCTTTCATCATGGCCCTGTAGAGCAGACCAATTTGCCGTACCAGGTTATCTGCGAGATCAATCATTGGCTAAGACTAGCTCCTTGTCATCTTTAACTGCTTTGCCGGCATCTGGCCGTTGGGGCAGGCGCTTGGGTATAAAGGGCGTTAATAGCACGACGGGGATATAAGCCAGCGCACAATATATAAAGGTATCGCTGAGGGCGAGGGTAGATGCCTGCAAGGTGCTGAGCCGTTCTGCCATGGCCCACATTACCGCTTCATTATCACCGGCGAGTTCAATTAAGGGTTGGAAGGCAATGTCTTTACCGGCTTCCAATGGCGTGAGGTTTTCAACCAGGTGCTGGCGATGAAAAATAGTGCGATTTTGCCATACCGTAATGCCAATGGCGATACCCAAACTTGAGGAGAACATGCGAAAGAAATTGAAAAACCCGGCCGCAGAGGGGGTTTTCTCAAGCGGCACACCGATCAGTGACAAAGCCATTAGCGGTGGGAACATAAAGCCAAAGCCGATGCCCATAATGACACGAGCATAGAACATCGAGCTAAAGGTGGTTTCGGTGGTGCATAGGGCTTGCAGGTAAATACCGTAGGCAATAAAACCGCTGCCAGTAATCATCAAATGGCGCAGGTTGAGTTTTGCCAGATGTTTGCCGACGATGAGCATGCCAAAAATCGGCACTAAACTGGTACCAGCCATGGCCAGGCCTGCCCAGGTAGCGGTGTAACCGAGCACCGATTGCATCCAGATTGGGTAGAGCACGGTGGTGGTGTAGTAGCTGATATAAAAAATTGCGGCAATAATTGAGCAAATCACAAAGCTGGGGATTTTCAACAGCGTGTAATCGACAATAGGGTGGGGCTCGCGCCGCTCCCAAACAATAAAACCAATAAAACCGATTACCGCAATATTGAGCATCAGGCGGATTTCCGGCGAGCCGAGCCAGTCAAGCTCGTGGCCTTTGTCCATCACCAGTTGGGCGAGCAGAACCACGATGGAGAGTAGCAGCATGCCGACGACGTCGATGGGCACCTTTTTTGTCTCGGTTTCATCGTGCTTCATACTGGTCCATATCACCCAGGCGCAGAAGGTGCCGACCGGCACATTCATGTAGAAAATCCATGGCCAGCCAATCGTATCGGTTATATAGCCGCCGATAATTGGCCCCAGCACGGGGGCAACACCGGAGGTCAGTGCCCATAGGCCGAGGGCAAAACCGTGTTGTTGGGGTGGGAAAATACGCAGCAGTACAGTTTGCGAGAGGGGTACGATCAAGCCACTGGATAGCCCTTGCAGGGCGCGGAAAAAAATCAGTGTTTCAAAATTGCTCGCCATACCACAGAGACAGGAGGTCAGCGTAAAGAGAGCAATGGCGACGGTAAAGGTTTTAATCTCACCGTAGCGCTTACATACCGAGCCACTGAGGGGCAGCATAATGGCCAGACACACCGCATAGGAGGTCAACACCCAGGCACCCTGCGAGGGTGTCGCGCCCAAGCTGCCCGAAATTGCAGGCAGGGATACCACCGCAATGGTGGTATCGAGAATGTTCATAAAGTTGGCGGTGGCGATGGCTACCGCTGTGAGCATCAGCGGTAGCCGTGTGGTGGGTGTCGCCATTATTGATGGGTGCCCGTAGTCTCACTTCCTGCGGGCAGGTTTTCGGCAATAATGCGGTCGGTCATTTCATGGGCACCGGTGCGCCAGTATCCGTAAACTGCGCTGACATCGACGGGTTTGGCTTTCGGTGATTGATTCAATTGCAGGCCGTCTCGCTCGCTAGTGTCAATGGCGACGTGTAGCGATGTGCCCAGCGGTAGGGGCTTTTCACGCACGGTGTCGCCAACGAGCTCAATGCGCACGGGTACGCGCTGAACGATTTTCAGCCAATTACCCGTGGCGTTTTGTGCGGGCAACAGGGAAAAGGCCGCGCCGGTGCCGGTGCCACCACCCACCACCTTACCCTCGTAGTGGGTCTCCTCACCGTAGAGGTCGGAGGTGATGGTAACTGGCTGGCCGAGGCGTAAATTGCGCAGCTTGGTTTCTTTAAAGTTGGCTTCAACCCAGACCTTATCCAGCTGTACAATTTGGAATAGGGGTTTTCCCGCTTTGATAATGTCGCCGGGGGAGACAAAACGTTTGGCAATATGACCCGACACGGGCGCGACCACGGTGCCTTTGTTGACCCCTGAATTTTGACCTCTAACCCATGCGGCGGCGCGTTTGACATCGGGGTGCTCGGCAATGGGCATGGTGCCAGCATCGATTTGTGATTCAGATAAAGCCTGGCGGGCAGTGTCCAGTGAAGCGGCCACAACGGCCATGCGCAGCACCGATACATCGCGCTCTTCTTTAGAAATCATGCCTTTTTTAGCGAGTTTTTGTCGTCGTTCAGCTTCATTTTTAGCCAGTTTGTAGGAGGCTTCGTATTGTTTGATCTCAGCCTGGCGTCGATGAACCTTCTGTTTTAACGCTGCGACTTCCTGCACGGTGCGGGCCAGTTCACTCTGGGCTCGGTCGAGGGCATTTTTTTGCGTGCCGCCATCGAGTTTAATCAGTGCCTGGCCGGCCTCGACATAGTCACCTTCCTCGGCACCGAGCCACATCACGATGTCGTCGAGTTGGGCGCTGACGGTAATAATATCGCCGGTGGTGTAGGCATTATCGGTTGCCACAAAGTGCCGATTATCTAAATAATTCACCACTGCATAGCTGACAGCACTAAGCAGCAGGATAACGATTAACAAGCTCCAGGAACGTCTCATAATGACTCTTAAGTCTGAGCACTCGCTGCTTGAATACCGGCAAAGTTTGCACTTGCCGCAAGCGAGAGAGTCTCGGTTTCGGGCGGGTTGGGTTAGGTCGCGAATTCTACTGCTATAACGTTGATGTGTCAACGTTGATAGGTCAACCAATGTTATAGGAGGTATAAGCTAAGCTTATGTTTTGTGCGAATTCAGCCGTCGAGTGATGGCAGTAAAGTGCGGGCATAAAAAAACCCTGCCGAAGCAGGGTCTTTTTAGGGTGCTCAAGTGTGTAAACTTATGCCTGTAAACATAAGGTCTGCAAATTAAGCGCTTTCGACAATTTGCTCCGCCGCAATCAACTTGCCATCTTCCGCTGCTGACTGGAAGGAGGCGATTTGATCGAAGTTCATGTAGCTGTAAATTTCATCAGCCATTGAATCGATGCTTGAAGCCTTTTCGAGATATTCCTCAGGTGTGGGCAGACGACCCAGAATGCCACTGATGGCAGCCAGCTCGGCTGAGCCCAGATAGACATCGGCACCATCACCCAAACGGTTGGGGAAGTTACGGGTTGAGGTGGAAATGACAGTTGACCCAGGGGCAACGCGCGCCTGGTTACCCATGCACAATGAGCAGCCGGGCATTTCAGTGCGCGCACCAACGCGGCCGTAGATGTTGTAGTAGCCTTCTTCCATCAGCGTGTGCTCGTCCATGCGCGTGGGCGGTACGATCCAGAAGCGCGACTTGAGTTCACCAGGCTTGGTTTGCTCAAGCAGTTTACCCGCAGCGCGGAAGTGACCAATGTTGGTCATGCACGAACCGATAAACACTTCTTCAATACTGCTGCCAGCAACACTGGACAGCAGGCGAGCATCGTCGGGATCATTCGGTGCACAGATGATGGGCTCTTTCACTTCATCGAGGTCAATTTCGATGATGGCAGCGTATTCAGCATCGGCGTCGCCTGACATCAATGATGGCGCAGCCAGCCACTCTTCCATCTTCACCGCGCGGCGCTCGAGGGTGCGGATATCGCCGTAGCCCTGAGAAATCATCCAGCGCAGCATGGTGATGTTAGAGCGCAGGTATTCGGCAACGGCATCTTCGTCCATCTTAATGGTGCAACCGGAAGCGGAACGCTCGGCGGAGGCATCGGATAATTCAAAAGCCTGCTCAACGGTGAGGCCTTCAATGCCTTCGATTTCCAGTACGCGACCAGAGAAAATATTCTTCTTGCCTTCTTTATCAACGGTCAACAAACCCTGTTGAATGCCGTAGTAGGGAATGGCGTGAACCAGATCGCGCAGAGTAATGCCGGGCTGCATTTTGCCTTTAAAACGCACCAGTACTGACTCGGGCATATCCAGCGGCATAACACCGGTGGCCGCGGCGAAGGCCACCAGGCCGGAACCGGCGGGGAAGGAGATACCCA
>CAYWXW010000125.1:0-9364 GCA_964462265.1 uncultured Porticoccaceae bacterium | reverse complement strand
ATTTGCCCGAGGCTCACACCGATTTTGTCTTTGCCATTCTCGCCGAAGAATTTGGCTTATTGGGTGTGTTAGTGGTGATGGCGTTATTTGCCTTGATGATTGCGCGAATTTTTATCATTGCCCGCAGAGCGGTGCAGCGCCAGGACTGGTTTTCAGCCTATGTGGTGTTTGGTGTCGGCATACTGTTGGCCGGGCAGGTGTTTATTAATATCGGCGTGACCTCAGGACTGCTACCCACCAAAGGTTTAACCCTGCCCTTTATTAGCTACGGCGGCAGTAGCCTGCTGGTGTGCGCGATGATGATTGCTCTGGTACTGCGGGTCGGCATCGAGATGGACGCTATGGCCGCATTGGCCAAGCGTACCGGTAAAACCAAGCCGAAGGTGGCGCGATGAAAGCCCGGCGTCTTTTGATTATGGCCGGCGGCACCGGAGGCCATGTGTTTCCAGCATTGGCGGTAGCAGAAGAGTTGCGCGAGCGCGGTATAGTAGTGAGTTGGCTGGGTACGCGGCGCGGTATCGAAGCCGACTTAGTACCGGGTGCAGACTTTCCCCTGCACTTTATCGATGTGGTGGGCCTGCGTGGCAAAAGCGGTGTAGTGGGCAAAATCAAGGCTCCCTTCGGCTTATTGAAAGCACTGTGGCAAGCCATTGGCGTGGTGCGCCGTGTCGGGCCGCAATGTGTGCTGGGTTTTGGTGGTTTTGCCTCTGGCCCCGGTGGTTTGGCGGCTCGATTACTCGGCAAGCCGCTGGTGATTCACGAGCAGAATGCCGTCGCCGGCACCACCAATAGAATTTTGCAAAAGCTGGCGACTCGCGTGCTGCAAGCCTTCCCCAATGCGCTAGTAAAAGGCGAGCACTGTGGCAATCCGGTGCGCCGAGAAATCAGTGCCATTGCCGCACCGCAAACGTGCTTGTCCTTTGCGCAAGGCCAGCGCCCCCGTTTATTGGTGCTCGGTGGCAGTCTTGGCGCACTGGCTATTAATCAGGTGCTGCCCGAGGCTCTGGCACTACTGGCTGAAACTGAGCGCCCGCTCGTGGTTCATCAGTGCGGTGAAAAACATCTTGAAGTAACTCGTAAGGCCTATCGAGACGCAGGTGTTACCGCAGAGGTCGTTGCCTTTGTCGATGATATGGCGGCGGCCTATGGCGCGGCGGACTTTGTGATTTGTCGAGCGGGCGCATTGACCGTTTCTGAGCTGACAGCAGCCGGTTTAGGCTCGCTGTTAATTCCCTATCCTCACGCCATTGACGATCACCAGAGCGAAAATGCGCGCTGGCTGGTCGACAACCATGCCGCCGTGATGATGCAACAAAAAGATCTCAACCCGGAGGCACTGGCGACCTTGCTGAAAGAACTACTGGTCAATAAACAACAACTGGTCGCGATGGCTGTGGCGGCGCGCGCCCTGGCCCTGCCCGATGCAGTCAATACGGTGGCCGATGTCTGTGAAGAGGTGATGGCATGAGTGGCATTTATGCAGTTCCAGAAATGCGCCGCATCCGCCGCATTCACTTTATCGGCATTGGCGGTAGCGGCATGTGTGGCATTGCCGAGGTGCTATTGAACCAGGGTTACACGATTTCTGGCTCCGATCTGGCGGCTAATGCCAATATTCAGCGTCTACGGGGCATGGGTGCCCATATTGATATTGGCCACAAGGGTGAGCAGGTTAAGGGTGTCGACGTGGTGGTGCAATCGAGCGCCGTCAATGAAGAGAATCCAGAGATTATCGCCGCACGGGAGTCGCGCATTCCCGTAGTGCGCCGTGCTGAAATGCTCGCAGAATTAATGCGCTATCGCCACAGCATTGCCGTTGCGGGCACTCACGGAAAAACCACCACGACCAGCCTGCTGGCGAATGTGCTGGCCGAGGCAGGGCGGGCACCGACCTTTGTGATTGGCGGCAGAGTGACCAGTGCCGGTACCAATGCCCAGTTGGGTGAGAGCCGCTATCTGGTCGCCGAGGCCGATGAAAGTGATGCTTCGTTTTTGCACCTCCAGCCCATGGTGGCCGTGGTGACCAATATTGAAGCCGATCACATGGAAACCTACGACTTTGACTTCTCGAAGTTGAAGAAAACCTTTATTGAATTCCTCCACAACCTGCCGTTTTACGGTTTGGCGGTGTTGTGTATTGACGACCCGGTGGTGAGAGAAATTATGCCTCTGGTGTCACGCCCCGTTCTTACCTATGGCTTCAGCGAAGATGCCGATTACCGCATCAGCGAGGCCAGTGTTGAAGAGCGCAGCGCTTATTTTCAGGTCGATCGGCCCGATGGTTTAAGTAGCCTCAAAATCAAGCTGAATATTCCCGGTCGTCACAATATGTTGAATGCCACCGCCGCCATTGCTGTGGCCAGCGATGAAGGCCTTGATGATGCGGCGATTTGCGCCGGACTGGGGGGCTTTCAGGGTGTCGGTCGACGTTTTGAAGTCTACGGCAACTATCCCGTTGCCGGTGGCGCGGGCACAGCCATGCTGGTGGATGATTACGGTCATCATCCCAGTGAAGTGAAAGCGACCGTGCAAGCCGTGCGCGAAGGCTGGCCGCAACGCCGTTTGGTACTGATTTTCCAACCCCACCGCTATACCCGTACGCGGGATCTCTACGATGACTTTGTTGAGGTGCTGTCTGAGGTTGATGTCTTAATCATGGTGCCTGTTTATACCGCCGGGGAGGAAGAAATTCCCGGAGCCACCAGCCGTCATCTGTGCCGCGCTATTCGTCAACGCGGCAAGGTTGACCCTGTTTATGCGGAGTCGATAGAGGCTGCCCCCGACATCCTTAAATCACTGGTTAAGCCCGGCGATATTGTCATGACCCAGGGTGCGGGCAGTGTTAGTAAGCTGGTCAAGCTGCTGGCCGATGGGGGGCTGCAATAAGCATGGCGACGATTAATACCCCATCCCCTGTGAGCAGTGCGTTAGGCCGTATCGTCGTGCTTTACGGTGGCCAGTCTGGCGAGCGCGAAGTGTCCTTAAAGGGTGGCAAGGCCGTGCTGTCAGCACTGCAGGCCAAAGGTCTTGATGCCCACGGGCTGGATCTCGGGCCGGGCTGGATAGCGGAGCTTGAAGCGTTGCAAGCGGATCACGTGTTTATTGTTCTCCACGGTGCGGGCGGTGAAGACGGCACCGTGCAGGGCGCGCTGGAATGCATGGGCCTGCCCTACACCGGCAGTGGCGTACTGGCTTCGGCATTGGCAATGGACAAGCTGCGCTGCAAGCAGTTGTGGCAGGGCATTGGTCTGCCCACAGCGGGTTTTGCGCTACTGCATAAAGACAGTGACTGGTCGGCTCTGCTGGCTGAGCTGGGTGGCGAAGTGATGGTTAAGCCTGCTAGTGAGGGTTCCAGCCTGGGCATGGCCAAGGCCAGTAGTGGCGATGAACTACAAGCTGCCTGGCTTGCCGCCGATGCCTTTGACAGTGTGGTGATTGCTGAGCGTTGGCTAAGTGGTGGTGAGTACACGGTGGCAATATTGAATGGTCGCCCGCTGCCGGTCATCAAGCTGGAAACCGATCGAGCCTTTTACGACTACGAAGCGAAATATCTGGCCGACGACACGCGCTATATCTGCCCCTGCGGTTTGTCAGCCGACGCTGAGCAAGCCATGCAGACATTGGCGCTCGAAGCTTTTACCAGCCTTGGTTGCGAGGGCTGGGGTCGCGTTGACGTGATGATGACCGCAGATGGCGAGCCGCGTTTGCTTGAGGTGAATACTGTGCCGGGCATGACTGACCATAGTTTGGTGCCAATGGCTGCGGCGGCGGCAGGCATCAGTTTTGCGGATCTACTGATTGAAATATTACAGACCTCATTGCCTGAAAGTGAGAAAAAGACACTTTCTAATATCGCTGGAGGGGCTGCCTGATATGGCACGCACGACGCCAGCAAGGGCCAAAGGGCGCGGTGCACGACGCAATAAAATGCAGCGTGAAGCCAGGCGTAGCGATGTTTTGGTGGGCGTACTGGAATGGCTGAAAAGCTTTGCGCGGTTTTCCCTGTTGGCTGGTGTGTTGGTCGGTTTTGCGGTCGGTTCGGTGTTGCTGTATCGCTACATCGACAGACCGCTGGCACGTATTTCCGTCGATAGCCCTTATCAGCGAGTGACACAAAGTGAAATTGAAGTGCTGGTGGGTGATATCACCAGTGGCGGTTTTATTAGCCTCGATTTAGCCCTTGTGCGCGAGCGCCTTGAGGCCCACCCCTGGATAGCCTCGGCGAGTGTGCGCCGTCAATGGCCCGACCGTTTGCAACTTAGCATCGTTGAAGAAGTGCCCATTGCCCGCTGGCGCGACAGTGGCTTTTTGAACCGCAGTGGTGTGGCGCTTAAAGCGACTGACAGTAGAACCCTTGGCAATTTGCCGCTTTTGGTGGGGCCAGAGGGGCATTCGCGACGGGTGATGAGTGAATTTCGCGATGTCAGTGAATTGATGTTTGGCCAGGGTTTAAAAGTGGTGGCCTTTAGTGTCGACGAGCACGGCGCTCGTAGCTTGAAGTTGGCCTCTGGCCACGCAGTGGCGCTGGGTCGCGGTGATGTGATTGCTAAAGTGCGGCGCTTTTTAGCCATTTGGCAGGGCGAGCTAGCCAGCAGACAAGAAGAAATTAAAGCGATTGATGCGCGCTACGACAACGGTGTGGCGGTGTCGTGGCGTAAAAGTGAAGCGTCGAGCTGATGTGTCAGCTTAAAGATTAAGAGAAAAGAGCTTAATTCATGGCAAATAACAGCAATGAACAAATGATCGTCGGCCTCGATATTGGCACCTCAAAAGTGGTGGCGATTGTCGGTGTGGCGGGTCCCGACGGACAGCTGGAAATCGTTGGCACCGGCATGCACCCCTCTTCAGGTTTAAAGAAGGGTGTGGTGGTGAATATCGAATCCACCGTAGCGGCTATTGAGCGGGCGGTGCAGGAGGTTGAGTTGATGGCCGGTTGCCAGATTCACTCGGTCTACGCGGGTATTGCCGGCAATCATATTCGCAGCCTCAATTCCCACGGCATTGTTGCTATTCGCGATCGAGAGGTGCATCGCCTCGATATCGAACGGGTGATTGATGCGGCGCGGGCGGTGGCGATTCCCGCCGATCAGGAAATTCTCCACGTGCTGCCACAGGAATACATCATCGATAACCAGGAGGGTGTACGCGAACCCCTGGGCATGTCGGGCGTGCGGCTTGAGGCCAAGGTGCATCTGGTGACAGGTGCCGCCAATGCCGCGCAAAATATTAAAAAGTGCATCCGCCGCTGTGGGCTGGAAGTCGATGACGTCATTCTCGAACAGCTGGCTTCGAGTTATGCCGTGCTCACCGAAGATGAGAAACAGCTCGGTGTGTGCATGGTGGACCTGGGTGGTGGCACCACGGATATCGCCATCTTTACCGATGGTGCCATTCGCCACACCGGGGTGATTCCCATTGCCGGTGATCAGGTCACCAACGACATCGCCATGGCTCTGCGCACGCCCACCGCTAATGCGGAGGAGTTGAAGATCAAATATGCCTGCGCACTGGCGAAACTGGCGCGGCCGGAAGAAACCATCAAAGTGCCGAGTGTCGGTGATCGTCCGCCACGAGATTTGTCTCGCCAGGCCCTGGCTGAAGTGGTGGAGCCGCGCTACGACGAATTATTCACCTTGGTACAGGCTGAATTACGGCGCAGTGGTTTTGAAGAATTGATTGCTGCCGGCATCGTGCTGACCGGCGGTACGGCGAAAATGGAGGGGGCAGTTGAGTTGGCGGAGGAAATTTTCCACATGCCGGTGCGGCTCGGCTGCCCACAAAATATTCAAGGTTTGAGCGATATCGTCAACAACCCGATTTATTCGACGGGTGTGGGCTTGTTGCTCTATGGCATGGAGCAACAGAGAGAAGGTGGTAAGGCACAGGAGGGTGAGAAGGGTGAGGGTTTGATATCGCGTATCAAGGCTTGGTTTAAAGAGCATCTTTAATTTTTTAATGGGTAGATAGCTAGTTAAATAGCAACGTTAATCGAGGGGTAATAATCATGTTTGAAATTGTGGACAGCATGCCGGAAACGGCAGAAATAAAAGTCATCGGTGTCGGTGGCGGCGGTGGTAATGCAGTGCGGCATATGATCGACAGCCAGGTTGACGGCGTCGAATTCATTTGTGCCAATACCGATTCTCAGGCCTTAAAAGGCCTGCCCGATGCCACCTTGCTGCAGTTGGGCAATGGCATCACCAAGGGTCTGGGTGCTGGAGCCAATCCTGAAATTGGTCGCCAGGCGGCGATGGAAGACAGGGAGCGCATCGCCGAGGTGTTAGAAGGTGCCGATATGGTCTTTATTACCGCCGGCATGGGTGGTGGTACAGGTACAGGTGCTGCGCCAGTGGTTGCCGATATCGCCAAAGATTTGGGTATTTTAACCGTTGCCGTCGTGACTCGCCCCTTCCCCTTTGAAGGTCGTAAGCGTATGGCGATCGCCAACGAAGGCGTCAAGTTACTCAAGGACAAAGTGGACTCGCTGATTACCGTACCCAACGAGAAGCTGCTATCTGTATTGGGCAAAGATACGACCTTGCTGGATGCCTTTAAAGCGGCCAATGACGTATTGCTGGGCGCGGTACAGGGTATTGCAGACCTGATTATTCGCCCCGGTATGATTAACGTCGATTTCGCCGACGTACGCACGGTGATGTCCGAAATGGGCATGGCGATGATGGGCTCGGGTATTGCCTGCGGCGAAAACCGTGCGCGCGAAGCGGCGGAAGCTGCCGTGCATAGCCCTCTGCTGGAAGATATCGATCTGCGCGGTGCACGGGGTATCTTGGTCAATATTACCGCCGGGCCCAATCTGTCGTTGGGCGAGTTCTCCGATGTCGGTGATACCGTTGAGGAGTTTGCCTCCGATCAGGCTACCGTAGTTGTGGGTACCGTTATTGATGATGAAATGGGTGACGAGTTGCGTGTTACTGTGGTCGCTACCGGGCTGGGTCGCACAGAAGAAATCAGCCGACCTGTACCCGCCAAGGTGGTTGATAACACCCTGAAAACCAATGGTGAAATTGACTATGGCCAGTTGGATCGGCCGACCGTTACACGCACCTCTGGTCGAGGATCTCGGCGCGGCGGTGCGGTTGCAGCCAGTTCAGTCGCACCCGAGCCACAGGGTGAAGCAATGGCCAAGGTGGCTGCACATCAGGAAGCCGATATGGATTATTTGGACATCCCGGCTTTTTTGCGTCGCCAGGCTGACTAAAGGCCGTGGTGTAGAAAGTGTCGGTCTTAACCCTGCATACCCCTCTGTGGGGTTTGGGCCGACAATATGGGTAGAGCCGAGCCCTGGGTTTTGCTACTATCCCGCGCTTGTACTCAGGGGACTTAAGCAGTGATACGACAGCGTACGTTAAACAATACCATCCGTGCGACCGGCGTTGGCTTACACACGGGTGAAAAAGTTTATCTGACCCTTAAGCCCGCAGCGGTTAATACTGGCATTGTGTTTCGTCGTACTGATCTTGACCCAGTGGTTGAAATTGAAGCCAAGGCGATGAATGTTGGCGATACGACGCTCTCCACGTCGTTGGTCAATGGCGATGTGCGAGTTTCCACGGTAGAGCATCTTTTGTCGGCAATGGCTGGTTTGGGTATCGACAACGCAATCATTGATGTTACCGCCCCAGAAGTACCCATTATGGACGGCAGTGCCGGGCCCTTTGTTTTTCTGATTCAATCGGCGGGCATTATCGAGCAGGATGCGCCGAAGAAATTTATTCGTATTAAAAAATTGGTGGAAGTGAGTCAGGAGGATAAAACAGCTTCCTTCAAACCCTTCGATGGCTTTAAAGTCACCTTCACGATTCATTTTGATCACCCCGCCTTTAAAGAGCGCAACAAAGAAGTCACTGTCGACTTTTCCAGCACCTCCTTTGTTAAAGAAGTGAGCCGAGCCCGCACATTTGGTTTTATGCACGAATTTGAATACTTGCGCTCACAGGGCCTCGCTCGTGGTGCCAGTATGGATAACGCCATTGCCGTGGATGATGCTGAAGTCTTGAATGAAGACGGTTTGCGCTATGAGGACGAGTTTGTCAAACACAAGGTGCTCGATGCCATTGGCGACTTGTATTTGTTGGGTAATAGCCTGATTGGTGAATTCAATGCCTTCAAATCTGGTCACGCATTGAACAATATGTTGTTGCGTGAACTGCTCGCACAAAAGGACGCATGGGAAGTGGTAACTTTCGAAGACAATGAGCAAGATGCACCGATCTCCTATTCCAAGCCCGCCATTGCCGCTGTTTAATGACTTGAAGATTAGCTACTTGAAAATTAGGTACTTGAAGAGCCAGGCAATACAGGCGAGTGGTAGTGAGGGCAGTAGCTCAAAGGACATTGGTTTACCTGTTAATTCCCTTACCGGAGCTCTACTTTAAAGTGCGCTTATGAAAATTATTTTCCTTAGCTCCCGCCAAAGCAAATCGTTGACACTAACCTTGAATACCTGGGCCAAAGTGGCCTTGTCTTTGTGTGTGCTCGGCGTGCCCCTCGGCGCCGGACTGGTTATCGGCGCGAACAGTGATCGTGGTGATGCTTCGCTACGGGCAGCACTGGCTGCGGTGCAGGCGGAGCTGGATCTACAGCACGAAGAGCTTCAGCTAGGGGTTGCTAGCGCGGATAAAAAAATTGCCGCTTATTCGCAAAAACTGGCTGAAATTCAGGCTCGCATGGTGCGAATGGACGCACTTGGCGAGCGTATCGCCGATATTGCCGGGCTCGATAAGGGCGAATTTGATTTTAGTCGTACGCCCGCAATCGGTGGCCCAGTTGAGGCAGATGAGCCTGGAGAGAGGCAGTTTAGCGACTCTCTTTCTAGCGGCCTTGAGACCACTGACCCTGAGACATATGCCCCTGAGACATCTGCCCCTGAAGTTAGCAATATTATGTCGACGGACTTGCAGGATTTATTTGCTGAACTCGAAGCACGGATGGATAACCGCGAGCAGCAGCTAGATTTACTGCGCGTGATGATTGTCGACCGTGATCTCAAACGCGAGAATACAATCTCCGGTCGCCCCATTGCCAAGGGCTGGATGTCTTCGCGTTACGGTAAGAGAACGGATCCCTTCAACGGTCGCAAGGCCTGGCACCTGGGTGTCGACTTTGCCGGTAAAGAGGGCTCGGATGTGATCGCCGTTGCCTCTGGCATTGTCACCCGTTCCGAACCCTATAAGGGCTATGGCCGTCTAATCGAAATTGATCACGGTGAAGGTTATGTCACGCGTTACGGGCATAACAAAACTAACCTGATCAAAGTGGGTGACCTGGTAAAAAAAGGCCAGGTCATCGCAAAAATGGGTAGTACCGGGCGCTCCACTGGCCCCCATGTACATTTCGAAGTCTA
>CAYWXW010000124.1:0-9372 GCA_964462265.1 uncultured Porticoccaceae bacterium | reverse complement strand
GAGACACTGCCGGCTTCATCAATCGGGCGATAGGCTTTACCATTGTGGCTGCGCACTTCAAAGCGCACCTGCTCCTCAGTTTTCTTTTCCAGATCAGCGTGCAGGGTCCAGTACTCTTCGGGCACAAAGGCCTGAATTTCTCGCTCCCGCTCCACCACCAGCTTCACAGCGACAGACTGCACTCGTCCCGCCGAAAGGCCACGGGCGACCTTGGCCCAGAGCAGTGGCGAGACCATAAAGCCCACCACGCGATCGAGAAAGCGCCGCGCTTGCTGGGCGTTGACCTGATTGATGTCGAGTTTGCCCGGCTTGGCAAAGGCTTCCTGAATGGCCTTCTTGGTGATCTCGTTAAACACCACGCGTTTGTAACGACTGTCATCGCCGCCAATGGTTTGTTGTAGATGCCAGGCAATGGCCTCACCTTCGCGATCCAAATCCGTCGCCAGATAGATGGTGTCAGCATTCTTCGCCAGCTTAACCAGCTCACTAACGACTTTTTCCTTGCCCGGCAGTATTTGGTAATCGGCCGCCCAGTCTTTCTCAGGGTTAATACCCATGCGGGTAATAAGCTGCTTTTTTGCCTTCTTTTGTTTGTGAATAATTTTTTTTGCCGGCGACAACTTGCGGGTTATGGCCGCTTGCCTGGCCCGCTCTTTGGGGTCGGCTGGTGTGCGATTAGAGGCCCCGGTGGGCAAATCACGCACGTGGCCAATACTGGATTTAACGATGAAATCGTTACCCAGATATTTGTTAATGGTTTTCGCTTTTGCTGGTGATTCAACAATAACCAGTGATTTACCCATGCAAACCTACAATATCATTTGGTTGAAAAAGCCCGACAGGGCCGACGAGGAGCGATATATAAGGCTTGAAACCCTGGCGGTCAAGGGATTTCCTAAATTTCTTTGCTGCGGGTCTCAGCTATAAAACCATCTATCAAGCCCTCTGAAGGCATCCCAGATAGCGTTTCAAGCCTGCTATACAGGGTTTAATCGGTTTTGATATTTCTCGAAATGATGCGCAGGCCATCGGCTATGTTATCAATTTCTTCAACCTTACCTTTCTCTGGCCAATAGGCTCCCAGACCAAAACTATTACTGCATATTGCATTCACGCTGCTGGGCATTTTATCCAGTGCCCGGCGGATAGAACTATGGCAGTCCTTTGGAGCCTCCTGTTGAAACCAGCACCAGCCTTTCCAGGGCGACAATTTGCCCCGTTGCCCCCGCACTAGCAACCAATGGCGTTGGTCATCGTGGCGAATGTTTTTCGCCGTCCAGGGCAATAAGTAGCGCACTGCCGTTGGGCTACTGCCTTTTTGATCGGTCACCGCATCGGCAACGATTTCCACATGCAGGCCACGCTCATTAGCGTAACGGCGTAAAATCACTTGCTGTTTCTGTCGATTCGATGGCCGAAA
This sequence comes from uncultured Porticoccaceae bacterium, assembly GCA_964462265.1. GTDB lineage: Bacteria > Pseudomonadota > Gammaproteobacteria > Pseudomonadales > Porticoccaceae > Reddybacter. The sequence goes on along the minus strand of CAYWXW010000124.1, from coordinate 7,952 downwards.
CGAGGTTAATACAGAGATCATCACCAACACGGCGACGGCAATAACTAAATAACTCACAACGGTTCAACTCTGGGTGGCGATAGGTTTACACTATAGCGCGAATCACGGAGCAACTTTATCTATGTCTTACTACAATCACGTTCTTGTTGGCCTCGATTTATCGCCCGAATCACAGCTGGTTATCGATCGCGTTAAAGAGCTCTTCCACGACAAAGATGTTCGCATCAGCCTCTTGCATGTACAGGAACCCCTGTCATTTGCCTACGGCGGCGATATCCCGATGGATCTCAGCGAAGTGCAGGCACAGATGGAAGAGCAGGCTCACGGCCGCCTGCGGAGCTTTTGCAAGCAGCTTGGCTTGTCAACCGACCATGCCCACGTATTGATCGGTCAACCCGCTAAGGAAATGCACCACTTTGCCAAAGAGAATGACGTCGACCTCACCGTTGTCGGCAGCCACGGTCGCCACGGCCTGGCACTGGTCTTTGGCTCTACCGCCAACGGCGTATTGCACGGCTCGGTGTGTGATGTGCTGGCAGTGAGAATCAAAAAAGAAAAGTAGCAACATTTCACCGGGCTTGGGGTCAGATGATCGACCCCAATACTTCACGGACGGAGTTGATCCCCAAAAAATGATTCTTTTTATTATTATTCACAGGTGCTCACTACACACTTTGTCTATGCGCAGCTACCTGCCCTGCCTCCTTCTTGTCTTGCTGACGGTCGTCAGTCCATTTTTTGCGAGTACCCTGGTACGCGCCGAGCTCACTATTACTGTTAGCAGTGATGACAACGGCGTGACCACAACACCTGGTATAGCAGTGCCAAACAAACACCTTGAAGTACAGCGGCAACTTTATAAAAAAGTTAAGTTGGATTTACAACGGGGTTCCACAGTAAGTTTTGCCGAACACCACGACACCCTCAAAACCTACCCTCTCTACCCCTACCTGCAATACGCGCGTATCAGTCGCAACATAACGCTGGGCAGCCAAGATGCTATTGACTACTTTCTCAAAAATTTCAAGGATGTGCCGGCTGCAAGAACACTGAGAAAGCGCTGGTTACAACTGCTCTACAAAAGGCAGCGTTGGCAGCTATTTATAGCCTATTACGCGCCTGCCTCTGCCGCCACGGCTCAGCAATGCCAGTACCAGTACGCCCGCTATAAAAGTGGTTTGCGCGATGCCGCCCTGAGCGACGCGCTAGCCCTGTGGACTGTCGGCAAGTCACAGCCGCAAGCCTGTGACCCTCTCTTTAAACTGCTCACAGACAAGGACAAAATCACCGAAGCCGTCGCCTGGCAGCGCTATACTCTCGCCGTACGCAATCACAAATTCCAGCTGGCGCGCTATATCGAGCGCTTTTTTATCAGCCGCCAATATCGCGACAAAGCCGCCTTTTATCTCGCTGTTGACCGCAAACCAGCGCAGGTCGGCAACTACACTCTGCTCGGTGAAGACTCCGCCGATAACCGAGCAATTATCGAGCACGGCATTGCCCACCTCGCCAGACAACGCGCCACTGAGGCAATGAAGCACTGGGCGCGCTATCGCCAAAGTCATAGCTTCGACGAGGCCGCCCAAAAGCGCTTGCTGCCCCACCTGGTCAAGGGTCTGCACAAACAGGAATACGAAGCTGCTGCCCTGGGCTACCTCAACGATAATATCGCCCTGGCCGACAGTAAATTACTGGAATGGCAGCTACGTACGCTGCTGCGCGCCGAGCAGTGGTTAGTGCTTAAAGAGTGGATCGCCACCCTGCCCGAGCCAATTCGTGACGAACAGCGCTGGCGTTACTGGCAAGCTCGAGCGCAGCTGATGACCAGTAGCGATGCTGACATTATCGATGCCGCCAAAACCACCTTCCGAGAGCTATCGCGCTTTCGCAGTTTTTACGGCTTTCTCGCCAGTGACCGGGTCGCCAACCCCTATCGTATGGCAGAGAAGCCGCTATTGCCCAACCTTGCCGATGTCGACACTTTGGCCAACACCCCCGCTATGCTTCGCGTGCGCGAACTGTTTGTGCAGGGTGAAAACCTCTCAGCTCGTCGGGAATGGTACGGCGCCACCAAAAATCTCGCGCCCGATCAATGGCTCGTCGCCGCCCAACTTGCCAATCAGAAACACTGGTATCCACAGGCAGTTCAGGCCATGGCCGCAGCCAAATACTGGGACGATATCGATATTCGCTTCCCCCAGGCCTACCGCCAGGCCTTCGAAAAACAGGCCCGCAATGTTGATTTACCGCTAACCTTATTGTTTGCCATCTCCCGTCAGGAAAGCGCCTTTGCCGCCGACGTCACCTCTCCCGCACAAAAGCCAACAACAATTATTCGACCCCGAGAAAAACATCAGCCTCGGCAGTCGCTATTTTAAGGACATGATGTTACGTTTCGCCGATAATCGCATTCTCTCCATCGCCTCCTATAATGCCGGGCCCCATCGCGTCGCCACCTGGCGGAAAAAAACTGCTGGCAAACTGCCCTACGATGTGTGGATAGAAACCATCCCTTTCAGTGAAACCCGTCAGTATGTGCAAAACGTCCTCGCCTATACGCTTATTTTTGCCCACCATCTCGAGCTCGATCAGCCCCTGCTCTCGCCCGCTGAAAAACAACAACTGCTGTAGCTTTTTCAATGACCATTAATCAACACCCCCGCCCACTGATAGACATCGGCCTCAATCTTGCTGACAAACGCTTTAAAGGTGAAACTCACGCGGTACTCGAACGCGCCCGGGATGCCGGCATTGGCGCCTGTATTCTCACCGCCACCAGCGAATCCATCTGTCATGAAGTGATTGACCTGTGCGAGCGCTACGCCGAAGAATTCCCCAACATGCTCCACTGTACTGCGGGCGTTCACCCTCACGAAGCCAAGCATTGGCACAAGGCTAGCGCCAGCGTTATAAGAGATCTGGCCAGCCATAAGGCTGTTGTCGCCATCGGTGAAACCGGGCTAGATTTCAACCGAGATTTTTCACCGCGCCCGGCACAGGAACTGGCCTTTGAGGCACAGCTCGAACTGGCCAGCGAGCTACAGCTACCGGTGTTTCTCCATGAACGAGACGCCCATAAAAGGCAACTAGAAATACTCCACAGCTACCGCGACCATTTGGTCGACGGTGTACTGCACTGCTTCACCGGCGATAAAAAAGCCCTGTTTAATTATCTCGATCTGGATTTACACATCGGCATCACCGGCTGGATTTGCGACGAGCGCAGAGGCCAGGATCTGCAGCAGATGGTTCACAACATCCCCCTCGACCGACTGATGCTGGAAACCGATGCCCCTTACCTGACACCCCGTACGCTACGGCCCAAGCCAAAGTCGAGTCGAAACGAACCCGCTTACCTGCCCTGGGTACTCGATTCCGTGGCCGAGTTTCGCGATGAATCGGCGGAAGTCATCGCCCATGCAACAAGTACTACGAGCCAACAATTTTTTCGTTTACACTCTTAGGGCTATCTCTTTTCGCTCACACTGTAAACTGTAATTCCCTACAGCTTCACACTCAATAAAACTAATAATTTATTTATCGGGAAGCCAATATTGAACAAACTCACCTTTGCGCCAAAAGCAGAGTTCGCCGCCATGCTAGACGGTAGCGATGAAGCCATCGACCTGATTCGCGCTGCACTTTGTATCGCCGCCGAACACAACCCCGAACTCGACCCCGAGGACAGCTACCAGCGCCTTGCCAAACTAGCTGAGCGAGCCCGTGCGCAGATCGACACCCAGCAAAGCCTTGAGGAAATCGCCAGTAAACTCTGTTACCTGCTATACCGCCAGGTGGGCTTTAGTGGTGATAGTAAGGACTACTACAACCCGGACAATAGCTATCTCAACCGGGTGCTGGAAACCCGTCGCGGCATTCCTATCAGCCTCGCTCTGGTCTACATCTGGGTGGGTGAAGCGCTGGGCTTACACATTGACGGCGTGGGTTTTCCCGGCCACTTCCTGCTAAAGCTTCGTTCAGCAGAGGGCGACAGCATACCTATCAAGACTCAAACAGAGAGTGTCATTATTGACCCCTTCGCCGGACAAGTGCTGAGTATTGACGATTGCAAAGACTTGCTAGACGTCTCATCGGGCAACACCCTGCCCTTTAAGCCCGAGTTCCTCAACAGCATTAGCAAGCGAGCCATCTTGCGCCGTATGCTTGGCAACCTGAAAGCTATCTACATCAACAAGGGCGATTACGCACAGGCACTCAGTTTTTGCGATCGCCTGCTACTGCTCGATAACGACTCGGTTCAGGACAGAATTGATCGCGCCGGCGTACTGGAAAAACTTGAGTGCTACGAACCCGCCGCTCAGGATCTCGAGCAACTACTCAGCCTCAAACCGGCGCTGCAGGGTGCCCAGGCTGTGGAGAGAAAAATAACTGAATTGCGCGCGCTGGTACAGGGCAAACCCCATTGAACTCACCCTGTTAACAAGGCCTTAACGCAGTATGACAAAACAGCGAACTATACGTTTAGTGCCTGGCTCGCTGGCTTTAATCTTGGCAGTAACAGCTTATATTTTAGGCTCAGCCCCCTTCACCCCAGCCCTGGCACTACTTCTATTAGCCCTACCACTAGCCTTACTTTCGGCTTTTATGGGTGCCTGGAGGCTTGCCCTCCTGACGCTCTATTTTGCAACGGCTATTTGCTTTATTGTTTTTTTTGCGGGGTTCTTATCAATCAGGCTTGATTATCTTCTCGCCCTGCTGGGCGTTATAGGCATAGCACTTGGCGGCGCTTTATTTTACTTTTACCAACAAACGTGGCCTGTCAATTAGACTGCAATAGCCGCCTCACCTGGCCCTCACTAAAAGGCCAGGCCTTTTCAGCACCCGAGGGCGTTTTCAGCACCGGAATGCTCAGACCATAGAGCGTCTCCAAAGCCTCATCCCCACGAATATTCACTTCCCGGCAATGCCAGTCGAGCTGCTCCAGAACCGGTTCGAGTACATCTTTGGCCTGCTCGCATAAATGGCAACCAGTGCCGCTAAAAAGGGTCACAATTTTTTCGTTGTTTAGGTTGTTATTTTCTATTGTCACCGGCCTTAACACCCTTTAGTTGTGGAGAGTTGCAGTCTAAATAATCTATTCATTGTTATTGCGAATTAACCAGCACTGGTGAATACGCGGGCGACGGGCAAAATCTTTATCAATGGTCGCCGGGCTAATATTTTCCACGGCAAATTTTGCTTCAATTTCAGGCGCCAGTTTGAAGCGACGGAAGTTATTGGAAAAAACCAGCACCCCATCATCGCTTAACAGCCCCATGCATTGCTCGACCAGACGCTGATGGTCGCGCTGAATATCGAGCACATCCTCCATTTTTGCCGAGTTCGAGAAGGTCGGTGGGTCGAGCAAAATAACATCAAAGCTGCCTTCCAACCCCGCGCCTTCGGTCGCCGCCAACCAGCTCAAGCAATCGGCACGCAGCAGCTTGTGACGCTCAGTATCGAGTTTATTGAGTGCGAAGTTACGCCCTGCCCAGTCGAGGTAGGTATTGGACATATCGATACTCAAGCTTTCACCGGCCCCTGCTAATGCCACCTGTACCGAGGCCGTGGCGGTGTAGCAAAACAGGTTGAGAAAGCGTTTACCGACACACTGTTCGGCAAGTAATTGTCGCACCGGACGATGATCGAGAAACAGACCACTGTCGAGGTAATCAGACAGATTCACCTCGTAGCGAGCGCCATTTTCCATGACCTCAAACGCTCGCTTGGCGGTGTGCTGACTCTGCTCGGTAAGACGTTCGTACTGTTTATCACCGCGCTGACGCTGGCGCTGTTTGACAAAGAATTCACTCTGGTCAGGCTTTAACACGGCAAATACCGCATCGCTAACCTCGGCCAGTCGTCGCCGCGCCGCACTGGCATCAATACTGGCTGGCGGCTCATATTCCTGCACATGAATGGCGCTGCCATAGCAGTCGATGGCCACGGCGTACTCGGGCAAGTCGGCATCGTAAAGCCGATAACAACTAATGTTTTGCCGCTTTAACCAGGGTGCCAATTTGCGCTGATTCTTGCGCAGGCGATTGGCGAGCATGGTGGCACCATCGCTAAGCTTGCCTGATTTGCCCCAGGGGTTAACGCCACCCTCTTTCGCTTCTCCACTATTACCATCGCTTTGCTTAGCGACCCTCTCCCCTTCGAACAATTCAAAGAGCAGCAACTGACTGGGTATGGCGCCGTTAAACAACTTATAAATTTTATGACTGCGCAAACCCAGGGCAAAGCCGAGGTATTCATTGCCGGTAAAGACCCCCGCCGACCAACCGCCAAACTCGCGCTTGAGCACATCACCCAATTCCTGATAGAGCCCCTTCAGCGTTTCCTGATCACCCAAACGTGCACCATAGGGGGGGTTGGTGAGGAGTAAGCCAGTAGAGCTATCGGCTAACACCGGCCGCTGCAAAGCACTCACGGGCTGGCGCTTCAGCTCGATAAATCCGCTAAGACCCACCTGCTCGACATTGCGCTCGGCGGCGGTGAGGGCGCTATTATCTTGATCGTAACCGCAGATCAGCGGCAGCGGCCCCTGTAAACCACGCTCACGGCGTTCAGTCGCCTCATCGCGCAGAGCCTGCCAAATTTCGGGCTGATGACCGTGCCAATGGCTAAAGCCAAAGCTCTGACGTTGCAGGCTGGGGGCGATGTCGGCAGCCATCATTGCACCTTCGATCAGCAATGTACCACTGCCACACATGGGATCTATCAGCGCCGCGTGATCACCCGGCCAACCGGCACGTATCAGCAAAGCAGCGGCGAGGTTTTCTTTTAAGGGGGCGGTAGTCTGGGCAATGCGATAACCACGTTTGTGTAAGCTCTCACCCGAAAAGTCGAGACTCAAGGTGACCTTTTCGCGGGCAAAGCGCGCATTGATACGAATATCGGGCTGGCGCAAATCAACATCGGGGCGATTGCCGGTGGCCTCGCGAAAATGATCGACAATGCCATCTTTCACCCGCTGTGCTCCGTACTGGGTGTTATTGATGCCCTCACCAGTGCCAATAAAATCAATGGCAATACTGACCTGATCAGAGAAGTGCTCTGTCCAGTTGACGGCGGCCACACCCGCGTAGAGTTCGTCAGCACTGGCAACCGGGAAATTACTGATGGGCAACAGCAGGCGATTGGCCAGTCGCGACCACAAACAAACCCGATAGGCGCTCTCAAGATCGCCTTTAAATTCAATCCCGGCTACGGTTTCGCGCAGCTGACTTAAACCAAGACTCTCAAGCTCTTTAAGAAGAAGCCCTTCCAAGCCCTTGGGGCACGTTGCAAACCAGTAGCTCTGCGTATTGCGATCTTTCATTGATGATTCCATAGGGGTATTAAAACGAACAATTTATAGACAAACAAAATCTTCGACAGAGTCTCGTGTTTTTGGTCAACTTGGACGGCTGTAATAAAAAAATCCATTAATTGCCAGCACAATTTTTTGGCAGAAGAAGGAGCACTACCCCCGATGAAAAGACAAAAAAGAGATCCCTCCCAACGCGCCTATACTAAAGGATATCAGCTCGGATTTGACGGTCGTTCTAAAGATACTTGTCCCCATCAAACAAATAGTGTTTTTGCCCATGAATGGATGAACGGTTGGCGAGAGGGCCGCGACGACCAGTCGGAGGGTTTTAAGATGCATACCTCACAACAAAAAGTCATCGCCCAAAACACTGCTTAAACATCCAAAAATCAGGTATTCATAAAGAGGGCTGATATCAGCCCTCTCATTTTAACAGTAATTTTTAATCGCAATAGCCCCCAACTCCCCCCGTTCTTCCCCACAACACGCTAACAAAGTCTGCCAAGAACTGACAAAGTAGCGCCCATGGACTTTACCCAACTTGACCTGCAGCCCGTGTGGTTGACTCTGCGTCTGGCAACTATCACCACCGTGCTATTACTTTGCCTGGCCACCCCCCTGGCCTGATGGCTAGCCA